>NZ_DEXN01000015.1:26350-123752 GCF_002364155.1 Alcanivorax sp. UBA3183
GCAAGCTGGACCGGTTCGGTCGAGCGTATCGGTTTCAATGTGGGGACCGTGGCCTGTCTGGATGTGGAGGTGGCCGCAGCCGCCGGTGCTCGCCTGCTGTGGTTACGCAGCCCCGGCGAAGCCGTGTCTGGCCGCTAATCCGGAAAACCCTACCCTTGATAACGCGTTGCGTACCGTTCGCCGATAGGCGCTGGTCAGGTTATTTGCGATTGCCCTAATCTGACCCTGATGGCACTGGAACGCATGGCAGACTCCTGAACGGTGTCATCGGTACCACCCTAAGGGGGGGAATGTGATGTCTCCTTGCATCACATCAACTTAGGCAGATCCTCGAGCACCAACCTATGTTGGTGCTTTTTTTATGTCTGTCAGCCAGCGATTTCTGCCCCGGCAGATACCCTGTTTTCGCAGTGAATTCGCGAGGGGAACGGGGAACAGACACGGTTTTACGCTGTGACATTGCGGCCGCTGGGTTTTAACTGGATTCGGAGTCCGGTTCCCAGGCTAACCGTTCAATGGGCTGACCATCGGCGGCCACCAGGTTGAGCAGAATTGGCAGACCACCGAGAAATTCCAGCCCCTCTGACTGACGAAGCTCTTTGAGATACTGCTTTACCCGGCCACTGATCCACGGGTGCAGGGTCGCCTTGATGGTGACACCCTTGCAGCGCGAGCCCCTTTGCCGGTGCCAGTCCTGCAGAGCAGAGCGCAGTACCGGAAAGTGGGACTGGAACTGCTCGAAGTCGTCGGCCACCAGATAAATGTCGTACTGGTAGAGATTGCCTCGCCAGCTCATTCCTGCCTTGGTTTCCTTGAGCCGCAGCCGTGGTGCCAGGGTACCGTTGATGCCGGCTTCCCGTGGGCGGTAGCGGGCCCGTTCACGGGTGTAATGCTCCGGGGATTCCAGGTGGTCGAGGGCGTCAACCAGAGCGGCGCCGCTTTCCGGTCGATCTGCCGGGGCCTTGGCCAGCAACTGGCGCAGCAATGGCTGATAATGGCGGAGTGTGACTGGCAGTAAAGGTATCGGCTCACGCAGGTGGGCCTGCGCCATAGCGCTGGTATCCTCGCCGTGATAAGGCGGTTTGCCAGTGAGCATTTCGTAGAACACACAGCCCAGGGAATACAGGTCTGATTGCGGTGTCAGCGGCTGGGAGCGGTGTTGTTCCGGGCTCATGTATTTGGGGGTGCCCATGATGCTGTTGGTAGCGGTGACGCTGTTATCGCGCAGCATGTTGGCGGCGATGCCGAAATCCATCAACAGTGCGGAGCCGTCGGCACGGAACATCACATTGTCCGGCTTCACGTCCCGGTGAATGAAGCCATGCAGGCCGGCGTAGTCCAGGGCGCCAGCCAATTGCCGCAGCACGTTTTCTGCTTCCCTGGGCTCTATGCCATCGCGAATGCGCTGTTTCAGGCTGCCCCCGGTCACGTACTCCATGCTCAGATAATAGTAACCCTCGTGCTCGCCCACGTCGTACACCGGCACGATATGGGGATGATTAAGGCTGGCCACGGTGCGAGCTTCCTGCATGAAGCGTTCGGCAAAGCTGGGTTCCAGGGCGAGGGAGGGGGTGAGTATTTTGATCGCGACCTGGCGCTCGAAGGAATGCTGGGTAGCGAGAAAGACATGCGCCATGCCACCCTTGCCAAGGCGTTCGGTAATTCGGTATCCGGGAAGTCTGATGGCCATGCTGTTATCGAGGTCGTCCTGACCGATTATTGTTGTCGGGCCCGGGAAAATTTACTCGGGCGGTTCGCCGTAAAGCGCCTTCATTTCGGCTTCGGAGCGACGGGCCTGGGCCAGTTTCGCTTCCAGTCGCTTCTTCTGTTGATCGAGGCTGAGGAAAAAGCTGACCTTACTCTGCAGCAGTTGCGGATCAATAGGCTTGAACAGATAGTCTACGGCACCACTACGATAACCTTGTTGCACAAAGCGGGTTTCTTTCGAGATCGCAGTCACAAAAATGATAGGCACATTCTGGGTGCGCTGATGGGATCGCATGATGCCGGCTACTTCGAAGCCGTCCATTTCCGGCATTTGTACGTCCAGTAAGACCAGGGCGTAATCTTCCTTGAGGAGCTTGGCCAGGGCCGCATTGCCGCTGGTCACGCTGTCCAGATCACAGTCCATATCTTCCAGTACCACTTCGAGCGCCACCAGATTCTGCGGGGTGTCATCCACCAGCAGGATACGGGAGCGGGGTAGTTGCAGATTGTCGTCACTGGAATCGGCAGTGGTACTCATGATGTGATCCGGTTGGCGTAGTCGCTGAGACTTTAGTCTTACTCGATGTTATCAACTTTTTTCGGGGCCGTCTTGCTCTTCCAGCTTCCATTGTTGCACGGCCATCTGGGCTTTTACCTGTTCCAGCACATCCAGCAAGGTATCGCGGATCAGCTGGTCGAGTTGCTCGCCTTCTCCCTTGGCGGCACCGATCAGATCGTGGAGAAGTTGCTCAAGCTGCGGCCGGTTGGCCGGTGAGGCCAGGTCATCCACCAATTGATCCACGAAAGCGGTGCCGGTCTCGCGCACGGCGTCGCCGAGCAGGGCGATAGCCCTTGGCCCGGCCACGGGGATGGCCGCCAGGCGTTTACCGGCCTGGGTGCGGGTCAGCGATTCGTCGGTCAGGTGGGCGAAATATTCCGCCAGTTGATCGCGATACTGGCCGTGGCTTTTCTGGGTCGCGTCGGCGATGCGGGTGGCGATAAAACTCACCAGCTTGTCCTGGCGCGGTGCCAGTACCTGAGTTTCGATACGATGCAGCAGCGGACTGCCGCCACCGATTTCTCGTTGGGCGCCGCTTAAGACATTGATGACCACGCGGTCGGACACTTCCTCTACCACGATGCCGTAATACTTGAGGATAGTCTGGCCCAGCCAGGTTTGTGACAGGTCGATAATGCCCATGCGCTGCAGACGCATGACCAGGCCAACCACACGCAGAATCCGCAACCAGCGGAAACTGCCCACCGGAATACAGCCGAGCAGGTCATACCAGTGGGCAAAGGGGTAGAAGAACCAGCGGTGGTAGGTGCTGCGGGCAATGGCGACAATCCAGCGGATGACGAACTCGGTCAGGTAGACAGCGACGAAACAGAGGTCGTAGAACAGAAAATTACTGTGGATGGTATCCCGGTAGAAGGCATGGAATGCTGGCGTCATCTCTGCCAGAAACCCCTGTACCGGTGGCACCTGGAAAAGCCAGTCGAACAGGATCAGGCCAAGGTTGAGGATGACCAGGGCAATCATCAACAGATCGATAACAAAACCGATCGTGTCCAGATTGAGCTTCAGCTTTTCCGGGTGCAGTTTGATCTTCATGGGTTAGCCGCGAAACCTGGCCCATACCGGGCAGTGGTCGGACGGTTTTTCCATGCCACGCAGGTCATAGTCCACGCCGGTGGTATCGAGTTTTTCCAGCAGCGGGGCTGTGGCCAGGACGGTATCGATGCGCAGGCCCCGGCGTGGCTCGCGCTCGAAGCCCCGGGAGCGATAGTCGAACCAGGAAAAGATGTCATCAGTTTCCGGGTTCTGGTGCCGGAAGGTGTCGGTGAGCCCCCAATCGATCAGGCGCTGCCACCATTCCCGTTCTTCGGGCAGAAAGCTGGTCTTGCCCTCGCGTAGCCAGCGCTTGCGATTTGCTTCGCCGATGCCGATGTCCAGGTCGGTGGAGGAAATATTGAAATCCCCCATGACGGCCACCTGCTGGTCGGGTTGCTGGTGGTTATCCAGGTAGTTCTGCAGGTCCTGGTAGAACTTTTCCTTGGCAGGAAATTTGAGCGGGTGCTCGCGGTTTTCGCCCTGGGGGAAATAGCCGTTGAGCACGGTAATGGCAGAGCCATCGGAATGACGCAGGGTGCCAATGATCATGCGACGTTGGGCGTCCTCATCATCGGAGGGAAAGCCGTACTGAACCGATTCCAGCGGTTCGCTGGTAATCAGTGCCACGCCATAGTGGCCTTTCTGGCCAAAATAGTAGGGGTGGTAGCCCATGTCGCGAACCGCCTGTTCGGGAAACTCCGGGTCGTGAACCTTGGTTTCCTGCAGGCCGATCAGGGCCGGCTGATATTTATCGATGACTGCCTGCAACTGGTGCAGACGGGCGCGAATACCATTGATGTTGAATGAAATCAGGGTCATGGAGCCTCCTTTGTGCGGGCATTGTACACCAACAAAAGATGACCAAGGCAGACCACTCTGTGGCGTTATCGGACATGGTCCGGGGTGAACAGTTGCGGCTATGATGTCTCCTGAAACCGTGACTTCATCGTGGCGCCTGACGCAAGCCTTTGCCGCCACAGAAAATTCTTACGCCATGCATCTACGCTGAAGTCACGGTTTCAGGAGATCTCTTTTATTTTCGTGCCCAACTTAGGGAGACACCATGTCAGCAGTTTCCGCCGGTCGTCAGACGCTGGTCTTTGCCCACGCCAACGGCATTCCCGGCCATAGCTATGACACCTTTCTGGCACCGCTGGCGGACGAGTTCGATGTCATCATCATCGATCGCTTGGGCCACAATCCGGCTTACCCGGTGGATGCGGACTGGCATAGCCTCAGCCTGGAGCTGGAAGCCAGGCTCGAATCCCTGCCCAAGCCGCTGGTTGGAGCCGGACATTCGCTGGGGTCGGTAGTCATGTACCTGGTGGCCCAGCGCCGCCCGGAATGGTTTTCCGCGCTGATCATGCTGGACCCGCCGATGATGAATGGTTGGCACGGGGTGATGATGCATGCGGCGAAGCTGACCGGCATGATTGATCGAGTGACACCGGCGGGCAAGAGCAAGGGGCGGCTGGATTACTGGCCGAACTGGGAAGCCGTGGAAAGCTATTTTTCCTCACGCGGCCTGTTCCGGGCCTTTGATCCACGTTGCCTGGCAGATTATTTGCGTGCGGGGCTGGAGCCCTGGGAGGGCGGCTGGCGATTGCGTTTTCGCCCAGAGGTGGAAGTGGCCATTTTTCGACATACCCCCACGGCTGCCACACGCATGCCCAGGCTGAAAGTGCCTGGGGCAATTATCACCGGCAAAGGGTCACCATCTCCGTTTCTCGACAGTGCCCGGCGCCATGTGCGCCGCCACGGCATGCTCCACCGCATTGCGGAAGGATCGCACATGTACCCACTGGAGAAGCCTGAACAGACCCTGGCCCTGTTTCGCGAAACCCTGCAAACGCTGCAACAGGGGGAGGCGAGTTAATGGCTGCAAAAGAGAAGAAATTTCAGGTTTTCGGACAGGCTCTGGCCGCCCTCAGCTGGGACGGCGAGGGCGAGCCGGTGTTGGCCCTGCATGGCTGGCTGGACAATGCCGCGTCCTATATTCCGCTGGCGTCGCAGTGGCAACGCCCCATGGTGGCACTGGATTTTTCCGGTCATGGTCACTCGGACCATCGCCCCGACGGGGTGGTAACCCACCTGGTGGATCATGTGCGAGATGTGCTGGCAGTGGCAGATCAGCTCGGTTGGCAACGCTTTACACTGGTTGGCCACTCCATGGGGGCGGGGATTGCCTGCCTGTTTGCGGCAGCGTTTCCGGATCGGGTCTCCCGGCTGGTGCTGATTGAAGGATTGGGCCCGCCCAGCACGCCCGGTAAGGACGTGGCCAGCACCCTGCGCAAGGCACTGGATGACATGATGGCGTTGGCAGACAAGCGCAAGCCGGTGTACACGGACATTGCCGACGCGGTTGAGGCACGCACCCGCGGCTTCGGTGGACTCAGCCGGGAGGCGTCTGCGTTGCTGAGTGAGCGTGGCCTGATGCCGGTGACCGATGGCTGGACCTGGCGGGCGGACAGCCGCCTACGGCTGACTTCCTCGTTGCGGCTTACCGAAGAACAGGTGGAGGGTTTTGTTCGTGCCATTCAGGCACCGGTTTGCCTGATTCTCGGTGAGCAGGGCATGGGCGGCAACGGCATGTTCGATCACCGGCTGGACTGGTTGCCGGATGCCAGCGTGGTGCGTTTAGCGGGTCGGCACCATTTGCATATGGAAGCACCGGAGGTCGTGGCAGGCGCAATCAATACCTTTCTGGATGACAACAACCGCTGACTGACCAAAAGCACCAGACCTGTCCAGGCCACTGCCTGAAAGGGTCATGTATTGCCTTGCCCAGGCTCGCTAAGCTTCAGGAAAAATGTATTCAAGGAGCGCGTTACGATGAAAGTGGTTGAGGTAGCCTCGCTGACCGATTACGTGGGCAAGGAACTGGGAGCGTCCGACTGGTTCCAGATAGATCAGGACAGAATTAACGCTTTTGCTGACGCGACCCTGGACCATCAGTTCATTCATGTGGATCCGGATCAGGCCAAGAGCACCCCTTTCGGCACCACCATTGCACACGGTTATCTGACCCTGTCGCTGCTGCCTTATCTGCAAGCCTCCATTGATGGCTTCTTGATGCCCAAAGGCATGAAAATGGCCATGAACTATGGCTTCGACAAACTGCGATTCATGGCACCGGTGAAAGAGGGCAAGCGGGTTCGAGCAGTAGCCACCTTGCTGGAGGTCACCGAAAAGCGTGAAGGGCAGTGGTTGTTGAAATTCGCCTTTACGGTGGAAATCGAAGGAGAGGACAAGCCGGCACTGGTTGCCGAGTGGTTGCTGATGTACTTCGTCTGAGACAAACAGCGCCATAGAGAGAATCACAAGGTCTCCTGGTCAGGTCTGTCGTTTTGTGCACGGCAGGCCTGTTTTTTTATCGCACACTCCTCTCGACAGACATAACTGATGTCAGCTTTGAAAGTTCGGGTTCTACACAAGGTTGATCAAATAAGCTACTGATTTGGCTCAGGTTGAGTTGTGGCGCTGGCCGTTATTGTTGCTGGCAAAATAGCGCATTTCGACGTACTGTACAGGGGAACTTTCGTGTTAGAGCGAATTTGTCGCCACCCCGTATCAGGGCTTCCCAATGTTGCACCGTCCCCGACAATGGCTTCGCCGTCTGGTAGACAACCGTTCTGCCATCCGTCGTGATCTGCGCCTTAGCCTGACCCATGCAGCGGATATTCCCCGCATGGTCCTACCATTGGGCCGGGAGCCAGGTGTTCGCTCGGAAATGGCCTGGTCATCCTACTCCAGCCGCGGTGAGGCCCTGTTCTCGCTCTTGCAGTTGCTGGTGCCGGCCACCCGTGAGTCCATCAGCCAGGGCACCCTGGTCTGCCATCCTCCGCGGACCACCCATGAAGGGCGCTCTTCGCGCTGGTTCTTCATCAATGGCATGGGAACGGCCGGGCCGGTGGCGCTGCTCAATGCCAGCGAGATCGCGCGGATTTTTCGCCGTCCGGTGCACCTGATCCATACCCCTACATGGGGACTGATCCGCGATGTGGCCGAGTCGATTACCGCTCGTACCCTGCGCAAGGACGGCAAACTGTCGCGCCCGGCGTTGAATATCCTGGTGGAAGCACTGGAAAATAATGATCAGGTAGTGCTGGTCTGCCACTCCCAGGGCACCATTGTTGCCAGCTATATCGTGCGCAAACTGCTGCGTCACCCGAGCGCCCGGCAACTGGTCAAGAAGCTGGAAATTTATTGTATCGGTGGGGTGGCCGACAGCCTGGAAATCGATCCGCAGCTGACGCTTGCGGCCGGTCACCCGGTGCCCTATGTGGAACACTTTGCCAACGGCCGTGATTATCTGGCGCAGATCGGCATTCTTTCCCATCTGGACAGTACCGCTGGCACTGTCTATTGCCTGGCCGACCGCCCCGGGCATCTTCTCAACGAACATTATCTGCCTGCCATCGCGCGCGGGGATTTTTGTCAGCGTCATTCCCGGCTTTACGGGTATGTGCGAGGGCGAGAGCCCGGCCTGAAAGGGGCGCTGTCCGTGGTAAAAAAGGGAATGGAGCCACATGGATAACAACAACAAACCGGTGCTGCTGTTTGTCGATGACTCGAAGGTAATGCGTCTTGCTGCTGACAAGATGCTGGGCAGGGAATTTCGTGTCGAAGTGGCGGAAAACGGCGTCGAAGCCTGGGAAATGATCTGCCACAACCCGACCATCAGCGTGGTTTTTTCCGACCTGGCGATGCCGGAGATGGACGGCTTTACGTTACTGAAAAAAATCCGCACCAGTGACGATGACGGCATTGCCGGTCTGCCGGTGATCATCGTTACCGGTGCCGAGAACGACGAGGAAACACGCAGCGAAGCCCTACGTCTTGGCGGCACCGACTTCATCAGCAAACCGTTCAATTCCACGGATCTTCTGGCCCGTGCTCGTGCCCATGCCCACTACCAGCGTGAGCGCAAGGAACTGGCCCGCCAGGCCATGATCGATCCGCTCACCCGACTCGGTAACCGTCGTTATCTGCAGCATCGCCTGCGCCAGGAGCTGGCGCTGGCCAGTCGTCAGCAGATCCCGCTATCGGTTGTGCAACTGGAGATTTACCAATTCAATCAACTTTTCGTACAGCTCGGTAAACGTAGAACCGATATGGTGTTGATGAAAATGGCGCAATTGATGCGGGGAGTGGTACGTAAGGAAGATTCGCTGGCAAGAAGCAGCGTGGCCCAATTTACCATTCTGCTGCCCAGTGCCGGAGCCAATGGCGCCCAGCGTTTTGTCGAGCGGGCGTTGAAGGTCAGCGAGAAACTGGCTTTCCAATTTCGCGGCCGGGCACAGCAATTGCCGCTGTCGGTGGTCATTCATACGCCCACTGCGCATACCGGGCTGATGCCCCGCCAGGTTCAGGCGGTATTGGATGAACAGATGAGCAAGGCGCGCCTGGCCGGGCCCGGGGCGGTGGTCAGAGATGGCCCCGATGAGCCTCTGGCCACCGCCCTGACGACGCCTTCGATAACCATAGAGCAGGCACTCACCCTGTTGCGGGCTGGCAAGCCCCGTGTGGTGGTGAATGCATTGCCGGACTTGAAACGCCAGCTGGCGCCCCTGTTGAAATTGATTGAGCAGACGCCGGCGGGTCAGGAGACAGCATGAAGGTAATGGTTGACCGGGAATTTCCTGTCGGCGTGGACCGGCTTTATGAGATTCTCACCAGCAAGGCCTATTTCGAACAACGATTCGAATGGGGCAAGGTAAATGACTACCGTTTCCAGGCCTTCCAGGAGACCGGGGAAGGTCTGCTGATACAGATCGTTCAGCCGATACAGATTCGCACCGAAAAGGTACCGTCATTTGCGCGGCGTTTGCTGCCCAGTCAGGCGGATTTGCTGACGGAATTCCTGTGGCAAGCCACCGGCCGGCCGGGTTTCTATCAGGCCCGCTATCGCTTTCAGCTTGGCAATGTGCCGTTGAAAATCAGTGGCACCATGGTGCTCAACGCCGACGGTGAGTCCCAGTCCATCCAGCAAACCCAGGTGGAAATCACCTCATCGGTTCCCCTGGTGGGCAGGAAACTGGTGGATCTGGTGGCGCCGAAAATTGACGATGCTCTGGCAGGGGATTACCGGCATACACTGCGTTATGTGGAACAGTTTGCCTGACGTGGCTGGAATAATTTTTACCACAGAGTGCACAGAGAACACTGAGTGAAAACCGGGCCATGACTGCCATGTTATCGCGGGCACTGAAATGCGCGGCGAGGTACGGCGGGGCTTTTGATCTTTCTCAGTGTCCTCTGTGCCCTCTGTGGTGAAACCAGTCTTTTGCTCTTAGCGCCGATACCTCGCCCCTAACTCCCGCAATCCCCGCTCCCAGCGTTTCCTGAACCAGCGCTTGCGCCGCCATTTCGCCCGTGTATAGCCGGAGGCGATGTGCAGGGCGTTATCGCTGTTCAGGGCATCCAGGATCTGCTGGCTGAGCTCCTCTCGGGTGACCGGGCTGCGAGCAATCTTGCGCTGGAAGCGAGCGTCGCTGAGCGGGTCGGTGGCGCACAGGCTGCTGGCCTGCTCCTGATACAGGGGGATCACCAGGGTGGTCACCCTGATACCGCTACTGTGCAATTCACTGTGCAGGCTTTCTCCCAGGGCCACGATGGCGGCGCTGGCAGCGCTCTGGGCGCCAGCCAGAGGCCCTGCCAGGATGCCGTATTCCGGTACCACATTGAGAATCCGGCCACCTTCTTCCTGGCGGTGCATGGCGCTGATCGCGCTCTGGCACAGATTTACCGTATCCATCAGTTGCTCATCCATAACCCGCTGCCAGTGTGATGTCTGGGTCGCCTCGAAAGGGCCGAGGGTCAGTGGCGCGGGCAGGTTAATCACGGTATCCAGCTGTTGCCAGCGACGTAGCACCCGTTCTACACCCCGTTGACGGTCGCGGGAGCTGCCGGGAAGACAATCCAGGAAAAGCGCTTCTCGACCATTGCCGTGCAGGTTGGCACAAAGTTGGTTTCCGAGTTGCCCATCCGCGTCTGCCAGGGCAACCCGAAAATGCTCTGCAGCGTCACTGACCAGGGCCTGACCAAGTTCGGAGCAGGCATTGCTGATAAGCAGGGTAGGCTGATGTTTCAAGGGATCTCCGGGAAATAATCATTGAAAGTGAACAGGTGTTGACTTTCCATTCTTGTGAGTTAACATGTGTTCACTAAAACAATTTAAGAGGAGCGTTACCCATGACTACTATCTCTCGTATCAGTAAAGACATTTTCGCTCTGGTTGTGGCTGTTCTGTTCACCGTGCTGATGGTAGCCGGTCTGGCCGATCAGGGGAAAAATCTGTTCCCGGCCATGCTGGCATTTGCCGCCATGGTGCCGATCGTTGGCAGTGCGGCGGTGGCCATCAAGCGTGACTGGGACAACCGCGACCATCACTTGTCAGTCTGACCTTGTCCGGCGTGGGCGCTTGCCGCCTGCGCCATTCTCTCTGCGTCGGCTACCGGCCTCTGCAGCACCTGTTCTTCCTCTTCGCTGCGTGCCAGCACTACGGTGACGACACTGTCGCCCCATACGTTCACTGCGGTGCGGAACATGTCCAGTAGCCGGTCGGTGACCAGAATCAGGCCGATGGCTTCCGCCGGTAGTCCGATGGCAGCCAGTATCACGGTGATTGCCACCAGGGACGCGGCCGGAATACTGGCCACGCCAATGGAGGTGAGTACCGCGGTTATCACGATCATGAATTGTGTCGCCAGCGACAGGTCCATGCCATAGGCCTGGGCGATAAACATGGCGGCCACGCACTCATACAGGGCCGTGCCGTCCATGTTGACGGTGGCCCCCAGTGGCAGTACGAAGCTGCTGCTTCGTTGTGATACCCCGGCCCGGTTCTGCACGCATTCCATGGTCAACGGCAGGGTAGCTGCGGAGCTGGCCGAGGAAAACGCGGTGAGCAGGGCCGGTGTCATGGCTTGGATGTGCCGCAACGGTGAGCGGCGCGCCAGGAAAAACACCAATGCCGGCATGAAAACAAAGGCATGCAGGGTGAGTGCAACGACCACTGAAGCGAAAAACCAGGCCAGCGGCTCGATGGCATCAAGGCCGGTGCGGGTCACCGTGGCGGCAATCAGGGCGAACACCCCCAGCGGTGTGAAACGAATCACCAGCATGGTGATTTTCATCACCACCTGATAAATCCCCTCGATCAGATCTCGCAGACTGCGGCCGGCATCATTGCGTTCGGTGCGCAGAAAATAGCCGAACAACAGGGCGAACACGATAAGGCCAAGCATCTGCCCATCGGCAGCGGCAGCAATCAGGTTGGGGGGTAGCATCTGCATCAGGATCTGGGTGAAATCCCCGGCGCCTCGCCCTTCGATGCCAGCCAGTACCGCTTCGGTATCACTGGCCAGACCAAGCAGGTCCCGGGCCGGTTGGCCGTCGATGACCCCGGGGCTGAACAGATTGACAGTCAGCAGCCCGATCAGCACCGCGACCACGGTGGTGGTCATGTACAGTGCTACCGTTTTTAGCCCCATTCGACCCAGATTGTTGCCGTCGCCGACGCTGGTCATGCCATTGATGATGGCGGTGACAATCAGGGGCACCACCACCATTTTCAAACCATTGATGAACAGACTTCCTACCAGGTCGTAACCGGCCAGTATCGGGACCCCGAACAGGGTAGTGGACTCGCTGGTCAGGCTGCCGACCAGGGCGCCGGCCAGCATGGCAATAAAGATCTGGTGGTGTAGCTTCATGGTGTTCCCTATCGGTTGTTGTTATGGCTCAACGCGCGAACAGGATTACAAGACTACCTGATCCTCGGTGGTGTCACATGGCTGAAATGGCAGGAACCCTTCTACAGCAGCTGGCGCAATGCCGTCGGGTCAATGCGGGTTTGCAGGGCGTTCTGATAGGCCGCCTTCAGTTGCTGGTCGGCTTCCACCGGTCCCAGTCTTTCGCACAACAGCACATAAGTACGGTTGAGCTGATCGCGCAGGGCGGCCAGTGTCAGTGGGGCCAGCGGGCGTTCCGGAGCTTGCAGCCAGTATTCCATGGTCAGCCGGGTTTCCGCCCCGACCTGATTGCTGCGCAGTTGGGCGGCCATGTCCAGCCGCAACTGGCTTGCCGCACGGGCGCCAATGCCTTCCCACAGCGAGCGCATGATCTGCTCGAACGCCTGGCTGCAGGGGTGCTCCCGGGCGGGATTTTCCTCGCTTCCGGCCAGCGGATCGTCGGCCAGTTCCTGCTCCGACAGTGTCATGGCCTGCACCAGGCTCATATGGATCTGATGCCGGCGCTCCCCCAGGTCGAACATCTGACACAACTCACTGACAAAGCCCTGCAGGGAAAAGCGAGGGCGTTCGGCATAGGTTTGTTGCCAGAGGCTGATCGCCTCCAGCAAGAGAGGTTCGTTCATGTAGGGCGTCAGCCCGGTGGCAATGGCGCGCCGTCGACGTTGCAGCTCCTGACTCATGGACGAGACTCCGCCGAGCGGGTCAGCTCACTGTTATAAAGCGTGTTCTGGGGAAACTCCGGATAGCCACTTTCTGCGTGTTCGCTCAGGTCCAGGCCGCGTTGTTCATTCAGAGCAGGGGCTCGCAGGCCTGTGAGCAAGGACACCAGCATGTACATCACCAGGGCGGTGAAGAAGGCCCAGCCAAATGCAACCACGATGCCCAGCAGCTGTACGGTAATTCGTTCCGGGTTGAACAGGTCACCATCGTAGAACAGTCCAGCGGCCAGGGTGCCCCAGGCACCGGCGAAGGCATGTACCGGCACCGCGCCGACCACATCATCGAGACGCAACGCCAGCAACATTCTCGCCCCGAAAGCTGCCAGCGCGCCGGCGACCAGGCCGGTGAGGACAGCAAAGCCAGGGGTCATCACGGCGCAGCCGGCGGTGACTGCCACCAGACCAGCCAGGCTGCCGTTAACGGTTTCCGTCAACAGAATCGGTCGGCGGCTGACCATGCGGTAGATCACGCTGCCCACCGCGCCGGCGGCGGCGGCAAGTTGGGTATTCAGGTTCACCTTGGCAATATCCACGCTGGCAGCCAGGGTGGAGCCGCCATTGAAACCGAACCAGCCGAACCAGAGGATAAAACCACCCAGGGCCACGTAGGACAGGTTATGCCCCGGGATGGTACGGGGCTGGCCGTGACGGTCAAAGCGGCCCAGTCGTGGGCCAACCACCAACACGCCGGCCAGGGCGCACCAGCCGCCGATGCTGTGCACCACCGTAGAACCGGCAAAATCAATAAAGCCGAGTTTGGCCAGCCAACCCTCACTGTTCCAGGCCCAGTGGCCGTAGAGCGGATAGATCAGCCCGGTAATGACAATGGCCCCGCACAGGTAGCCAACGTAACGGGTGCGTTCTGCCATGGCGCCGGAAGCGATGGTGGCAGCGGTGGCAGCAAACATGATCTGGAACAACAGCATGGCCCAGGTGCTGCCGTCGGCATGGCTGAGCATGAACTGGTCCTCGCCAAACCAGCCGGTGCTGCTGGTGCCAAACATCACGCCAAACCCCACAGCCCAGAACACCAGGGTACCCACGCACAAATCCATGTAGTTTTTCATCACCACGTTCAGTGCATTCTTGGCGCGGCTCATGCCACTTTCCAGCAGCGCGAAGCCCGCTTGCATGAAGAAAACCAGGGCGGCAGCCACGGCAATCCAGACCGTATCAACGGCGCTGAGCGAATCCGCCCTGGCCAGGCCGGGGAGTAGCAGTAAGGCAAACCAGGGTAAACGGCGCTGTGGCATGGTATGAATCCCATTCGTTAGTAGTGACGAAGGGGCAATTGCAACCGCTGTGCCAAGCCGGCCACGGAAGGGATTATGGGGGTGTGTCGTGCTTTTTTCGTATCTGCCTGCGCGGTTTTGGGGCGCAGTCTTGCGCTGGTGCGATGCTGTGCACTGCACTGGTTCGCTTGCTGGTCAGGCGCTGGCGCTTTCTGGCATGCAGAGTTGCTGGATGCGCTGAAACTGACGTTCGGTGACTTTCTGTACTGACAGGCGTGGCCGCACAACCAGTTCCATATCCGCAAACTCCGCGTACTGGCGAAGGGTTTTCAGCGACAGGGGCTGCGGATACGTGCACAGATAACGGATATCCACCTGATACCAGCGCGGTTCTTCGCGGCTGCTGCGATTGTCGAACCCCCCTGAGTCGAGATCAAACTGGCTGGGGTCCGGGTAGGGGGCACTGACCACACAGGCTTCACCGACAATGGCGGGCTGTGCGCAACTGGAGTGGTAGATCAGCACGCAATCACCTTCGTTCATCTCGTCGCGCAGACGATTGCGAGCCTGGTAATTGCGCACTCCGTCCCAGCCGCTGGTGCCCCCAGGACAGGCCTGCAGGTCATTGATGGAAAAAGTGTCGGGCTCGGTTTTCAATAACCAGATCGCGCTCACTGTTCCTCCCGGGGGTGTTTTTCCAGCAGGCACGCCTTGGCCTCTGCCAGGCTCGCACACACGTAGACCGGGAATTGCGGTTTGTTCAGGGTCAGCATCATGTTGGCAAAGGTACGGTTGAGTATGCTTTCCAGTACCAGCACTTTGGCCTCGGTAATTTGCTTGAAGTCTTCGCCGCAGGCATAGCGGGAGGCGGTAAAGTCGAGCCCACAGATGCGACCCACATAGATTGCCAGCTGTTTGCGCTGGAGATTCATGTTGAACAGGGTCAGTCGCTGTCGATAGATCGATAGTTCCACGCTCATGTCGACCAGGGTGCCGTTCTTCAAATCCACCAAGGTAAAAGGGCCGTCTTGGAACACCGTAACTGCGGTCATACTAATCCTTTCCAACAGCCTCCCAGAGAGCGTGAGCGCATCTTATACGCAATGCTGCTGTCGCTGAAATGATGGCACTTGATTTTCCTATGCCGACATTGCTGCTAACCGACACCATTTGCAGGTTAACAGCCATGCCTGCTGGCAGGCCAACAAGTTACCCTCTACAGGCTTTCATGGCGGATTTTGTGCTAATCTTCGCCGCCTGCTTGAGGAGTATGCCGTGATTAGCCCGCAACAACAGAAAGAAGCCGTTACCGCCCTGCACACAGTCAGGGATTGTCTGCGTTTTGGTGAGAGTGCCCTGCGTGCCGGTGAGGTTTTCTTTGGTCACGGTAATGATGACCCCTGGGACGAGGCGCTGGCGCTGTTGATGAGCACCTTGTCTCTGCCGTTGCATGGCGATCCTCGCATTCTCGATGCCCGCTTGTTGCCTTCTGAAATCAGTGACTATCTGGGCTTGCTGTGTCGTCGGGTGAATGACCGGGTTCCGGTACCTTATTTGACCCATGAAGCCTGGTTTTGCGGGTTGCCCTTTTACGTGGACGAACGCGTCCTGATTCCCCGCTCGCCGTTGGCAGAGCTGATCGAGCAATCCTTCACCCCCTGGGTAGAGCCGGAGCAGGTCCATGCGGTGCTGGATTTGTGCACTGGCAGCGGCTGTATCGCCATCGCCTGTGCCTACGCGTTTGACCATGCCCGCGTGGACGGCAGTGATATCAGTGAAGAAGCTCTGGCCGTCTGTGAAGACAATATTCGCCGTCATGGCCTGGAAGGGCAGGTGAAAGCCCTGCATTCCGATGGCCTAGCCCAGGTGGATGGCCCCTATGACCTGATCGTCTCCAATCCGCCCTATGTGGATGCACAGGATATGGCCAGCCTGCCGGATGAATACCGCCACGAACCGGAATTGGCACTGGCCTCCGGCGATGACGGCCTGGATTTTACCCGCCGCCTGCTGAGTGAGGCCCCTGATAAGCTTACCGAGCATGGGGTATTGATCGTGGAGGTGGGCAATAGCTGGGAAGCCATGGTCAATCAGTGGCCGCAGGTGCCTTTCTTCTGGTTCGAATTCGAGCGTGGTGGCCACGGTGTATTCATGCTTACCCGTCAACAGCTGCTAGAATACCGCGAACAGTTTTCTTCCTGAGCCGTTGATGCTCCTTTTACCGGGCAGGTGAGGGGAGATGCAATGGCCCAATGCTTTTTTGAGGATCCGCATGTCCGGCAACAGTTTTGGTGAACGTTTTCGCATCACCACCTTTGGTGAGAGTCATGGCCTGGCACTGGGGGCCATCGTGGATGGCTGCCCGCCGGGGCTGGAAATCAGCGAGGAAGACCTGCAGGTGGAGCTGGACCGGCGCAAGCCAGGCACCAGCCGCTACACCACTCAGCGTCGTGAGCCGGATCAGGTGAAGATCCTTTCCGGGGTGTTCGAGGGCAAGACCACCGGCACGTCCATCGGCTTGCTGATCGAAAACACCGACCAGAAGTCCAAGGACTACTCCGACATCGCCACCACCTTCCGGCCCGGGCATGCGGATTACACCTATACGCAGAAATACGGTTTCCGCGATTACCGCGGCGGCGGGCGGTCATCGGCCCGGGAAACGGCCATGCGCGTGGCGGCCGGCGCCATTGCCCGCAAGTATCTGGAGCAGACACTGGGTATTCGCATCTATGGGGGCTGTACTCAAATCGGTGAGGTCAAAGCGGAGCAATTCGACTGGTCTACCGTAAACAGCAATCCTTTCTTCTTCCCGGATGCAGGCAAGGTGCCGGAGCTGGAAGCTCTCATCAATGCGCTGCGCAAGGATGGCTCTTCCATCGGTGCACGGGTGGAAGTGTTTGCCGACGGCGTGCCGCCTGGCTGGGGCGAGCCGGTGTTCGATCGTATCGACGCGGATCTGGCCAAGGCAATGATGTCCATCAACGCGGTCAAGGGTGTGGAAGTAGGCGACGGCTTTGCAGTGGTCAATCAGCGCGGTGAGCAACATCGTGATGAGATGACCCCGGAAGGCTTCCTCAGCAACCATGCCGGCGGTGTGCTCGGAGGTATCAGCTCCGGGCAGACCATCCGTGTGGCCATGGCGCTCAAGCCCACTTCCAGCATCCTGATTCCCGGCAAGAGCATTGATCTGCAAGGGAACCCGGTTGAAGTGGTTACCAAGGGGCGCCACGATCCTTGCGTGGGCGTGCGGGCCACTCCTATTGCCGAGGCCATGCTGGCCCTGGTGCTCATGGACCATTGCCTGCGCCATCGGGCGCAGAACGGCGATGTGACGCCACCATTTCCGCCGATTTAAATGCCTGGCCATCCGTAGGATGCGTCGCTGGCGGCGCGATGACACGCAATCAAAAGCATTTTCACCACAGAGGGCACAGAGTACACAGAGAAAAAACCAGTCTTTTCCTCGGCGATCTCTGTGGTTACATTGCTGTTCAACGCCTTTGATCGCGCCGCCAGCGACGCTCCTACGGCAGGTTTGATTTAGCGCCGGATGTCCGACATCAGACGTCCGGCCTTCCATTCATTTAACCGCCACGCCAAGGTTCAGCCCCTAATGCCTTACTACTGGCGATTGTCAGGCTTCTATTTCCTCTATTTCGGACTACTGGGCACCCTGGTGCCTTACTGGTCCCTGTACCTGAAGGACCTGGGTTTCAGCGCTGCCGCCATCGGCCTGCTGATGGCCATTCCCCAGCTGACCAAAATTGGTGCCCCTAACCTGTGGGGCTGGCTGGCGGATCGTAGCGGTCAGCGCCTGCGTATCATCCGGACCGGCAATCTTCTGGCGGCGATAGTGTTCCTGCCGGTGTTCTGGATCGACCAGTTCTGGTCCATGGCGGCACTGCTGGTGTCGTTCAGTTTCTTCTGGAACGCGGTGCTGGCCCAGTTTGAAGTCCTCACCTTGCAGTCTCTGGGGCGTCAGTCTCACCGCTATAGTCTTGTGCGCCTGTGGGGCTCGGTGGGGTTTATCCTGGCGGTACTGGTGCTTGGCGAGGCGCTGGACCGGCTGGGTACTGATCTGCTGCCCTGGGTATTGAGCGCGTTGTTGTGGCTGTTGTGGCTGGGTACGTTGACGTTGCCGGCGGGTGACGGGGAGGCGCGTCATCGGGAACAGGGTGGGCCATCTGTGTGGAGCGTGTTGCGCCGTCCGGCCGTTTCCCTGTTTCTGGTGGCCGCTTTTCTGATGCAGCTTTCCCATGGGCCTTACTACACGTTCTACAGCATCTATCTGCAGGATCTGGGATTCAGCAAGTTCGTGGTGGGTAGCCTGTGGGCGTTGGGTGTACTGGCAGAAGTGGGACTGTTTCTGGTCATGCATCGGCTGATGCGGCGTTTCTCTATTCCCTGGATTCTGGTGGCCAGTCTGTTGTTGGCGGCCCTGCGTTGGCTGTTGATTGGTGTGGTAGCCGATTCGTTGTTATGGCTGGCGCTTGCCCAGCTGCTCCACGCGGCCAGTTTTGGCAGCTTTCATGCGGCCAGCATCGCCTGGGTGCACAAGCAGTTTGAGGCGTCACTGGGCGGTCAGGGACAGGCCCTGTATTCCAGCCTGGGCTTTGGCGCAGGCTGGGCGGCGGGTGCCGGGTTGTCCGGTTTGCTGTGGCAGCAGTGGGGAGTGGACCTGTTTTTCGGCGCGGCGCTGGCCGCCGTGCTGGCGGCCATCTTGCTGATCGTGGGCGGCGTTACCCGTTCCCGGGATTCAGCCGCTTAAACGGCTACAGACCGGATGCCTCCAGCGCCTGCAAAAATGCCCTGGCGGCATTGGAGCGGGTACGGGCAGGGTGGATTACCACACCCAGCTCCCGTTCCGGTAACGGCACATCCACGGCCAATTCCACCACCGAGCCATCCACCATTGTGGCAGGCAGGACGCTCCAGCCCAGGCCGATGGACACCATCATGTGGATGGTTTCCAGGTAGTTGGTGGACATGGCGATATTGAGCTTAAGATTATGTTCGTCAAACAGCCGCTCCACGATGCCGCGGGTAAAGGTGACCGGTGACGGCAGGATGGCGCTGTAGCCGGTGAGGGTTTCCAGGGTGATATTGTCCACCTTGGCCAGCGGGTGTTCCGGCGCGCACATGAACACCAGCGGATCGCGCCAGATCACATCACTTTGCAGGCGCTCATCCGGCTGCGGGGGCAACGTGACCACACCCATTTCCAGTTCCCCGTGCAGCACCCCCTCCCAGGCTTCTTCCGAATCGATAAAATGGATGTCCAGTTCCACTTGCGGGTAGTCCCGGGAGAACTGACGCAGCACAGGAGGCAGGCGATGCAGGCCGATATGGTGACTGGTGCCGATGCGCAATTTGCCGGTGACCGAGCCGGACAGGTCGTGGATGGCTCGAGCCATGTCTTCCACGTCCATCAGCACCTGCCTGGCCCGTGGCAGCAGGGAGCGGCCTGCTTCGGTAAGCTGAATCTGACGGCCCACCCGATCAAACAGACGTGCGCCAAGCTGCTGCTCGAGCAGGGCGATGCGTTTGCTGATGGCAGGCTGCGTGATGTAGAGGCGCTCAGCGGCGGCAGAAAACGAGCCGGTTTCAGCCACTCCCATGAAGGCGCTCAGGGTCGGTGTGTCTATCATTACCGGGGCATCCAGTTGTTCGGTTGCGAGATAATAATTGGTTATCTTAAAAATGAAAAATATGAATTGGATTTATTGGTGGGTGAACCCTACATTAATCGTTATTGACAAACCAGTCGCAATGATGAAGTTGCTGCAGTGCGACGCAGGGAGAGAAACATGGCCGGCAAAACCCTCTATGATAAATTGTGGGACGCCCATCTCGTCACCGAGCGTGAGGATGGCTCCGCGCTGATCTATATTGACCGTCAGATCATCCATGAGGTGACCTCGCCCCAGGCGTTTGAAGGCCTGCGCCTGGCCGGCCGTAAACCCTGGCGTACGGGCGCCAGTGTGGCCACCATCGACCACAATGTACCGACCACGCCATTCAAGTCGGCCGCTGAAATTGTGGATCAGACCTCCCGGATCCAGGTACAGACTCTGCAGGACAACACTCGCGAATTTGGCATTACCGAATTCGGTATTGGTGATGTACGCCAGGGCATCGTTCACGTGATGGCGCCGGAGCAGGGTGCCGTCCTGCCCGGTATGACCGTGGTCTGCGGTGATTCCCATACGTCCACCAATGGCGCGCTGGCCTGTTTGGCCCATGGTATCGGCACCAGCGAGGTTGAACATGTGCTGGCGACCCAGACCCTGGTGGCCAAAAAAATGAACAACATGCGGGTGTCCGTGGAAGGGGATTTGAGTCCCGCTGTCACCGCCAAGGATGTGGTGTTGCATATCATCGGCATCATCGGTACCGCTGGCGGCAACGGCTATGCTATCGAATTTGCCGGCAGCGCCATTCGCGGCTTGTCCCTGGAAGGGCGAATGACCATCTGCAACATGGCCATTGAGGCGGGTGCCCGTGCCGGCATGGTAGCGGTGGATCAGACCACCATTGATTACGTGGAAGGTCGCCCCTTCGCGCCGAAAGGTGAGGACTGGGACAAGGCGGTGGATTACTGGCGAACCCTGGTGTCCGATGCGGATGCCGAATTCGACGCGGAAGTGAATATTGATGCGGCGGATATCCGTCCGCAGGTGTCCTGGGGCACCAGTCCGGAGATGGTGGTGCCGGTAGATGCCATGTTGCCGGATCCGCAGGCCGAGAGCGATGAAGTGAAGCGCTCTGGCATGCAGCGCGCCTACGAGTACATGGGGCTGAAGCCAGGTATTCCGGTCACAGATATCAAGGTCGACCGGGTCTTTATCGGCTCCTGTACCAACTCACGCATTGAAGACCTGCGAGCCGCAGCCGAGGTGGCCAAGGGCCGCAAAAAAGCGGATTCCGTCAAACAAGTGCTGGTGGTGCCGGGCTCCGGTCTGGTTAAGCAGCAGGCCGAGAAGGAAGGTCTGGACAAGGTCTTTATTGAAGCTGGCTTCGAATGGCGGGAGCCGGGTTGCTCCATGTGCCTGGCCATGAATCCTGACCGCCTGGAAGCCGGTGAACACTGTGCGTCCACTTCCAACCGTAATTTCGAGGGGCGTCAGGGCAATGGTGGCCGCACGCATCTGGTTAGTCCGGCCATGGCCGCGGCCGCTGCGGTGGCGGGCCATTTTGTGGATATTCGCGAACTCGACCAGGCCTGAGGAGCAGATCATGGAAAAGTTTATTCGTCAGGAAGGGCTGGTCGCGCCGTTGGATCGTGCCAATGTGGACACCGACCAGATCATCCCCAAGCAGTTTCTCAAGTCCATCAAACGCACCGGTTTCGGGCCGAATCTGTTTGATGAGTGGCGCTACCTGGATGAGGGTTTTCCTGGCCAGGACAGCAGCCAGCGCCCGAAAAACGAAGACTTTGTGCTGAATCAGCCCCGTTATCAGGGCACCAGCATTCTGCTTACCCGTCGTAACTTCGGGTGTGGCTCCAGCCGTGAACATGCTCCCTGGGCACTGATGGATTTTGGTTTCAAGGCCATCATCGCGCCGAGCTTTGCGGATATCTTCTACAACAACTGCTTCAAAAACGGGTTATTGCCCATTGTGTTGTCTGAGGATAACGTGGAAGCCTTGTTCAAAGCGGTGGAAGGGAAGGAAGGCTTCCGAATCACCATTGATCTGGAGCAACAGCAGGTGATCCCGGAAAGCGGGGAGCCGCTGGCGTTCGAGATTGATGAGTTTCGCAAGCATTGTCTGCTCAACGGTCTGGATGAAATCGGCCTCACGCTCAACGAGGCAGAGACCATTCGAGCCTATGAAGCACGCCGCGCCGAGCGGGAACCCTGGATTTTCCAGTAACAGAGTCCGGGACCATTAAAAGAAAAAACAAGGAGGCGACACATGTTGCGAATTTTATCTTTGCTGTCAGTACTGACTCTGGCCGGTTGTGCGACCGGCATGTACAACGAACCGGACGCGGGTGATGCGGCCAAACTGAGCGTGGACAACCAGCTTTCCGTAGCGGCAAAGGGGGATGGCGGCGGTGGTTGGCAGATGCCCACCAGTAGCTCTGCCAAGGCGGAAATCTTCAAGGTCGACGGTGACCGGATTTCCGAGCAGGGCGGCGTGGAGTCGGTGTTTATTGATGCCGGCGAGCGTTCCGTGGAAGTGTTTGCCGATCAGGGTGGCATCCTGCGGTTCGGCAAATTCCGTCATACCTTTGAAGAAAAGGGCATTTACCAGGTGCGGGTGAAACCATCTCCCGGCAATAAGGGTGATTACACTCTGGAGCTGGTCAAGGCCTCGGCACCTGACGATGTGCTGGTAAGCAAAAACTTTTAAGCAATAGATCAAGCATTCAGATCAAGCAGTAAACAGGAAGCAGGTAATGAGCAAGGTACTGGTGTTGCCCGGTGACGGTATCGGCCCGGAAATCGTGGATGAAGCGGTGAAGGTGCTGAATGTCGCCAAACAGAAGTTTGGCCTCGATGTAGAGCTGGATGAGGCCCTGGTGGGCGGCGCGGCGGTGGACGCGGAAGGTGATCCGCTGCCGGAAGGTACCCTGGAAAAGGCCCGCGCTGCGGATGCGATTTTGTTCGGCTCCATCGGTGGTCCCAAATGGGACGCCATTGAGCGGGACAAGCGCCCGGAGCGTGGCCTGCTACGCCTGCGTTCCTCGCTGGGCCTGTTTGCCAATCTGCGCCCGGCGATCCTGTTTCCGCAACTGGCGGATGCCTCCAGCCTGAAACCCGAAGTGGTTTCCGGGCTGGATATCCTGATCGTGCGCGAGCTGACCGGTGGCATCTACTTCGGTCAGCCCCGTGGCATCAAGGAAGAGAACGGCGAGCGCGTAGGTTTCAATACCTATGTGTACACCGAGTCGGAAATGCGCCGTATCGCCAAGGTGGCTTTCGAGCTGGCCATGAAGCGTGACAAGCGAGTCTGTTCGGTGGACAAGGCCAACGTGCTGGAAGTCACCGAACTTTGGAAAGAAGTGGTCACCGAGGAGGCCAAGGCCTACCCGGAGATAGAGTTGTCCCACATGTACGTGGACAACGCGGCCATGCAGTTGGTGCGTGCGCCGAAACAGTTTGATGTGATTGTCACCGGTAACCTGTTCGGTGACATTCTCTCCGATGAAGCCGCCATGCTCACCGGCTCCATCGGAATGCTGCCCTCCGCGTCCCTGGACGAGAACCGCAAGGGCTTGTACGAACCCTGCCACGGCTCGGCACCGGATATTGCCGGTCAGGGCATAGCCAACCCTTTGGCGACCATCATGTCGCTGGCCATGCTGATGAGTTACAGCCTGGAGCGCGGCGATGTGGCGGATGCCATTGAAGCTGCGGTAGAGCGGGTACTGGATCAGGGATTGCGTACTGCGGACATCTACACCGAGGGCACTCGCAAAGTGGGCACTGAAGAGATGGGTAACGCCGTGGCTGAAGCTCTGGCCCAGGCGTAATAGCGCGTTCACCTGTTTATTCACAGATAGAAAGGGCAATCCTTTCAGGAGACAGTTTTCCAATGAAGAAAGTCGGTTTTGTCGGCTGGCGTGGCATGGTGGGTTCCGTTCTGATGGAGCGCATGATTGCCGAAAATGATTTTGCAGATATCGAACCGGTCTTTTTCTCGACCTCCCAGGTCGGTCAGGCGGGCCCCGATGTGGGCAAGGATATTCCTGTCCTGGGCGATGCCAAGAGCATTGATGAGCTGAAAAGCCTGGATGTGATCGTGACCTGTCAGGGTGGCGACTACACCAATGAGGTGTATCCCAAGCTGCGTGAAGCCGGCTGGGACGGTTACTGGATTGATGCCGCTTCTGCCCTACGTATGGCGGACAACAGCGTTATCGTGCTGGATCCGGTCAACCGCAATGTGATCGACAGTGCCCTGGATAAGGGTGTGAAGGATTATGTAGGTGGTAACTGCACTGTCAGCCTGATGCTGATGGCTCTGGGTGGCCTGTTTAATGAAGGCCTGGTCGAATGGGCCAGCGCCCAGACCTATCAGGCGGCATCCGGTGCCGGTGCCCAGAACATGCGCGAGCTGATTGCCCAGATGGGCAAGATTCATGGCGATGTGGCAGACAAGCTGGGGGATCCGTCCAGTGCGATCCTGGATATCGACAGCCAGGTGGCGGCCACCATGCGCAGCAGCGATCTGCCCACGGAACATTTCGGTCATTCCCTGGCGGGCTCCCTGCTGCCCTGGATCGACAAGGAAATGGAAAATGGTCAGAGCAAGGAAGAGTGGAAAGCCCAGGCAGAAACCAACAAGATTCTGGGTCGTGCCGCGGATCCCATTGCTCTGGATGGCACCTGTGTGCGTATCGGCGCCATGCGCTGCCACGCCCAGGCCCTGACAGTGAAGCTCACCCGCGATGTGCCGCTGGATGAAATCTACGAGATCATCGGCAAGGCCAATGACTGGGTGAAAGTGGTGCCCAACGAAAAAGAGGCTACCCTGCGGGATCTGACTCCCACGGCGGTGACGGGTACCCTGAGCGTCCCGGTAGGTCGCTTGCGCAAGCTCAACATGGGTGGCGAGTACCTGAATGCCTTTACCGTGGGCGACCAGCTGTTGTGGGGCGCGGCGGAGCCACTGCGTCGCATGCTGCGTATCCTTATGGAGCGTTGATAAGCTGCTAAATAGTGAAAGTAGAAAAGCGCGGGCAGGGCCGAGGTAGTATCAAGGCCGTGCCCGCGTTTGTATTTGTGGGGGATGTTATCAGCGCTCCTGCAGCATCGTTGTCGCGAGGTTTCTATGCGTTCAATCAATCTTGCCATTGTCGGTGCAACCGGACTGGTCGGCGAGGCCATTATCAAGCTGCTGGCAGATCGGCAATTTCCGGTCGGCGAGCTTTTTGTGTTGGCATCTGAAAACGGGGCAGGGGGCAAGGTGTCCTTCGGCGGCAAATCGCTGACCGTAAAGAAAACCGAAGATTTCGACTTTTCGCAAGTGGAGGTGGCGCTGTTTGCCGCTGGCGCCACGGTGAGTCAGCAATTGGCGCCCCGGGCTGCCGAAGCAGGGGCGATGGTGGTGGATTTGTCACCGGCGTTTCGTTACGAATCCGATGTGCCGTTGCTGGTGGCTGATGTTAACGATGAGCTGCTTGGTCAGGCCCGGGAAAACAACCTGGTAGCCTGTGCGGATGCCGCCACCGTCCAGCTGGTGCGGGCTCTCAAGCCTCTTGCTGATATGGCCCCGCTGCAGGAAGTGGTGGTGACCCAGCTTCAGGCGGTGTCTGCGACTGGCAGGAGCGGGGTGGATCAACTGGCCCAGCAGAGCGTGCGCCTGCTTAATGGCCTGTCGCCCAGCGAGGCGGCCCAGGCACAGATTGCCTTTAATGCACTGCCGCTTAGCGGCCAGGCTCAAGAAAACGGTTTTACCAGCGAAGAGCTCAAGCTGATGCTGGAAACCCGCCGTGTGCTGGCCGACCAGCCCTTGTCGGTTCAGGTCACCACGGTGCGCGTGCCGGTCTTCTATGGCCATGGGCAGAGTGTGTCGGTTCGTAGCATTCAGCCCCTGGCAATGGCGCAGGCGCTGTCGGTCTGGGAGGGGCAGAATGATCTGGATGTGCTGGAAAATGACGACCCCCAGGCAATGTCCCCGGTGGCTTCGGTGGAAGGGGAGCCGCGCCTGCGGATTTCTCGAACCCGGGAAGACATGGAAGGCAGCGGCGGTTTGAGCTATTTTAGCGTCGCCGACAATGTCCGTTGGGGGGCCGCTCTTAACGCGGTGAAGGTGGTCGAGAAGTTGCTAAAAGACTATCTGTAATGGATACTTACTGACATTATGTGACGCGGTTTCTAGGTTTTGAGTCCAGCCTGGGGCAGAATGTGTGATCAGCGTCATAGGACTGCTTGCCGCCTCGGGTTCGTCCGGTAGCGCCCGCGGGATCGGGCTGAGCGCGGGAAACATAATAAATAAAGGGTTCGACCATGCTTCGAAAACTTGGGTTTGGCTTAACCGCACTGGTAATCATGTCACCAGGCGTTGCGGCGGCTTTAGGGGTTGGGGAATACGAGCTGAATTCCTACCTGAATCAACCCCTGGATATGGAAATTTCCCTGCATGAGGTTGGGGATCTGACCGCAGAGGAAATCCTCGTGAACCTGGCGTCGCAGGCCGAATTCGACGCAGCCGGGGTGGATCGTGCCTATTTCCTCAACCGTATGGATTTTGCGGTCGAGCTGCAGGCCGGTGACAAGGCGCGGCTACATGTCACTACGGATCAACCAGTTCGCGAACCCTATCTGAATTTCCTGGTGGAGTTTCTCTGGCCGACCGGTCGACTGATGCGTGAGTACACGGTGCTGCTGGACCCGCCCAGCTATGCCGACAGCGCTTCTACAGCCGCTCCGACCATCAGCCGGGCACCACAGCCGGTAACCCGCACTGAGGCAGAACCTGAGCCGCAAGCCGCGCCGAGCCGTCCGGTCGCCCAGTCATCCCCGTCAGAATCTGCAAGCCCGGCGCCGGTGGCGGATAGCGGCCAGCGCAACACCTACACGGTGAAAGCCTCAGACACCATGTGGCGTATCGCCCTCGACAACCGTCCTGCAGAAAGTGTGTCCGTGCAGCAGATGCTGGTCGCAATCCAGACCATGAATTCTGACGCCTTTATCAACAATAACGTCAACCTGGTTCGGGAAGGGACGGTGCTGCGCATTCCCAACGAACAGGAAGTGCGCAATATCTCTACCCGCAATGCCATTGTGGAAGTGGCTGACCAGAATCGTAAATGGCGCGAGATGCTGGAGGCCCGTGGTATTGAGGCCCCTCAACAGCGTGCCCAGCTTGATGGTAGCCGCCAGGCTGCCGGCAGCGATGACGATGAGCAGGGTCCGACCACTGGCCAGGTGAAATTGGTTTCCCCGGAATCCACTGCTGGTGTAGATGACGGTGACAGCACCGGCTCGGCCCGCGATGGCAGTGCCAATACCGCAGTGCTTGAGAATGAGCTGGCCATTCGTGACGAGAATCTGGACCGTCTTGACCGGGAAAATTCCGAGCTCAAATCCCGTCTGGATGACCTTGAAGGCCAAACCCGTACCAGCGAGCAATTGCTGAAGCTGCGTAACGATCAGATTGCTCAATTGCAGGAAGAACTCCGCAAGTTGCGTGAAGAGCAGGGTGTCGCTGTGGAAGGCGATGATCCGCTTATGGAAGCGCCAGCTGAACCTGTGGCGACTGCAGATGAAGAAACTGATTCCACTGTTGCTAGCGACGATGACATAACGGCTAACGGTGACGAGGCTTCCGAGCCGACCGCGGGCGACGACGCTGACAGTGCTACTGTGGCGCAAACAGATGCCAGCGTTACCGAGGATGGCTCTGCAGCCGCTGATGATGCGGAAGGTGCGGACCGTGACGCACAGGACAATACGGATGCCGCCGTTACTGCGGCTGAGCCTGCAGTGGAAAAAGCGCCAGAAGTGGTCAAGCCAAAGCCGGTGGCACCTGCGCAGCCTCCCGTCCAGGAGCAGCAGGGCGGCATCGTTGCCCTGTTGCTCGACAACCTGATGTATATCGCTCTGGGCTTGGTTGCCATCCTGTTATTGCTCTTCCTGCTGCTGCGCGGCAAGAAGAAGGACGGTGGTGACGACGAGACTGATGGTGCTCTTTTTGAAGATCTGGACGATGACGGTCAGGACGAATTTGGCCTCAACCTGGACGATGACAATGTCGCTACCGGTGCCGTCGCTGACCACGATGAAGAAGCTGACGTTCCGGAGCAGAGTAGCAGCCAGGATCCGCTGGAAGACGTGGAAGTCTATGTGGCCTATGGCCGCTACCCGCAGGCGGTGGATTTCCTGCGCAACGAAATCAACAAGCATCCTCAGCGGGCCGATCTGAAAGTTCGCTTGTTGGAGCTGCTCAAGGAAATGAATGACGATGCTGCCTTCCAGCAGCAGACCAGCATTTTTGCTGGCACTTCCGCCGAGGTGGATGAAGCCATTGCCCGTCTGGGCGGCAGTGTTCCATCCCAGACATCAGACAGCGATGATGAAGCGTTGTCCCTGGATGATCTTGAAATGGGCCTGTCCTCCGGTCTGGATGACGATGTCCCCACCATGCAGGCCGATAAGCCGGAATTGTCCACCGACGCCTCTGATGACCAGGCGAAAGGGCATCAGGACGATGAGCTGGCTGATTTCGATTTCGAGCTGGATGCGGATGAGGGCAGCGACAGTGAAGATCACACTCTGATGCTGGATCCTTCCGAGGATACGGCCTCTCTGAATGATGATTTCAGCCTGGATTTTGAAGACGACAGCAAAACGGAAGCCGGGCAGGAAATACCTCTGTCCGACGCGGACAAGCAGTCCCTAGCTGCCAGCCCTGTTCTGGAACTGGACGATGTCAGCAGTTCCTCCATGGGCGATGGTGATGCCGAGTACGGGGATCTGAATCTGGATGACATGAGCCTCGAGTTCGATGAGTCCGGCGACAGCGAAGATAGCAAGGAAGAGCTGGATCTTTCCCTGGATGACCTGGACCTGGACGGCGGTTCTGACGACAGCGCCGATGACACCCTGGCTGATCTGGACCTTGAACTGGATGAAGCGGAGAAATCCCTGGCCAGTTCTGCGGACAGTGACACAGGGGATGATCTCGCCGATCTGGATCTGGAAATGCCCGCTGATGAACCGACACCGGCATCTGAGCAGGCTGCCTCCCTGGAAGATCTGCTGGGTGATGAAGACCTGGAACTGGAGGGTGAGGGTGACAGCCTCTCTCTGGACGAGGATCCTGTCCGGGAAGAAGCTCCGACTCCTGAGCCGGAACCGGAAGCCCCGGTAGCTCCTGCTGAGCCGGCTGAGGAGATTGCATCGTCTGCGGAACCGCAGGCGGCGACCGGCGATGTGCTGGGCGACGAGGACGATTTCGACTTCCTCGGGGAGACCGACGAAAACGCTACCAAGCTGGACCTGGCCAAGGCCTATATCGATATGGGCGACAGCGAAGGTGCTCGTGATATCCTCAATGAGGTGATCTCTGAAGGTAGCGATCAGCAACAGGCGGAAGCCCGTGAGCTGATGGGGCAGGTTGGTTAACCTCTACTGCTAGGAAATAAGGGGGCGATGCCTTATGGTATCGCCCCCTTTTTGTTTAGCTGCGAGTTGGAAGTTCAGGGTTGAAACAGTGTGTGGCGGGGTGTTGTTTGACGTTGAGCACCCTGCCCGCAAAGCAGGGCTGGTAAGTGTGGCTCCATCTTATCGGCTGGTTGGCACTTTGGTTCGCGATTTAACTTTCAGCTTTGACCTTTTAACTGAGGTTGCCATGGCCCGGATCGCCCTTGGAATTGAATACGACGGTACCGACTTTCGCGGCTGGCAGACCCAGCAAGCCGGCGTAAGAACTGTGCAGGAATGCCTTGAGAAGGCGCTATCGAAAGTGGCGCACCATCCTGTGTCGGTGGTCTGTGCTGGTCGCACTGATGCCGGCGTGCATGGCACCGGTCAGGTGGTGCATTTTGACTCCGATGCTCCCCGGGAAATGAAAAGCTGGATCATGGGTGGCAATACCAACCTGCCTCGGGATGTGACCGTTCGCTGGGCCACTCCGGTGAGCGAAGAATTTCATGCGCGTTTTTCTGCCGTCAGTCGCCGCTATCGATACGTGATCTACAACCACCCACGCCCACCGGCCCTGTATCGCAATCAGGTTACCTGGAATTATCGGCCGCTGAATCTCAACGCCATGCGTGAAGCAGCCGGTCACCTGGTCGGCAGCCACGATTTTACTGCTTACCGCAGTGTGCACTGTCAGGCGAAGTCACCGCACAAGACACTGCACAGTCTGAAACTGCATGAATTTGGCAAGGTGATCGTGCTGGAGGCTCATGCTAACGCCTTCTTGATGCATATGGTGCGTAATATAGCAGGTGTGCTGATGACGATCGGGGCGGGTAAGCGACCCGCCCATTGGGCTCGTGAGGTGCTGGAATCCGGGGACCGTCGCAAGGGGGCTGCAACGGCACCACCATTTGGCTTGTACCTCGTCGACATCGAATACCCGGACCATTTCGATTTACCCAGAGAGCCGCTTGGCCCCCTGTGGTTGCCGGATTCCCTTTAGGCATAATGAGCAGCCGGGCAGTGGTAAATGATTTATTGCCAATGCCCCGAAACATCCCTAATCCGCCGGGCTTTTGATACACTGGAGAACCCATGACCATACCCCGGGTCAAAATCTGTGGCATCACCCGCATCGAGGATGGACTGGCGGCAGCAAACGCCGGTGCCGATGCTATTGGTCTGGTATTTTACGAGCCCAGCCCCCGTTACGTTACGGTCGCCCGGGCGGCGGCAATATGCGCCAGCTTGCCCCCGTTTGTGACCACGGTTGGTTTGTTCGTGAATGCGTCGCAAGCCACCATTGACCATGTGCTGGCTCAGGTGCCGCTGGATCTGCTGCAATTTCATGGTGATGAGCCCGCGCAGTTCTGCACCCGTTTTTCGCGTCCGTGGATCAAGGCGGTGCGCATGAAAGATGATGTGGATTTGTATCGCTGCGCGATGGAGTATCGTGAGGCGGCAGGGCTTCTGGTCGATAGCTATGTGCCCGGTGTGCCCGGTGGTACCGGTGAGACGTTTAACTGGGGCAGATTACCCAAGGATCTGCCCCTTCCCGTGGTGCTGGCCGGTGGCCTGCACCGGGGCAATGTGGCCGATGCCGTAGCACAGGTGCGGCCTTGGGCGGTGGATGTCAGTGGCGGCGTTGAGCAGAAGACTGTTCAGGGCGGCCGCAGTGGAGGGGTCAAGGACCCGTCCGCCATCCGCGCCTTTATCAAAAGTGCGAAAATACGAGGAGTAGCTGGTGTCTGAACGCCCTGATTTTTCTGCTTTTCCTGACGCCCGAGGCCATTTCGGCCAGTTTGGCGGCTGTTTTGTTTCCGAGACCCTGATGGGGGCTCTGGACGATCTGGCCGCCATGTATGAGCGTCTCAAGGATGATCCGCAATTCCGTGCGGATTTCGACTACGACCTGGCCCACTATGTTGGCCGTCCGTCTCCGCTGTATCTGGCGGAGCGATGGTCGAAGCAGCTCGGCGGGGCAAAGATCTGGCTCAAGCGTGAAGACCTCAATCACACCGGTGCCCACAAGGTAAACAACACCATTGGCCAGGCCCTGCTTGCCAAGCATATGGGTAAGCCGCGGGTGATTGCAGAAACCGGAGCAGGACAACATGGTGTGGCAACGGCCACTGTGGCGGCCCGCCTGGGTCTCGAGTGCCAGGTGTATATGGGTGCGGAGGACGTGGAGCGGCAAAAGCTCAACGTCTATCGCATGAGGCTGCTTGGCGCTGAGGTGATTCCGGTCACGTCCGGTTCAAAAACCCTCAAAGACGCCATGAACGAGGCCATGCGTGACTGGGTTACCAATGTGGATGACACCTTCTACATCATTGGTACCGTGGCCGGCCCGCATCCGTATCCGCTACTGGTGCGTGACTTCCAGTGCGTGATCGGTCGCGAAGCCCGCGAGCAGAGCCTCAAGCAGGCCGGCAAGCTGCCTGATGCGCTGGTGGCATGTGTCGGCGGCGGTTCTAACGCCATTGGCCTGTTCCATCCTTTCCTCAATGATGATGGTGTGGCCATGTATGGTGTGGAAGCTGCGGGTGACGGTATCGAAACCGGCCGCCATGCGGCGCCCTTGAGTGCCGGCCGTCCGGGTGTATTGCACGGTAACCGTACCTACCTGATGGAAGACGATAACGGCCAGATCATCGAAACCCATTCCGTGTCTGCTGGGCTGGATTATCCCGGTGTGGGGCCAGAGCATTCCTGGCTCAAGGATCTGGGGCGGGTGAAGTATGTGTCGGCGGATGACAAGGAAGCCCTCTCGGCGTTCCGTGAGCTGACCCAGGTAGAGGGCATCATGCCGGCCCTGGAGTCGGCCCATGCGCTGGCCTATGCTCGCAAACTGGCTCCGACCATGTCACCGGATCAGGACATCGTTATCAATCTGTCCGGTCGTGGAGACAAGGATATTCTGACTGTCGCCGCCATCGATGGCATTGAATTTTAAGGAGCAGTAATGCGTCGTATTGAAAGCTGTTTTCAGCGGTTGGCCGAGCAGAAGCGCAAGGCTCTGATTCCCTTTGTGACCGCCGGTGATTCCAGCAAGGAAGTGACGGTGCCGTTGATGCATGCCATGGTGGAAGCGGGGGCCGACATCATTGAATTGGGTGTGCCTTTTTCGGACCCCATGGCCGATGGCCCGGTAATCCAGAAGGCCTGTGAGCGGGCCCTGGCCCACGGCACGTCTACCCATGACGTGCTGGCCATGGTAAAGGAATTTCGCGAGCGGGATACCCAGACGCCGGTAGTGCTGATGGGCTATTTGAACCCGGTGGAAGCGCTTGGGTATGAAAGCTTTGCCAAGGCCGCCTCGCAAGCCGGTGTGGATGGCATCCTGCTGGTGGATCTGCCTCCGGAAGAAGCCCTGGAAATCAAGCCGGTGATGGATGCCCACGAGCTGGACATGATTTTCCTGGTGGCACCGACTACCTCGGATGCTCGTATCAAGCTGATTGGCAAGGCCGGCTCCGGCTACCTGTATTACGTCTCCCTGAAGGGCGTGACCGGCTCCGCATCACTGAATGTGGACGAGGTGGCTGGACGGGTTGAAACAATTCGCAACCTTGCTCAATTGCCCATTGGTGTCGGCTTTGGTATCAAAGACGCTGAATCTGCACAGGCGGTGAGCCGGGTGTCCGATGGTGTGGTCGTAGGTAGTGCTCTGGTGAACCAGATCGCTGCCAATCCGGATAACCCGGAGGCGATCAATAAGGCCATCAGTGACATCCTGGCCGCCATGCGCAACGCTATGGATCAGTAACGGGACCTTTGCATGAGCAACAGCAACTGGCTGGAGAAAATCCTGCCTGCAGTACGTCGCCCCCAGGAAAACCGGCGCAACAACATTCCCGAGGGGCTGTGGCGTAAATGCCCACGCTGCGACGGGGTGGTGTACCGGCCCGAACTGGACCGCAACATGGATGTTTGCCCGAAGTGTGAGCATCACCTGCGCATCAATGCCCGGCGGCGGCTCAAGCTGTTTCTGGACGAGGGGCCGCAGACGGAAATCGGTGCCGAACTGGCGCCAGTGGATCGTCTCAAGTTCAAGGACTCCAAAAAGTACAAGGACCGGCTGGTTGCTGCCCAGAAAGCCACTGAAGAGAACGATGCGCTGATTGTCCTTAAAGGGGCCCTGCACGGTGAGCCCCTGGTGGCCTGTGCCTTCGAGTTCAACTTCATGGGTGGTTCCATGGGCTCGGTGGTCGGCGAGCGTTTTGTCCGCGCCGTGGATGTGTGCCTGGAGCAGAAGCTTCCGTTGGTGTGTTTCTCTGCCAGTGGCGGCGCGCGTATGCAGGAGGCCCTGTTCTCCCTCATGCAGATGGCCAAGACCAGTGCGGCGCTGGAAAAGATGCGTCAGGCGGGCCTACCCTTTATTTCCGTGCTCACTGATCCGGTATACGGCGGCGTTTCCGCGTCCCTGGCCATGCTCGGTGATGTAAATGTTGCTGAACCCAATGCCTTGATCGGTTTTGCGGGGCCTCGAGTGATTGAACAGACCGTGCGACAGAAACTGCCCGAAGGCTTCCAGCGCAGTGAATTCCTGGTTGATCACGGTGCCATCGACATGATCGTGTCTCGCCACGATATGCGCGATACCCTCCATCGCCTGCTGGCGAACATGATGGGCTGGCCCCTCCAGACCGTTGATGACTGAAGACTCTGCCGCTTCCGCTCTGGCCGCCTGGCTGGAGCGGATTGAGGCCATGCATCCCACCGAAATCGAACTGGGCCTGGAACGCATCCACCAGGTGGCCTGCCGTCTTGGTGTGGATGCCATGCCGGTGCCGGTGATCACCGTGGCTGGCACCAATGGAAAAGGCTCCACCCTGCGCCTGATGCAGGTTCTGGCCGAGCGTCATGGCCGTCGAGTCTGTCTCTACACCTCTCCTCATCTGCATCGTTTCAATGAGCGCGTGCGTCTGCCCGGTGGCTTGGCCTCGGATCAGCAGCTCTGTGAGGCGTTTGAGCAGGTGGAGCGGGCACGCCAGGACGTTTCCCTGACCTATTTCGAGTTCAGTACCCTGGCGGCGCTGTTGCTGTTCCGGCAAAGCGAGGGGGATCTGGTACTGCTGGAAGTCGGCCTGGGTGGCCGGCTGGATGCGGTGAATATCGTCGACCCGAATGTGGCAGTGGTCACCTCTGTGGGACTGGATCATCAGGACTGGCTGGGTGACACCCGCGAGGCCATAGCGAGGGAAAAGTGCGGCATTGCCCGTCCCGGCAGACCGCTGATTTTTGGTGAGGCAGACTGGCCTCACAATCTGCCGGCCCTGGCAGACAGCTATGGCGTTGAGCCGGTGTTTGCCGGGCGAGAGTTTCGCCTCAATGAGCAGGGTGTGACGCTCTGTGATGGTCGCGAGCTGGGTTTTCCCAGCATGGTGACCCTGGGTCGGGATAACCTGGCGACCGCGTGTCAGGCGCTTGCCCTGGTTGGCGTCCCGGTTACCACACAGGACTGCGCAGCGGTGGCCGATGTGGCTCTGTTCGGGCGTTGTGAATTTCGCCAGCTGCAGGGACACCCCTGCTGGTTTGATGTGGGCCACAATCTGGCGGCGGTGACCCGCTTCCTGCAACTGTTGCCGCCCTGCGAAGGCCGGCGGCATCTGGTGTTCGGAATGATGGCAGACAAGCCGATTGATGAGGTGGTGGCGTTATTTGCCGGTCAGTCAGTAAGCTGGCACCTCGCCGCCCCGGCCATGGCCCGGGCTGCATCGCCATCCCGGCTGGCAGCTGCCTTGCCGGCGCAGGCGCAATGCCGTCAGTATGACAGTGTCTCCGAGGCATTGAGCGGCGCCCTGGACGCTGCACAGAGCAGCGATCAGGTGCTAATCTTCGGATCTTTCTATACCGTTGCGGAAGCGAGGGGAGAGTAAGGTGGATAAACGAACCCGCCAGCGCATTATCGGCGTTGTCCTGTTGTTGCTTCTGGCGGCCGTCCTGGCGCCCTTAGTATTCCGGTCGCCGGAACAGATTCGCAATGCGCTGGATATGCAAATACCGGATCAGCCAGAGATGACTGCTGTGAATGTGGAACCGGTGGTCTCTGAAAAGGTGGAAAGTGCCGCAGCGGAAAGGATCCAGTCTGAGCGCGAGGCTGTTAAAGAGGCTGCGCAAGAGCAGTTATGGGTCGAGACGGACAACTCCGGTGAGTCTGCTGCTGATGCCCGTGAAGACGGCCAGGCAGCGCCGGTTATCGACGACGCGCCAGTGCCACCGCCCGTCAAACCGGATGATAGCCCGGTTCTGGCCGGTTTCGTGGTTCAAGTGGGGAGTTATGCCAGTGTTGATAATGCTGCAGGTGTGGTGGAAAAGCTGAAAGCCGCTGGTTATCGGGCCTACAGCGAAACCGACAGCCACCAGGGCAAGGTCGTTCATAGGGTCATGGTGGGTCCGGAAATCCACAAGAAGGATGCAGAGCGAACCCGCCAGCAGCTGGCGGATGACAGTCGTTTTGGTTTCAAGGGTCTGGTGCGGATTTATGCTCCCTGATTCATACCGCCCATTGGGCGTATCCATGGGCAAGTGCCCCTGCCTCTGTTAAACTTCGCCCTCTGAATTTTCCGGGTAGCCGGGTGCGAGCAAGCGCACCCGGCCGCTTCAGGAATCAAGCCGGTGAGAGCACGCTTTACATGAATCTGGCAGACGCCATCATTCTGATCGCCATCGCAATTTCCGCTTTGCTGAGCGTGCGCCGTGGCTTCACCCGCGAAGCCTTTTCATTGCTCACCTGGGTGGCTGCCTTTATCATCGCGCGCCTGTTCAGCCCGGCCCTGGATCTCCTTCTTCAAGATCAGATTGCCACCCCCAGCTTGCGAGCCGCCGTTGCTTTCGGCTTGCTGTTTGTCCTGACGTTGGTGGTGGGCGCCCTGATTAACCATTTGCTCGGTGAATTGATCCGTGTTACCGGGCTGAGCAGCACTGATCGCTTACTGGGTATGGTCTTCGGCGCCTTGCGAGGAGTGCTGCTGATGGTCGTGCTGGTAGCCTTGGGTCGGCATATGTTTGGCGCTGACCCATGGTGGCAAGAATCCACTCTGGTTCCGCATCTGGTCATGATGGAAGCGTGGACTCGGGACATGGGTGAGAAGCTGCTCGCCCTGGTCATGAACGTATAAGCAACGAGGGTGTGTAACACATCATTGATAGTGGTGGTGTTAGCAGGCCCTAACGAGAGGAAAGTACCATGTGCGGCATTGTGGGCATTGTCGGCCATCGCTATGTGAACCAGGGCATCTATGATGCGCTGACAGTCCTTCAGCATCGGGGGCAGGATGCAGCCGGTATCGTTACCTGTGACGGGGATCGTCTCTATCTGCGCAAGGATAACGGAATGGTGCGGGATGTGTTTCGTACCCGTCATATGCGCCGTCTGGTCGGCAACATGGGTATTGGTCATGTGCGCTATCCCACTGCCGGTAGCTCCAGTTCGGCGGAAGCCCAGCCATTCTATGTGAATTCGCCCTACGGCATCACCCTGGCCCACAACGGCAACCTCACGAACGCTGAGGCGCTGGCAGAACACATTTTTCGGGCTGACCTGCGCCATATCAACACCACCTCCGATTCCGAGGTGCTCTTGAATGTGTTCGCTCACGAATTGCAGAGCATCGGCAAGCTGCAGCCAGAACCAAACGATATTTTTGATGCCGTCGCGGCGGTTCACAAGCGGGTGGAGGGAGCCTATGCGGTGGTGGCCATGATCACTGGCTACGGCATTCTGGCATTCCGTGACCCCCACGGTATTCGGCCGGTCTGTTTTGGGCGCAAGGACACCCCCAACGGGCCCGAGTACATGGTGGCTTCCGAGTCCGTGGCGCTGTCTTCCCTGGGCTTTCATATCGAGCGAGACCTGGAGCCGGGTGAGGCCATTTATATTACTGCCGAAGGTGAAATGCACACTCGCCAGTGTGCAGAAACTCCGAGCCTGCACCCATGCATTTTCGAGCAGGTTTACCTGGCTCGTCCTGACTCGATCATTGACGGTATCTCGGTGTACAAGGCGCGTTTGCGCATGGGTGAGAAACTGGCGGAAAAAGTGGAGCGAGAGTGGCCGGATCACGATATCGATGTGGTCATTCCCATTCCAGATACCAGCCGTACGTCGGCCCTGCAGATGGCCAATCATCTTGGCGTCAAATACCGGGAAGGGTTCATTAAGAACCGTTATATCGGCCGCACCTTCATCATGCCCGGTCAGCAGCAGCGCAAGAAATCTGTACGCCAGAAGCTCAATGCCATCGAGCTGGAGTTCAAGGGTAAGAATGTGCTGCTGGTAGATGATTCCATTGTGCGCGGTACCACCTGTAACGAGATCATCCAGATGGCACGGGAAGCCGGCGCCAAGAAAGTGTATTTTGCCTCGGCGGCGCCAGCGGTACAGTTCCCCAATGTCTATGGCATCGATATGCCGGCTGCCCAGGAGCTGATTGCCCACGGTCGTACCACTGAGGAAATCGGCAAACTGATTGGTGCAGACAAATTGATCTATCAGGACCTGGAAGATCTGGTGGAGACGTGCAAGGAAGGCAATCCCGGAGTGGAGTCTTTCGACTGTTCCGTGTTCAATGGAATCTATCTGGCAGGCAACATCACACCGGAATATCTGGCAGGCCTTGAAGCACGGCGCAATGACATGGCCAAGGGCAGTAATGAAAAAACCCAGGCACTGGCAGATAACGAGATTATCGATTTGCACAACACAAACTGAGTAAGACCCAAGAGAAAATTGAGGCCATCAATGAACGATCTTGATCCGACACAACTCGATGTGGAAACCCTGGCAATCCGCACGGCACAGTTGCGTACGGACGAGATGGCGCACTCGGATCCGATTTTCCTGACCTCCAGCTTTGTCTATGAAAGTGCCGCCCAGGCGGCGGCGCGTTTTGGTGGTCAGGAACCGGGGAATATCTATTCCCGTTTCACCAATCCAACCGTGCGTGCTTTTGAACAGCGCCTGGCCGCGCTGGAAGGGGGCGAGGCCTGCGTGGCCTTTGCCTCCGGCATGGCCGCTATCAGTGGCACCTTCTTTTCCCTGCTTTCACCCGGCGATCATATCGTAAGCTCCCGCAGTGTGTTCGGCACCACCAATGTGGTGTTTGACAAATATCTGGCCAAATTCGGCATCGAGACGTCGCTGGTGGACCTGAGCGACCTGAAGGACTGGGAATCGGCAATCCGTCCGGAAACCCGCATCCTGTACCTGGAAACACCGTCCAATCCGCTATCGGAAATTGGCGATATACGAGCCCTGGCCAAACTGGCCCATGACAATGGCGCCTTGCTGGTGGTAGATAACTGTTTCTGCACGCCGGCCTTGCAGAAACCGCTGGAACTGGGCGCGGATATCATTATTCACAGCGCCACCAAATACCTGGATGGTCAGGGGCGCTGTCTTGGTGGTGCCGTGGTTGGGCCGAAAGCAGAAATGGAAGAAGTGCTGGGTTTTGTCCGCTCTGCTGGTGCCTGTATGAGCCCCTTCAACGCCTGGGTATTCCTGAAGGGGTTGGAAACATTATCGTTGCGCATGGAAGCCCAGAGTGCCCGCACTCAGGTGTTGGCCGAGTGGCTGGAAAGTCAGCCGGGCATCGTTCGGGTGCACTATGCGGGTCTCAAGAATCATCCCCAGCATGCCCTGGCCGGTAAGCAACAGTCAGGTTACGGTGCGGTCATGTCCATTGAAGTCGAAGATGCCGCGGGCAACCGGGATCGACAGGCAGCCTGGCGCTTTATTGATGCCACCCGGCTGATTTCCATTACCGCTAACCTGGGTGATGTTAAAACGACGATTACGCATCCGGCGTCAACCACCCATGGGCGCGTGAAAGAGGAAGAAAAACAACGGGCCGGGGTTACCGAAAATCTTATCCGTCTGGCCATCGGCCTGGAATCGGTCAACGACCTGAAGGCAGATTTGAACCGGGGGTTAGAGGCGCTCGGTAGCGCATAAAACGAGACGTTGCATACGCAATGCAACCTGTAAACAGAAAACGCTTTGGCATGACGCGTGAAGCGTCCAGCCTGTGGCGTTTGAAAGGGGAACCATGCAGGCACTGGATAAAGCCCTGGCCCAGGTGGGGCGTGTGGTACTGGGCAAAGAAGAACAACTGAAGCTCGCGCTTACCTGCATGCTGGCCAATGGCCATCTGCTTATCGAAGACCTGCCCGGCATGGGAAAAACCACCCTTGCTCATGCCCTGGCCCGGGTGTTCAAGCTTGAGTACCGGCGAGTGCAATTCACCAGCGACATGTTGCCGGCGGATATTCTCGGCGTTTCCGTATTCGATCCCAATACGCAGCAATTTTCCCTTCGCGAAGGGCCGGTGTTCACCCAGTTGTTGCTTGCCGATGAGATCAACAGAGCCACCCCGAAAACCCAGGGCGCTCTGCTTGAGGCCATGGAAGAGCGACAGGTGACCCTCGATGGTGTAACCCGTCCCTTGCCACAACCGTTCTTTGTTGTCGCCACCCAGAATCCGGTGGACCAAGCTGGCACGTTTGTGTTGCCTGAATCCCAGCTTGACCGTTTTCTGATGCGGATTTCCCTAGGCTACCCGGCTCCGGAAGTGGAGTTGCAGTTACTGGCCGGTGGCGACCTTCGCGAGCAGGTTCGTGAGCTGCAGTCGGTGATCACCAGTGAAGGACTGATCAAGTTGTCACGATTAGTGGGCAAGGTCCGCGCCAGCCACGAGTTGCTGGACTATGTACAGCGTTTGCTGGATGCCACTCGTTCTGATGATCGTTTCGTTGCTGGCCTTTCTCCCCGCGCCGGCCTGGGTTTGCTCAAGGCAGCCCGGGCATGGGCCCTGCTCAGTGGTCGCGATTATGTGCTGCCGGAAGATGTTCAAGCGGTGTGGCCATCCGTGGCGGAGCACCGTCTCAGTGCCCGTCAGGGAGGGAGTGTGGCGGCCATCACCCAGTCCCTACTGCAATCCGTCCCAGTCATCCGTCGCTAGCCCATGCAGTTGTCGGCGCCGCTTCGCAACTTCTACGAACGCTGGCTGGCCCGGCGTTTGCCGTCGGCGAGACAGATCGTGCTGGATCAACGGCGCATCTTTATCTTCCCCACCGGGTACGGTTTCTTTTATCTGCTGGTAGCGGCATTGCTGTTCATCGGTGGCATCAATTATGAAAACAACCTGATCCTGGCCTTGTCTTTCCTGCTTGCCAGCCTGTTCATGGTGGCGATTCTGCATACCTTCCGGAATCTTTCTGCTCTGGGTATACGAAACGGTGACAGCGAATCCGGTTTTGCCGGAGAAGAAGGGGCGCTTGAAATCGTATTGTTTGCCCAGCGACGGGAGCACCATTGCGTCTGGCTACGCTGGCGTGGCCAGGACGGTCAGCAGATCAGCATCCGCAGAGGGGAAGAGGAGAGCCTGTGGCTGAATTTGCCTCTTGCAGAGCGGGGCAGGGTGATGGCGCCTCGTCTCAAGGTAGAAAGCCGCTTTCCGCTTGGGCTGCTGCGTACTTGGTCCTATGTGACCCTGGACCATTATTGCCTGGCCTGGCCGCGTCCGAAGGAAAGCTTGGATTGTCCGGCAGATGGCGGTAAGGAAAATCAAGAGGCGTTCAGTAGCGGCCAGTCAGGGAACGACGAATTTCAAGGGCTGCGCAGCTACATCCCCGGAGATTCCCTGCGCCGGGTAGACTGGAAAGGTTACGCAGCTGGTCGAGGGTTGAATACCAAGCAGTTCGAGGAACCGGTGGGTGGTCGGCTTTGGTTGCGTTGGGATCGTTTGCCGGGGATTGGCGAGGAGCAGCGACTATCCGTGCTCTGCTACTGGATTTTGCAACTGGATCAGCAGCGCCAGCCCTATGGTCTGGCGTTGCCGGGTCTGACGTTAGCGCCGGATACCGGTGACGTGCATCGTTGGCGATTGCTGGATGCCCTGGCCGGTTATCCGGATTTCTGAGGTTTTCCATGGCGCGTATTTATCAGGTCCCGTCCCATACCCGACTCTGGCTCGCCCTGGCGGTCTTGCTGTGTTCCTTGCCGCAGCTTGTCAAAGGGCCTCCCTGGCAGGCCGGGTTGTTGCTGCTGGTGATTCTGATTCGCTGGCTGGTGGAGCAGCAGCGTATGACGTTGCCGGGTCGCATGGTTCGTTCGCTGCTGTTGATTGGCGCTGTGGTGCTGACCTTTTACAGTTTTGGCAGGTTGTACGGCCCGGAAGCAGGCGTTGCCTTGCTGGTCAGCCTGTTTGCGCTCAAGTATCTGGAAGTGGTGCAGCAGCGTGATGCCTATGTGGTGATTGTGCTGGGGTATTTTGTCTGTGCAACGGCGCTGTTGTTTTCCCAGGCACCGGGCATGTTCCTCTATGTTGTCCTTTGCATGACGGTCCTCACGACCTGCCTGGTGGGGATAAATCACAGTGATACCCGTGCCAGCGGCCTTCTGCATGGCAGGCGTGCACTGGTGATTACCCTGCAGGCTATTCCCCTGATGGTGGTGTTGTTCCTGTTGGTGCCTCGCGTGGCACCGTTGTGGAATATGCAGGTTGGAGGTGACAAGGCCCGCACTGGCATGAGCGACAGCATGTCGCCAGGGCAGATAAGCGAGCTGTCGGAATCTGCAGAGCTGGCTTTTCGAGTGGACTTTCAGGGGGATATGCCGCCTCGGGCTCAGCGTTACTGGCGGGGGCTGACACTGAGCCACTACGACGGACGTACCTGGCAGCAGGCAGTACCTCAGGGGCAGCCGGAATCGGAATATCTTTACCAGCGAGGAAGCGAAAAACCGGACTGGTACAAACGGCTTGAAGGCCGCCGATCCCCTGATCAGCAATATTATCGTTACCAGGTGATTGCTGAACCGACCCAGCGTCGCTGGTTGTTCAGTCTGGATGTTCCCTTCCCGTTGTACGGCGATGTGTCTTTAGCGAAAGATATGCGCCTGGTGGCCAATCAGCCGGTCTCTGAGAGGTTTGCCTATCGAGTGGACAGCGTTCCCGCGGTCTCTGCTGCCATAAACCTTACTAGCCAGGAACGACAACTGATGTTGTCGCTGCCGGAGGGAGCCGGCAGGAAGGCACGGGGATTAGCGCATCAGTGGCGACTTGAAAGTGATTCGGCGTCGGATATTGCACAGCGAGCACTGGATTACTTCCGTGATCAACCTTTTCATTACACCTTGCGTCCACCCAGGCTTACCGTGGATCCAGTGGATGACTTTCTTTTCCGAACCCGGCGGGGCTTCTGCGAGCATTATGCCTCCAGCTTTACTTTCCTGATGCGTGCTGCCGGGGTGCCGGCCAGGGTTGTGGTGGGCTACCAGGGGGGAGAGCGCAATGAACTGGGCTCTCATCTGCTGGTGCGACAGTATGATGCCCATGCCTGGAGTGAAATCTGGCTGGGCGGGCATGGGTGGACTCGTGTTGACCCCACCGGCGCGGTTGCGCCGGATCGTATCGAACTTGGACTCAGGGAAGCTCTCGAGAACAGCGAAGATGGTAGAGATCTGTTGGATGATCTGGGGCTGCGTCGTTTCTCGGATGGGGGCTTGTTCGCGAAAGTCAGTCAGTTGATGGATTACGTGGATTTCCGCTGGCAGACTTGGGTGCTGGGCTATGACAGCGCCTTCCAGTCCGAATTTCTGGAAGATCTGCTGGGCGCGGTTTCGCCAGTGCGCATTGCCATTGCCCTGATTGTCGCCGTCACCCTATTGATGGGGCTGTATGCATTGTTTCTGTTGTGGCACGGCGGCAATGAAAGGCTGACCCTGATGGAGCGGGAATACTGGCGACTGCATCAGCGTGTCAGTGAGCGGGGCCGCCCGCTGGAGGCGGGTCTGACTCCTATGCAGCTTTGCCAGGCGATCAGTGAACAGTGGCCTCAGGCAGCCATTGCTGCCGATAACTGGGCAAAATACTACCAGAAGCTCCACTATGACCCCGTCTCATTACCGAATAAACAGCAAAAGCGCCATTTACGCAGCCTGAGAAATCGCTTATACAAATTATTGGACTAGTGTGCTATCACTAGTCCATGGCCCTCTGGCCACGAGCTGCGATAACCGGTTGTTATGGAGAACGACAAATGCGCGCCGCAAATTACAAGAAAGGGCTGGAACTCACTGACCACGGCCCCTGGGCTCAGGCCTTCTGGGACGATCTGGTACCGTTAAAAAATCGGGTGGTGGAGCATCCGGTGTTTGTGGAAATGGGGGCCGGGACACTGAGCCTGCCTCGTTTTCGCAGTGCCTTGCTGAATTTCTACCCGCTGGTTGAAAATTTCCCCAAATACATGGGCCTGAATCTGGCCAAAACCCAGCCCGGTCGCTACCCAGGGCACGAAGAAAGCAAGAATTGGCTGATCAGCAATATCAAGGTCGAACAGCGCCATGCCTACTGGTACCAGGACTGGGCCATGGGCTTTGGTATCAGCCTGGAAGAGTTGGAGTTCGTGACTCCACCGGCAGCCATGGACGCGGTGAATCATTATCTCTGGCACATGGGCCGACAGGCTAGCCTGGAGGAAGGATTGGCTGCTACCAATCTGGCCATTGAATGGGCCACCGGCGAATGGAGCCAGAGTGTAGTGAAGGGCATGCAGGCCTACCAGGAAAATGGGGTGGCCACCATCAACCGCCATTCCATGGCCTGGTTGCGGGCCCACGCTTCCTACGATGATGCGCATCCCCATGAGGCCATGGAGTTGATCAAGCTCACCTGTGCTGATGAAGCAAGCCGGGAGAGGGCCTTCGCGGCAGCGGCGAAAGGGCTGGAGTACTACATTCTGGCACTGGACCACTGCTACACAGAGTCGGACTGAATCGACGGGGCACGCCTGCAAAGCCGTGAAAGCTGCCTATTGAGACTTGGTGGTTCTTCACGGCGTGGTGCCTGTTCTCGCTGTCAACTATTAACTATTAACTATTAACTGTTCGCTGCCTCTACATATAGACCTTCAGCTTGTCGCGAATCACGCGTTGTATCGCTTTGATTTCCATGGGTGAGCGTTCCGATAGCCTGGACGGCTGAATCCTGTGCAGATGCAGGCAGGGAAAATCCTTTTTGAAGGCGCGTAAGTCCCCCTTGGTGATGACCGGCAAAAAAGGAATATCACTTGATTCCTTTTTCATCAGGGCCCACAGACCCACTTTCAGTGGCACCGGTTTGATAACCCGTTTGCCATACTTGAGCAGACGTAACGTCAGAAAAAGCCCTTCCTTGCCAAACAAGTCCCCCGGCACGATATACATGCCCGTGGCGTGAACACTGTGATCCCCAATACTGTTAAAGGTATCGTGGTAAGCATAGGGGTTGGGCAGAATCACCAGTGAGCGATCATCATCCGGCGGTATGGAAATATCGTAGTTGGTATAGAGCTGCTCCACAGGTGCACTGTAAACACACAGCGTATCCTGAAACTGTTTGATAAAGTTGACCGCCCGCTGGTGGTTGTCAAAGTCATTCAGTTTCCAGATAAGGTGCTCTGGAATCCCCAAATCGTTCAGCATATTTCACTATATTGAGTAGTTATTAATTATTAGTTAATGAGCAGAATACAGCATAGGTTTAACCCCCGGCCAGTGGTATAGCCCTGTCAAAGTGATCAGAAGTGACCGCCGTCACGATGGTTGAGTAATGGACGGAATGAATGCATAAAAAATTTCCCGTTGATGATGTTGTCGTGCCATTGCGTGACGCTTTGCTGAGTGCGGGGTGCGCGATTCTGGAAGCTCCGCCCGGGGCCGGGAAATCCACGCGTGTACCGCTACGGCTACTGGACCATTTCGGTGCTGATCAGGGTCGTATTCTGATGCTGGAACCACGCCGGGTGGCGGCTCGTTCCGTGGCCACCTTTATGGCCTCTCAGCTGGGAGAGCCGGTAGGGCAAACCGTTGGTTACCGGACCCGCACCGATACCCGGGTTAGTGCTGCCACCCGGTTGGAAGTTGTCACTGAAGGTGTTTTGACCCGCATGGCGTTGAGTGATCCGGAGTTGCAGGGCATCTCACTGGTGATCTTTGATGAGTTCCATGAACGCTCCCTGAATGCGGATCTGGGACTGGCGCTGGTCAGTGAAATCCGTGAAGCATTCCGGCCGGATCTCGGGCTGCTGGTCATGTCCGCCACGCTGGATTGCGGACCGCTGGTGACCCTGCTGAATGCGCCTGTGATTCGCAGTGAAGGGCGCAGTTTTCCAGTCGATGTGATGTATCGGCCGCCTGCCCCTCGTCAGGACTGGCGAGATCATTGCGTGCAGAAAATCTGTTCTGTGGCCGGTGATGCCCAGGTGGTACTGGTGTTTCTGCCCGGCCGTGCGGATATCCGTCGGGTGGCCCGCGGTCTTTCCGAATCGGGACTCAGCTTGCCGATCGCCGAGTTGCATGGGGGGCTGCCGCTGGCGCAGCAACAGCAGGTGCTCGATTCAGCCAGAAACGGCGATGCCCTGATTGTACTAACCACCAATGTGGCGGAAACCAGCCTGACCATTGAGGGGGTCACCCATGTCATTGATAGTGGCCTGGCTAGGGAACCGGTCTATGATCCGGCCCGTCACCGTAGCCGGCTGGTCACGCGTCGAATCAGCGAGGCCAGCGCCCGCCAGCGGAGCGGTCGGGCAGGGCGGTTAGGTCCCGGTTGCTGCGTGCGGCTATGGCCTGAGTCCGAGGTCATGGCCAGCCACCAGAAACCGGAAATAGCGCGAGTGGCGCTGGATCAGCTGGTGCTGGATCTGGCCCGCTGGGGATGCCGGGAGCCGCAGCAGATGCACTGGCTGGAGGCACCGCCATTGCCGGCCTGGCAGAGCGCGGTGGCCAGGCTTCGCGATGGTGGCGCGCTGGATAGGCAAGGCGGGCTGACAGACCATGGTGCAGCCATCGCCAGCCTGGGAGTCGAGCCGGCGCTAGCCATGCTGATACTGGCAGGCAGGGAGCAGGGATTGCCGGTGGCCGCAGCCCGAGTCGCGGCCTTGTTGTCCGAGCGGGACATCCTCAATGGTCAGGGCGTGGATTTGCGTAGTCGCCTGCAAGCACTGGAAAGCCACCCCGACCGCCACAGACTACTTCTGGCTGAAGCTCAGCGACTACTGCCTGGCAGGCCACCCCGCGATAGCAATGACTGGCGGGATTGTCTGGGTGGGTTGCTGGCCCGGGTCTACCCTCGACAGGTGGCCCGCCTGCGCCAGGGGCAGGGCAATCGTTACCAGATGATGGACGGCCCCGGTGTACAACTGCCACCCGGAGATAGTCTGGCTGGAACACAATGGTTGTTGATTCTGGATACGGACGGCCAGCCCCGGGATGTCCGCATCCGACTCGCCATGCCACTGGAAGAGTCGGATCTGCAATCAGTCATGGCGCAGCATGGACAGTGGCATGAGCAGATTGGTTGGGATAGCGAGCGTCAGCGGGTAACTGGCTGGCGTCAGCACAGGCTGGGAGCCATTGTTTTGCAGAACCAGCCCATGGAATCGTTGAGCGCGGAGCAACAGATTCAGGGCTTGTTGGAGGGGTTGCGTGGGGATGGCCTGCGGCTGTTGCCCTGGTCTGAGAGCTGTCGGCAGTGGCAGGCCAGGGTGACAAAACTGGCCGCTGTGGACGAGAGCGCCTGGCCGGATGTGAGTGATGCGGCCTTGCTGGAAAATCTGGAACGCTGGCTGGCACCGTTTCTCGCCGGCATGCGCACGCTGCAGGATTTAAAGCGGGTAGCCGTGCATGACGCTCTCAATCTGTTGTTGACGGAAGATCAGCACAAGCATCTGCAGCGCTGTATGCCAGAGGCTATTGTCATTCCCACCGGGCGGCGGGTGCAACTCGATTACAAGGGGGATACGGTGGTGCTGGCCGTCAAGTTGCAGGAACTGTTCGGGCTCACCCAACTGCCGCTCATTGCTGAGGGCAAGCTGACTATCAGTGCGCATTTGCTGACTCCGGCAGGGCGGCCGGCAGCCATTACCGATAACCTGGAACGATTCTGGCGGGAAAACTACCAGGCGGTGCGCAAGGACTTGCGTGGCCGATACCCCAAACATCCCTGGCCGGAAGATCCGCTAACGGCACTGGCCACAGCGGCCACCAAGAAGCGGATGTCGTCTGACTCTACCTAAAATAAACCAGATCTAACCAGAGAAGCCTTCCAGAGTCACATGTTCGCATGTAGTAAGCCTGCATAAATAACGCTGCGTTTAAACCTCCCATCGATCATGCAGTCCCGTATCCAAGTCAGAAATTGCCGATACCCTGCCAAGCGAATCAATGTATACATATTTCGATAAAATGTTCACATTGGCCGCTTATCACAAATATCTAAAAAAAAGCTGCAATTTTGAGAGGTGCATCATAATATCCATGATTGTAAAATTATGTATCTATAAGAATCCAATGGTTACATTTTGTTGGCGTAGCCAATCAGAGCTTCAGCGCCAATTCTGCACTCCGGGGGTATTCTCTGAATTTTTCATCATCGTTCTCGGCTAGCTTGTTGCTGGCGATATGGCTGCTCGTGCCGAGCTACAGTTTTGCCGACAAGTTGATTGTTGAGCATCAACGTCGAGTTTCGGTTGAAGCTGTGGATGAGCCATTAACAGTTGTTCTGGCCCATATCGGTGAGTCTGCGGGTCTGGAGGTTGTCGTGGATCCGGCTGTCGACAAGGCTGTTTCCGTCTCAGTGAGCAATCGTTTTATCAAGGCTGCTCTGGAAAAAATTGCTCGGGAAAATGACTTAAACATGATTATCGGCTGGCAGAAACAGGTGAGTGGTCCCGCAGAGATCGTCACGGTGAGAGTTCTGGCGAACGGCCAGGTGGCAGAGGCGGGAAGCGCCAATACGAAAAAAGTGGACTGGTACCGCGCGTCAGTACGCCAACACAACAAAGAGAAGTCACTGGTAAAACGAGAAGTAAAGAAGCAGCAGCGTGCCGATAGACGACGAGTCAGGCAGGAGGGCCTCGCTGAGGGTCACATTGAATAAAAATATAAATTTTTTAGATGTTAAAGGGATTCAACCAATGGTAATAGGGGATAGAAAATGAGTAGCTTTAATAAACTAAAAGGAATGGCGGGAGCCTCAGTCGTAGCGGGTGCAGGTCTTATCGGGATGATGGCCTCGTCAGCACGAGCTGGAGTGAAGACGTCATTTACCGGTAGTAACGGTGGTTACCTGACCTTTCATGATGCGGACAAAGATTGGGCACACGGATTTTATTTCAGTGGCTCAAACTCCTCCGTAGTTACGGATTATTACAGCAGTATCTCAGAAGGTGCTATTGGAAAAACAAGCTCATGTACAACATCAGTCACTACTTTCTGGAGTTGCTATTCATATTCCGATGCTTATGACGGAGTGCTTGGCTTGGAGGTGAACTCCAATGGTTTCAGCCCGGTGTTTGCTGAAGTGGTGGTCAGTGATTATCAAATTGATGCCGGCTCCAATGTGGATATTGATACAGACCTTGATGCCAGCGTGAAATGGGCGTTTTTGAAGGATAGCCCGGTAACCCGGGGATTGTTCTCTGTGATGAACAAAAGTGCTGTGGAACAGTCAGTGACCCTTTCTGTTTATGGTAACTGGGGCGCTGATGGTCAGGGGGGCATTATTGATACCAGTAACGGCGACCAAGTTGTCGATAATACTGATACATGGGTAACAATTGCCGATGATTTGGTCAATGGTGATAATAGCGATCCCGTTATTACCACGGGTATTTCAGGGCCTGGTTCTACCGTGACGACTACAGTCGTCGATCTTGATACTAGTAATTACGTGATCGACTACACCTTTGATGTTCCAGCTGGTGCCACTCGCAGTATTGTGGCGTTTCATGAGATGTCGAAAGACATTACTGGCGCTGCAGGAATTGCGAGTCACTATGAGAGCGGTAGCGCCCTGAATCAAGCGAACCTGTTGGCTGGTTTGACTAATTCTGAGCGCTCACGGGTTGTCAATTATGCACTGCCGCAGGCATCAGTTGCGGAAGATACCCGTGCACGCAGTAGTAGCGGGGGAAGTGCGGGTGCCGCCTTTATGGCGTTGATTGCAGGAATGGGAATTGCTCGCCGTCGCACCAAGCGTTAATAGCACCACGAGAAGCCATCCCTGGATGGCTTCTTTTTTACAGCGGGAAGACCATTGAACAACGAATCCTTTTCCTCTTTGAAAGCCTCTATTCTCGCTGCCTTGTCTGCAGACAATCCGCATAAAACGGCCGCGCTAATTAATGAATTTCTTATTGCTTTCCCTGATAGGCCTGAGCCTCTCTATTTTGATGGCCTGAGGGCTCTCCTTGCCGGCGATAATATCAAAGCCAAAGAGAGACTCTCATTGGCGCTGGGTTTCGACCCCGGTAATATTAATGTTCTGCTGAATCTGGCAGTGGCTCATCAGCGAACCGGAGAACTGGGTCTGGCCATTGCCTACTATTGTTCAGCACGTCAAATTGATCCTAAAAACTTGCAGGTTTTGATCAATTTGGGGAGTTGTTATTATCAGGCTGAATCCTATCAGTTGAGCAAAGAAACATTTTATCAAGCACTGAAACTGGATGAAGGTAATGCCGTCTGCCTATCCGGACTGGCGGATATTGACCGGGCACAAGGTAATTGGCGTCGGGCAATACAATTCTATAAAAAAGCTGTTGCGGTTGAACCAAATAACGAGCTGGCCAATAACAATCTGGCGTTAATGTATCTGAACCTTCAGAATCATGAACTTGCGCAGGAAGCAGCCAAAAAAGCCATCGAAAAGAATCCTGACAACATTGATGCGCATGTGGCTCTGGGCCGCTCTTTGATTGCACGAGAGGATTATGAAGCGGCTATGGATGTCTTCGCGGCTGCTTTCGAGCGTAATCAGGACCATGCGGAGCTAATTTCACAGATTGGTAGCAATTTTCTGAATGTTGGTGACCATTCCGAAGCTTCGAGTTGGTTTAACAAGGCGCTTTCCATTGAGGCGGGTCATCCGACTGCTATTATTGGCATGGCGCAGGCTCTAGATAAGCATGATCTACATCGGCAAGGCATTGAATTGCTGAAAGAGCATGAAGAGACATTAAATCGGCGCCCCCATTACTGGTCTACCTTGTCTGATCTTTATTGGAATGAGGGGCAGGCTGATGACGCTCTAGAATGTTTGTATGAGGCAAAAAAACTGGCGCCACAACAAGCGAGTTTATATAGCAAAATCGGAAATATTCTTTCCTCCTCCGGAAATGTAGAGGGTGCAGAAAAAAGTTTTTATAAGGCCTTGGAGGAGCAGGAGCACTGTATTTCGGCTATTAGCGGCCTGGCTACATTGAAAAAATCAGGCCTTGATTCGCACCATGTGGCGACAGCTGAAAGACTTATTCTAGAAAGCTCTATTGCTGATGGCGGCAGGGCATCATTGCACAACGCGCTCTCATATTACTACGCTGGGAAAAAGAACTTTGAAAAAGCTGCTTTCCATATGCAGCAATCAAATGCCTTGCAGTGGAATTCCAAGGTTCGCCAAGGTTGGGAGTACGATACACAGAAGCATATTGAGAATGTCCGGCATCAAAAGAGAGTTTTCAGCAAACAGCAGATTGTCAGTAATATTCAGTTTGGTCATCCTTCAAGAATGCCTGTCTTTATCGTCGGTATGCCACGTTCAGGAACCACATTGACGGAACAGATTCTTGCCAGACACCCGGCTGTTCTTGGGGTGGGCGAGAAGAACTATGCAATTATTGCGTTGCAGGCTTATCAGAACCTTTATGCGAAAAAGTATGGGATCAAACCAAGGGTCGCAAATGACCAGTGTCTGACCGAGCCGGATGGAGAATTGCTCACGCGAGTTGCTGAAGAATATCTGACGACACTACAGGAACAGATTGATAAAGCGAACAAGCCTGATGTGCAGTTTGTAGTGGACAAAATGCCAGACAATTATCTCAATATCGGCTGGTTGAAGTTGCTGTTCCCGAATGCGTGCATTGTCCATGCTCGACGAGATCTTCGTGATGTGGCTATGTCATGTTGGCAAACGCAGTTCGGAATGATTCGTTGGGCTTGTCACATTGATCATCTGGTTGCCAGGTTTGAAGGTTATCTTGAAATCATGAAGCACTGGCGTGATGCGTTTTCTGGAGGTTTTCTCGAAACAGATTATGAGCATCTTGTCGAGGATCAGGAAGCAGGATCAAAACGGTTGATTGAGTATATCGGACTACCTTGGGATGAGAGCTGCTTGCGGTTCTATGAATCTGACAGGTTGGTTAGAACCGCCAGCATTACTCAGGTACGGCAACCGATCTATAGCACATCCGTAGCAAAGTGGGCCCCATATGAGCCGTTTATTCCGAAGTTGATCAATCCTCTTAGCGATCTGATGCTAAGTTATCGCTAATGTCTGCCACTTTGAATGTGGTTATTTGAAGTGTAAAAAAAAGCCCGGCGTATGCCGGGCTTTTTCGGTGAAGCGATCAGTCAATCTTAAACAGATTGAGCAACCGGGATCTTCACGGTATCTGCCACGTCCTGGTACTCCGGCATCTGGTCGAAGTTCAGGTAGCGGTAGATCTCGGAGGACATGGAATCGATGGTGTTCGCGTATTCCATATACTCTTCGGTGGTCGGCAGCTTGCCGAGAATGGACGCCACAGACGCCAGCTCAGCCGATGCCAGGTACACATCCGCACCCTGACCCAGACGGTTCGGGAAGTTACGGGTGGAGGTGGATACCGCGGTGGACTTCGGCGCGATGCGAGCCTGGTTACCCATGCACAGGGAGCAGCCCGGCATCTCGGTGCGCGCACCGGCACTACCGAAGATGTTGTAGTAGCCTTCTTCGGTGAGCTGGTGCTGATCCATCTTGGTCGGCGGAGCGATCCACAGACGGGTCGGCATGGTCCCGCTTTCCACTTTCTGCAGCAGTTTACCGGCTGCACGGAAGTGACCGATGTTGGTCATGCAGGAACCGATGAACACTTCGTCGATCTTGGCGCCAGCCACGTCGGACAGGGTCTTGGCATCATCCGGGTCGTTCGGGCAGCACAGTACCGGCTCGTTGATCTGGTCCATGTCGATTTCGATGACGGTGTGGTACTCGGCATCGGCGTCGGCACGCATCAGGCTCGGGTTTGCCAGCCACTCTTCCATGCCCTGGATACGACGCTCAATGGTGCGGGCATCGCCGTAGCCATTGGAGATCATCCACTTGAGCATGGTGATGTTGGATTTCAGGTACTCGGTCACGCTGTCTTCAGACAGGGTGATGGTACAGCCGGCAGCGGAACGCTCGGCGGATGCATCGGACAGCTCGAATGCCTGCTCGACGGTCAGGTCGTCCAGACCTTCGATTTCCAGTACGCGACCGGAGAACACGTTGACCTTGCCGGCTTTGGCAACGGTCAGGTGGCCATCTTTGATCGCCTGCATGGGGATCGCATGTACCAGGTCACGCAGGGTGATGCCCGGCTGGCGTTTGCCCTTGAAGCGAACCAGAACGGATTCCGGCATGTCCAGCGGCATAACGCCGGTGGCGGCGGCAAAGGCTACCAGGCCAGAGCCCGCGGGGAAGGAGATGCCCATGGGGAAACGGGTATGGGAGTCACCACCGGTACCGACAGTGTCAGGCAGCAGCATGCGGTTCAGCCAGGAGTGGATGATGCCGTCACCCGGACGCAGGGACACACCGCCACGGTTCATGATGAAGTCGGGCAGGGTGTGCTGGGTTTCCACGTCAACCGGCTTGGGGTAAGCGGCGGTGTGACAGAATGACTGCATCACCAGGTCCGCCTGGAAGCCCAGACAAGCCAGGTCTTTCAGCTCGTCACGGGTCATCGGACCAGTGGTGTCCTGGGAACCCACGGTGGTCATCTTCGGCTCGCAGTACATGCCGGGGCGAACGCCGTCCATGCCGCAGGCCTTGCCGACCATTTTCTGGGCCAGGGTGAAGCCCTTGTCGGAATCGCCCGGCTGCTCCGGCTTGCGGAACAACTCGGAAGGTGCCAGCCCCAGGGCTTCGCGAGCCTTGGTGGTCAGGCCGCGACCGATAATCAGGTTGATACGGCCACCAGCGCGGACTTCGTCCAGCAGTACCTGGGAGCGCAGGTCGAATTCGGCGATCACTTCGCCGTCTTTTTCTACCTTGCCTGCGAACGGGTAAACGTCGATCACGTCACCGGTGTTCATTTTCTCTACGTCGCACTCGAAGGGCAGGGCGCCGGAATCTTCCATGGTGTTGAAGAAGATAGGAGCAATCTTGCCGCCGATGCAGACACCGCCTGCACGCTTGTTGGGTACGAACGGGATGTCGTCACCGAAGTGCCACAGTACTGAGTTGGTGGCGGACTTACGGGAAGAACCGGTGCCCACAACGTCGCCCACATAGGCAACCGGGTGACCTTTTTTCTTCAGCTCGTCCATCTGGCTCAGCGGGCCGATCTCACCGTCTTTCTCCGGGTGGATGCCTTCACGGGCATTCTTCAGCATGGCGTTGCCGTGCAGCGGGATATCCGGGCGGCTCCAGGCGTCCTGTGCGGGGGACAGGTCGTCAGTGTTGGTCTCGCCGGTAACCTTGAAGACAGACAGGGTCATCTTTTCGGCAAGGTCCGCGCGATTGGTGAACCACTCACCTTCAGCCCAGGACTCGATGACTTCCTTGGCCTTGGCGTTGCCGGCTTTCATCTTGTCTTCCACATCGTGGAAAGCATCAAATACCAACAGAGTGTGCTTGAGTTCGTCAGCAGCGATTTCTGCCAGTTCGGCATCATCCAGCGCTGAAACCAGCGTGGCCACATTATAGCCACCCTGCATGGTGCCCAGCAGCTGCACGGCACGTTTACGGTCGATCAGGGGAGAGCTGGCTTCACCGTTAACAATCGCGGTCAGGAAGGCGGCCTTCACATAGGCGGCCTGGTCCACGCCCGGCGGCACGCGGTTAACGAACAGGTCCTGGATGAATTCTTCTTCGCCGGCCGGCGGGGCTTTCAGCAGCTCTACCAGGTCGGCAACCTGATGCTCGTTCAGCGGCTTGGGCGGCACACCGTCAACGGCGCGCTCTTCAACATGTTTGCGATAGGCTTCTAGCACAGCGTTTCCCTCTTTCTCGAATTGGCTGATTTCTTTTGGAAATCAGTCTTTTAGGGTGTTACTGGGGGTTGGAATTGCGCGCGGAGTATAGCCGAAATGCCATCAACTGTTAAGCCAAACCGCGGTTGTAGTCATTCACGGGATGAATACTCGTAATCACTGACAGCATGGTATGCGGCAATCAGTAGGGGGCTTTCAGGCCGTCCGGCGGGCGCCGGAAGCGTTTGTAGCTCCACAAGTACTGGTCAGGGGATTCGTCGATAAGATGTTCGATGGAGCGATTCATTGCCGCAAGGGCAGTATCCAGGTCGTCATCAGCGACGGCGGGATCAGCCGGACGGACTCGAATTTCGTAGCCCTGGGTGCCGGGCAGGCGGCGGGCCCAGGCCATGAAAGTGACCGCGCCGGTCTGGCGTACCAGCTTGCAGGCCAGTGTGCCGGTGTAGGCCGGCTGTCCGTAGAAAGGTACATGCCGGCCGCTGCGGCGGTCGGGTACCTGATCAGGAAGAATGGCGGTCAGGGCACCTTTTTTCATGGCGCGCACTAATCCGGCTACACCGCGAGCGGTAGTCGGGTACATGGTGGAGCCAAAATGCTCCCGCCCTTGCCTTACCAGTTGATCGACTTCTGGCAGGCCGGAAGGAGCAAACATGGCGTGCAGCCCGAACTCGGTGGCGAGCCAGAAATTCAGTACTTCCCAGCAACCCAGATGAGGCGCCAGGATCATGATGGGTTTGCCGTCCTCCACCGCTTGCCGCAGAGGGGCATCGCCGTCCACGGCGACTATCCGTGTCAGTCCTTGGTTGGGGCGCCGCCAGAAGAGTGCGATTTCAAAGGTGTTCTTGATGCTCTCCACCAATGATTTGCGGGCGAGCCGGGTGCGTTCTTCCTCAGATAAGGCAGGGTAGCTAATTGCCAGATTGGTCTTGCTGATCGTCAAAGCCTGGGTCGGCAGCCAAGACAGCAACGTGCCGATAAAGGAGGCGAGTGCTCGGTTGACAGCAAAGGGTAACGCGCCCAGCAGTCGCAGTGCGATGATGGCCGCTTGTCCTTTTGCCCGCTGTACGCGTGGATGTGTTTTTCTGCCCATGACGCGACAGTATACGGGCGCGGCGAGTGAGCACCAGCGGTACGGATGAGATTGCGCACAAAAACGCTATAATGCCGGCGCCTGTTTCCTGATCGGCTCCTCTAAGCCAGCGAGATTCCCATGCACGACATTTCCCACATTCGCGATTTTCTTCCCTGTGACACACCGTCGGCCTGGGTCAATTGGGCATTGCAGCATCCTGATATCTTGCTTATCGACCATGCTCATTGTGAAAAGAAAGCGGCCAGCACCGCGTTGAATCTGATGTTTCGTTATGTGGACCGGCCCGAACTACTGGATACGCTGAGCCAGCTGGCGCGAGAGGAGCTGCTGCATTTTGAGCAAGTCATACAGCTGATGCGAGAGCGCGGTGTGACCTACGACCACATGACGCCTGCGCGTTATGCGAAGGGGCTGCGCCAGCATATACGCACTTCGGAACCTGGCCGCTTGGTGGACACCATGATCGTAGGGTCGTTAATCGAGGCGCGGAGTTGTGAGCGTTTCGCCGCGTTGGCGCCGCATGTGGATGCGGAGCTGGGGCGTTATTACCGTTACCTGCTGAAGAGTGAGTCGCGCCATTTTGAGGATTATCTGAAGCTGGCTGAACAATATGCCGGTGGGCCGATCGAGGAGAGGGTGAGTTTTTTCAAGGAAGTGGAGCGTGAATTGGTGGAGTCGCCGGATTCGGAGTTTCGGTTTCATTCCGGTATTCCGCAAGCCTGACAGAATTCCCTGTAGGAGCGGTGCTCTCTGTGCTCTGCGAGTATGAGCCGCGAACCTCGCTTGCGAGGAAATCGCCGATAGGCGATCAGGCATGGTCGCTAGGGACAGATCTGTCAGGTATTTTCCGGCGGATTCGCGCCTCGAGCGGCGCTCCTACAGGAGGTCAGATTTCAAAGCTTTCCAGTCTTAAGCCCTTCTCGCTATCCGCCACAATCTGCCACCCCAGCTTGCCCCAATCACCCAGCACCCAGCGCTTACCCTGGCCGTCGGCCAGTTCAACATCGTGGATATTGGGGCGATGGGTGTGGCCGTGGATCAGGTGTTTGACGCCGGCCTCTTCCATAACCCGAACCACTTCTTCCGGGGTCACGTCCATGATGTTTTCTGCCTTGTTGGCGTTGTTGCCCTGGCTTTGCATGCGCATGCCCTGGGCGATCATGCGGCGCTCTTCCAGCGGCTTTGCCAGCATGCCCTGTTGCCACTGGGGATTACGGGCCATGGTGCGAAACTGCTGGTAGGCGGTATCCAGGGTGCACAGGCTGTCGCCGTGCATCAGCAGGACGGGGGTGCCATACAGATCCACCACGGTGCCTTCTTCCAGCAAGGTGCCGCCACAGGCAGCGGCGAAATCGTCACCGAGCATGAAATCCCGATTGCCATGCATGAAATAGAGCTGGCTGCCGTTGTCACTGAAGCTGCGGAAGGCGCCAATGGCTTCCTGATTGAACGGAGTGTCATCGTCGTCGCCGATCCAGGCTTCAAACAGGTCGCCCAGTACATAGAGGGCATCAGCCTTGCCGGCGTGGGCTTCCAGCAGTTTGCCCAGCGCTTCCAGATGCTCCGGCCGGGCCGGATCCAGGTGCAAGTCTGAAATAAACAGGGTATAGCTCATGGTTACTGTGCGCCTTTTTCTTCTTCGCCGTCTGAATCCAGGCGGTAGGCTCGGGTAATCAAAATGGGCACCTCCGGCACGTCCCGCGCCAGCATGCCGTTGAGGCGCTGGCTGGTGGTGCGTTCACTGGCGATGTTGTCCACCACAGGCATGCCGTCTGTGACCTTGCCGAAAACGGCATAGCCCCAGCCACGGGCATTCTTGCCAGAAAAGTCCAGGTTGTCATTGTCGACCAGATTGACGAAGAACTGGGCCGTGGCAGAGTGCGGGTTGCCGGTGCGGGCCATGGCCAGGGTGCCACGCTCATTGCTCAGGCCGTTGTCCGCTTCATTCTGGATCGGTGAGCGGGTGGCCTTGCGCTGCCCGCTCTGGTCAAAGCCGCCGCCCTGTATCATGAAACCGCGGATTACCCGGTGGAACTGGGTGCCGTCGTAGAAGCCGTCATCCACATACTTGAGGAAGTTGGCGACAGTCTGCGGTGCCTTGTCCTCGTAGAGTTCCACGGTGACCGGGCCGGCAGAGGTTTCCAGCCGAACCTGCGGGTTGGCGAGCAGCAGGGTCGGTAACAGGGCAAGCAGGGCAGTGGCCAGAACGCGCATGGTGTCAGTCCTCGATCAGTTCAGCAGACTCGATGAGTACCGGCTCCACCGGCACATCCTGGTGGAAACCGCTGTTGCCGGTGGCCACATTGCGGATTTTTTCCACCACGTCCATGCCGTCGCTGACCGCGCCGAATACCGCATAGCCCCAGCCGTCCTGGCTGCGTTCCTTGTCCAGGAAGTGGTTGTCGGCCACGTTGATGAAGAACTGGGCGGAAGCGGAATGGGGATCCGGGGTACGCGCCATGGCGATGGTGCCGGCCTTGTTGGACAGGCCATTGCCGGCCTCGTTCTGGATCGTGTCACGGGTGGGCTTCTGCTGCATATCTTCGGTGAAGCCGCCGCCCTGGATCATGAAGTTGCTGATAACACGGTGGAAGATGGTGCCGTCGAAGTGGCCATCCTTGACGTATTGAGCAAAGTTCTCGGTGGTAATCGGCGCCTTCTCTGCGTCCAGCTGCAGGGTGATTTTGCCGTAGGTTGTTGTCAGCACCACTTTCATCAGGTTTTCTCCGCAAGATGGGCCTGGTTAGGGGTTTTTGTTCCCCGGCGGGCCCTGAGTCTTTGACTGTTGGGGGGCGTACAGTACACTAGCGCACCTTCATTTTCACCGTGAGAGCCTGCCCATATTCAGGCTCTCTGCCTTCCGGACTGGCCAAGACCCATGAGCGAAACGAAAGCGCCCAGCAATTTTATCAGACAGATCATCGACCGTGACCTTGCAGAAGGTAAAAACGACGGCCAGGTGGTGACCCGTTTTCCACCGGAACCCAATGGGTACCTGCATATTGGTCATGCCAAGTCTATCTGCCTGAACTTCGGGATTGCCGAAAGCTATAACGGCAGTTGCAATCTGCGCTTCGACGATACCAATCCCGAGAAGGAAGAGGACGAGTACATCCAGTCCATTAAGCAGGATGTGCAGTGGCTGGGCTTTACCTGGAATGGCCAGGAGCGTTTCGCCAGCAATTACTTCGACCAGCTTTATCAGCTGGCGGTGGAACTGATTCATAAAGGGCTGGCCTACGTGGACAGCCTGAGCCCGGAGCAGATCGCCGAGTACCGCGGTAATTTCACCACGCCGGGCAAGCCAAGCCCCTATCGCGAGCGCAGCGTGGAAGAGAATCTGGCCCTGTTCGAGCAGATGCGCAGCGGTGAGCTGGACGAGGGGGCTGCTGTACTGCGTGCCAAAATCGACATGCAGAGCGCCAACCTGAATCTGCGCGATCCGATTCTCTATCGCATCCGCAAGAAAGTGCATCATCAGACCGGTGACAAGTGGGTGATTTATCCCATGTACGACTTCACCCATCCGCTGTCCGATGCCCTCGAGGGGATCACGCACAGCCTCTGTACCCTGGAGTTCGAGGATCACCGGCCGTTTTATGACTGGGTCATCGAGCACACCTCCGTGCCGGCGAGCCCGCGCCAGTATGAGTTTGCCCGCCTTAATCTGAATTACACGGTGACCAGCAAGCGCAAGCTCAAGCAGTTGGTAGATGAAGGGCATGTGGAAGGCTGGAACGATCCGCGTATGCCCACCATCAGCGGTCTGCGTCGTCGTGGCTACACACCGGCTTCACTGCGCACATTCTGTGAGTCTGTGGGCGTCAGCCGGGCGGATTCCGTGGTGGACATGGGGATGCTGGAAGCCGCCATCCGCGATGATCTGAATCAGCATGCCCCCCGCGCCATGTGTGTGCTGAATCCCTTGAAAGTGGTCATCGAAAACTGGGAAGGGGGCAAGGAGGAATCCCTGACCGCCCCGGTGCATCCGCAGAACGAGACCATGGGAACCCGCCAGGTACCCATGACCCGGGAGATTTATATCGACCGGGAGGATTTTCGGGAAGAGGCCAACAAGAAGTTCAAGCGCCTGGTGCTGGGCGATCGGGTGCGTCTGCGCTACGGCTATGTGGTGCGTGCTACCGATGTGGTCCGCGATGACAGCGGCGAGATTGTGGAAGTGCGCTGCAGCTATGATCCGGACACCCTGGGCAAGAACCCGGAAAATGCGGATGACCAGGGCAAACTGCGCGGGGTGATCCACTGGGTCAGTGCCAGCAAGGGTGAGCCCTGTGAGGTGCGTCTCTACGACCGCCTGTTCACCGCTGCGAACCCCAACAAGACAGAAGAAGGGCAGACCTTCCTGTCCCATATCAATCCGGATTCATTGAGCGTGCTGGATGGTTGCTGGGTGGAGCCGGGTCTGCGTGGGGTTCTGGCCGAAACCCGTTACCAGTTCGAGCGTGAGGGTTACTTCTGTGTGGATCAGAGCAGCAGCGCTGACAAGCTGGTGTTCAATCAGACTGTCGGTCTGCGTGAGTCCTGGCCCAAAGACAGTTAGTAATTAACAGTGAAGAGTTAATAGCTGCGCGATGTCGCGTGCGTGGTGTTGACAGAAAGCAAAGAGGCCGCGCCTAAGGTTTGGGTGCGGCTTTTTTGTGGGAATTTACATTTGTGGAACGCGATTATCAGTAGGGCCGGCGCCTGTTGGTGTTGTAGTGGTGGCACCGTTAGAGGCGTTAATTAGGCAGTAGTGGCCACCCAAAAGCCGCGACCATAATGAACGCGGCTTTTGGGTTGGTCGGTTAGCCCAGGGCTTTTTCGCCGGACTGCAGGGTCTGGAAAATCAGGGTGTTGATGGTCATGGGGCCGACGCCGCCGGGTACCGGAGTATAGGCGCTCACTCTATCTACCAGTGGTCCCAGCTCGATGTCGCCACACTTTTCCGGGTGGAAGCCGGCATCGACGACCACGGCGCCATCCTTGATCCAGTCTGCCTTGATGAACTCCGGCTTGCCCACGGCGCCGACAACGATGTCAGCCTGTTTGACCAGGGCTGGCAGATCCCGGGTGCGGCTGTGGCAGATGGTGACTGTGGCATTGGCTTCCAGCAGCATCATGGCCATGGGTTTGCCAAGAATGGCGCTGCGACCCACCACTACGGCATGTTTGCCTTCCAGTTCCACCTGGTAGTGCTCCAGCAAGCGCATGATGCCTTTGGGGGTGGCGCAGCCGTAAGCGTCCTCACCCATGCTCATGCGACCAAACCCGAGGCAGGTGACGCCGTCCACGTCCTTTTCCAGGCTGATGGCGTCGAAACAGGCGCGTTCATCAATCTGGGCGGGCACCGGATGTTGCAGCAGAATGCCGTGCACATCCGGATTGGTGTTGAGTTCGTCAATTTTTGCCAGCAATTGTTCGGTGCTGGTGTCGTCGTCCAGCTCAATGGCGACAGATTCCATGCCGACACGCTGGCAGGCGTTGCCTTTCATCTTTACATAGGTGGCAGATGCCGGGTCGGCACCCACCAGAATGGTGGCAAGAATCGGCGTGCGGTCGTTGGCCTTGGCTTTCAGGGCGTCGACGCGCAGGCGCATCTCCTGTTCGAACTGCTGGGCCAGGGTTTTGCCATCAAGAATCTGGGCGGTCATGTGGGCGGTCTCTCTGAAATTGACTACAATAGGGGGCGGCTTGGCGCGGTTGCGGTAATCGCAGCCTGCCGGGGGTAGCCGTGAACGGCGCGATTCTCGCACGCGCAGGCACAACGCGCAAAAGTTGACTAAAATCTGAACGTTAGACATTTTTTTGCGTCGAACCCCGTTGACGCTCATGGGGGTGCCGAGTATTATGCGCGCCTCGCTTTCGAGCTTAGTCACTGACGCAGCTTTAAAAGACGGGGTGTAGCGCAGCCTGGTAGCGCGCCTGCTTTGGGAGCAGGATGTCGGGGGTTCGAATCCCTCCACCCCGACCAGTTGGCTTGATGGCGGAAATCTGCAAGCGCCTGTAGCTCAACTGGATAGAGCAACGGCCTTCTAAGCCGTAGGTTGCAGGTTCAAGTCCTGCCAGGTGCGCCAGGCAGGAAAGAAAGCAGACAGTTTTATGGTGATTGTAGCTCAGTTGGTAGAGCTCCGGATTGTGATTCCGGCGGTCGTGGGTTCGAGCCCCATCAGTCACCCCATATTAAAAGCCTCCGGGATAGATCCTCGGAGGCTTTTTCGTATGGGCTTCAGGCACTGCTGAACAGTCAGGCTGTAGGCAGCGAAGCCCCCTTTGATTATAATCTTCGCCCTTCATTAGGCCGTCTTCGCGTTATTTCGGCGGCGGGCAGAGATAAAAGTCTTTTTTAAAGAGGATGTTATGCAGGTTTCTGTTCAAACGACTTCAGGTCTTGAGCGCCGTGTAACGGTGGGTGTACCCGCGGAAAAAGTGGATGTGGCAGTAGAAGGCAAGCTGCAGGAAGCCCAGAAAACGATCCGTCTGGACGGTTTCCGCCCGGGTAAAGTGCCCATGCGTGAAGTAAAGCGTCGCTTTGGCGGGGCCGTGCGTAACGAAGTGCTGGCTGACGTAATGCGTGAAGCCTTCATCGAAGCGGTGGAGCAGGAAAAGCTGCAGCCAGCGGGTATGCCGGGCTTTGAAGCCAAGACCAACGAAGCAGGCAAGGACCTGGAATTCGTGGCTACCTTCGAGGTATACCCGGATGTCGAGCTGGCGGCTTTCGATTCCATCGAAGTGGAAAAGCCCAAGGCTGAAGTGTCCGATTCCGATGTGGATACCATGATCGAAACCCTGCGCCAGCAGCGCGCCGAGTTCGCCGATGTGGATCGTGCCGCGGAAACGGGTGACCGCGTCAACATTGATTTCAAAGGTCTGAAAGACGGTGAAGCCTTCGAAGGCGGTAGCGCCGAAGGGCAGAACCTGGAGCTGGGCTCCGGCCAGATGATCCCGGGCTTTGAAGACGGCATCGTTGGCATGAAAGCTGGTGAGGAAAAAGACATCGACGTGACCTTCCCGGAGGACTACCAGTCCGAAGAGCTGAAAGGCCAGTCCGTGGTGTTCCAGATCAAGGTCAACAAGGTTGAAGGCAAGGCGTTGCCGGAAGTGGATGCCGAGTTCATGAAAGCGTTCGGTGTTGACGATGGCGACGAAGCCAAATTCAAGGCAGAAGTGCGCAAGAACATGGAGCGCGAGCTGAAGAATGCGGTAACCGGCAAGGTGAAAGAGCAGGCGATGGATGGCCTGGTCAACCTGCACGAGTTTGACCTGCCGGGCGCCCTGGTTACCCAGGAAATCCAGCGCATGCGTCAACAGATGATGCAGCAGTTTGGTGGCGGTCAGCAGTTTGATGCCTCCATCCTGCCGGATGATCTGTTCAAGGAGCAGGCTGAGCGTTCCGTGCGTCTGGGCCTGGTGGTTCGCGCTATCCTCGACAAGCACGAGATCAAGGCCGATGCCGACAAGGTGAAAGCCCGTGTTGAGGAAATCGCCGAGCAGTACGAGAAGCCGGAAGAGGTGGTGAGCTGGGTTTACAGCAATCCGCAGCAGCTGCAGCAGATTGAAGGTGCGGTACTGGAAGAGCAGGTTGTCGACCTGGTTCTGGATAGTGCCAAGGTGGAAGAGAAAGCCATGTCCTACCAGGACGCGGTGAAGCCACGTGAGCAAGCAGAAGGCTGATTCTTTCCGCTTTTTGACACCAAAACGGGGCCTTCTGGCCCCGTTTTGCGTTATTTATGCACAATTTGCGCAAGTTTTGCGCATTCAGACCCCGCCAAAGCCCACTTTTATAGACGCCCCCCATACACCGTCATAAGATGCGGGAAGCCCTGTTCGTCCAGCCTGCCTTGTTTTCGGCTATGTCAGCCCCCATTGCAGCATTCAGGATGAGGTCGGCTACCAGCCGATACCAATAAATCGCAAGAGCGTCCCCGGACGATCGACGAGAAGGAAAGCGCTACATGATCGACTTGAGCCGTATCAACTCCATGACCCCGGAAATGCAAGAGCTGAGCAAGGATCCCACCAATCTGGGTCTGGTGCCGATGGTGATCGAGCAGACTGCCCGTGGTGAGCGTTCTTTTGATATCTATTCCCGCCTGCTCAAGGAACGGGTGATTTTCATGATCGGCCAGGTGGAAGACCAAATGGCCAACCTGATCGTGGCCCAGATGCTGTTCCTGGAGTCGGAAAACCCGGACAAGGACATTCATCTCTATATCAACAGCCCGGGTGGTTCTGTCACAGCCGGCATGTCCATCTATGACACCATGCAGTTCATCAAGCCGGATGTGTCCACCATGTGCGTGGGCCAGGCTGCCAGTATGGGGGCTTTCCTGCTGGCCGCCGGTGCAGCAGGCAAACGCTATGTGCTGCCCAATGCCCGGGTGATGATCCATCAGCCGCTGGGCGGTTTCCAGGGCCAGGCTTCGGATATCGAGATCCACGCAAGGGAAATCCTCAAGATCAAAGGGCAGCTCAACAGCCTGCTGGCGCATCACACCGGCCAGTCGCTGGAAAGGCTGGAGAAGGATACCGACCGCGACAACTTTCTGGGCGCGGAAGAAGCGCAGGAATATGGCATCGTTGACGCGGTATTGCGTCAGCGTCCGGTGTAATTCGGTAACCTTCGTACAAAAAGTGTCCTAACGGAAGGCCTGAGAGGCCCGGCGGGCTTGAAAAAGCCCCCGTCTCCCTGCATCTTCAAAGAGACGCAAATACTCAAATACACAGGTTTAGAGGCGATTCAATGACCGACTCCACTGGCAAGGGCGACGACGGCAAGCTGCTGTACTGCTCTTTTTGTGGCAAAAGCCAGCATGAGGTCCGCAAGCTGATTGCGGGGCCCTCGGTCTTTATCTGCGACGAATGCGTGGATCTGTGTAATGACATCATCCGCGAGGAAGTGCAGGAAGACACCGGGGACACCGGCGGAGAAGCCCTGCCCAAGCCCAACGAAATCAAGGAAACCCTTGATGAGTACGTGATTGGCCAGGAGCGAGCCAAACGAGTCCTCGCCGTGGCGGTATACAACCATTACAAGCGCCTGCGCAGCAGTAGCAAGGGCCGTGATGAGGTGGAACTCGGCAAGAGTAATATTTTGCTTATCGGTCCCACCGGTAGTGGTAAAACGCTGTTGGCCGAGACCTTGGCGCGGTTGCTCAATGTGCCTTTCACCATCGCGGATGCCACCACCCTCACCGAAGCCGGTTACGTGGGTGAGGATGTGGAAAACATCATTCAGAAACTGTTGCAGAAGTGCGACTATGATGTGGACAAGGCCCAGCGCGGTATTGTCTATATCGATGAAATCGACAAGATCTCCCGCAAGTCTGACAACCCCTCCATCACCCGTGATGTGAGCGGGGAGGGCGTGCAGCAGGCCCTGCTCAAGCTGATTGAAGGTACCGTGGCCTCTGTGCCTCCCCAGGGCGGGCGCAAGCATCCCCAGCAGGAGTTCCTGCAGGTGGACACCTCCAACATGCTGTTTATTTGTGGTGGTGCCTTTGCCGGCCTGGACAAGGTGATTCGCGAGCGCTCCGAGAAAGGTGGTATCGGCTTCTCTGCAGAAGTGAAGAGCAAGGATGATGCCCGTAACCTGGGTGAATTGCTGGTAGATGTGGAACCGGAAGATCTGGTCAAGTATGGCCTGATTCCCGAGTTTATCGGCCGTCTGCCGGTGATCGCGACCCTTGAAGAGCTCAGTGAAGAGGCGCTGGTTCAGATTCTCACTGAACCACGCAATGCCCTGACCAAACAGTACGCCCGCCTGTTCGAGATGGAAGGCGTGGAGCTGGATTTCCGCGATGATGCCCTTCGCGCCGTGGCCCACAAGGCCATGGAAAGAAAGACAGGGGCCCGGGGTCTGCGCTCCATTCTGGAAAGTGTGCTGCTCGATACCATGTACCAGGTTCCTTCCATGGACTCTGTTGCCAAGGTGGTTATCGACAGTCCCACCATCAAGGGCGAATCCGATCCGTTGTTGATTTACGAGAACAACGAGCAGTCTTCCAAGGTGGCACCGGATTAAGGTGCCACCACGGCAATAGAGGCAATACGTGCTGAAAGATATCCCGCTTTTACCACTGCGTGACGTAGTGGTGTATCCCCATATGGTGATCCCGCTGTTTGTTGGCCGGGAAAAGTCCATTGCTGCGCTTGAAACCGCCATGGCGGACGACAAACAGATCATGCTGGTTGCCCAGCGCAATGCCTCTGACGATGACCCGGGTGCGGATGACATTTACCGGGTCGGTACCGTCTCAACCATCCTTCAGCTGCTCAAACTGCCCGACGGCACCGTCAAGGTGCTGGTTGAAGGCGGTCAGCGTGCCCACGTGGTCAAGGCCGAGTTCGGCGACCAGGGTGGTATCGCTGATGTGCGTGAACTGGAAGAGGGGCTGCCGGACGAGGGTGAGCAGGAGGCACTGTCCCGCTCACTGCAGTCCCAGTTCGAGGATTACGTCAAACTTTCCAAGAAAGTGGCGCCGGAAGTCACCGGCTCTGTTTCCTCTATTGATGAAGTCAGCCGTCTGGCCGACACCATTGCCGCCCACCTGCAGTTGAAACTGGAAGAAAAGCAGGACGTGCTGGAAATGGTGGATGTGCGTGAACGGGTCGAACACCTGATCGCGCTGATGGAATCCGACATTGATGTGCTCAAGGTAGAAAAACGCATTCGTGGGCGCGTCAAGAAACAGATGGAGAAAAGCCAGCGCGAGTACTACCTGAACGAACAGATGAAAGCCATCCAGAAAGAACTGGGTGATCTGGACGACAGTGGTAACGACCTGGAAGACCTGGAAAAGAAAATTGAAAGCGTGGGCATGCCCAAGGAAGCCCTCGAGAAATCCATGAACGAGCTGAACAAGCTCAAGATGATGTCGCCCATGTCTGCGGAAGCCACGGTAGTGCGTAGCTATCTGGACTGGATGACATCGGTGCCGTGGAAGAAGCGCAGCCGGGTACGTCACGATCTGGCCCATGCCAAAAAAGTGCTGGATGAGGATCATTACGGTCTGGAAGAAGTGAAGGACCGGATTCTGGAGTTCCTGGCGGTACAGAGCCGTGTGGGCAAGGTAAAGGGGCCGGTGTTGTGCTTGGTGGGCCCGCCAGGCGTGGGTAAAACCTCCCTGGGACAATCCATTGCCCATGCCACCAACCGCAAGTTTGTCCGCATGGCGCTGGGTGGTGTGAGAGATGAAGCCGAAATTCGTGGTCACCGTCGCACCTATATCGGCTCGTTGCCGGGCAAGGTAGTGCAGAAGCTGTCCAAGGTCGGTGTCAGGAACCCGCTGTTCCTGTTCGATGAAGTGGACAAGATGGGCATGGATAACCGTGGTGATCCGGCCTCTGCGCTACTGGAAGTGCTCGATCCGGAACAGAACGATACCTTCAGCGATCACTATCTGGAGGTGGATTACAATCTGTCGGAAACCCTGTTTGTCTGCACCTCCAACTCCATGAATATTCCGGCACCCTTGCTGGACCGCATGGAAGTGATTCGCCTGCCCGGTTATACCGAAGACGAAAAGGTCAACATTGCTCTCCAGTATCTGGTTCCCAAGCAGATCAAGAATAACGGTCTGAAAAAGGACGAAGTGGTTTTCGACGAAACCGTGCTACGTTACGTGGTCCGTCATTACACCCGTGAAGCCGGGGTTCGTGGACTGGAGCGTGAAGTCAGCAAGATTTGTCGCAAGGTAGTCAAGGAACACCTGCTGGCTGGAGTGAGTACCAGTGTCGCGCTCACCGAGGAGCTGGTGGAACAATACCTGGGTGTGCGCAAGTTCAGCTTTGGCCGTGCGGAAGAAAAGGATCAGGTAGGGCAGGTTACCGGACTGGCGTGGACCTCTGTAGGTGGCGAGCTGCTGACTATCGAAAGTGTTTCCACTCCGGGCAAAGGCCGCGTAATCTCTACCGGCTCCTTGGGCGATGTGATGCAGGAATCCATTCAGGCGGCCTGGACGGTTGTGAAAAGCCGTGCTGGCACTCTTGGTATCCGTCGCCGCACCCTGGACCGTAACGATTTGCACATGCATGTGCCGGAAGGTGCTACGCCGAAGGACGGCCCCAGTGCGGGTGTCGGCATGTGTACTGCCATGGTGTCCGTGCTCACAGGTATACCGGTGCGTGCAGACGTGGCCATGACTGGTGAAATTACCCTGCGTGGCCAGGTTCTGCCCATTGGTGGCTTGAAAGAGAAATTATTGGCTGCTCATCGTGGTGGCATCAAGACGGTATTGATACCGGAAGAAAACGAGCGGGATCTCAAGGAGATTCCGGACAATATCAAGTCGTCCCTGGATATCCGTCCTGTTAAATGGATTGACCAGGTGCTTGATGTGGCGCTGACTCATCAACCCAGCCCGCTGAGCGAAGCGGAACTGGAAGAGGATTTGGCGCTCGCAGAAGAGAAAAACCAGGAAGGTGAAAAGCGGCCCAGTACACATTAATGAGCCGGAATTGAAGCTTTTTAAATTATTGATCTATATGGTTTTTCATTTTTTTTAACTTGGGTGCGATGATACCTTTCCTTTCTTGACGCTCCTTATACCCGTTGGTATAAAGGCTGCTTGCTCAGGAGGAGAGTACATCACGCCTCGACCATAAAACCGGGAAAAACAGAAAGGGGAACTTTGTGAATAAGTCAGAGTTGATTGATGCGATTGCCGCTAGCGCGGATATTTCCAAAGCCGACGCAGGTCGTGCACTGGATGCTACTTTGGAAGCGGTTACTGGCGCCCTGAAAAAAGGCGACAGCGTTTCTCTGGTAGGTTTTGGTACTTTTGCTGTGAAAGAGCGCGCTGCTCGCGAAGGCCGCAACCCGCAAACTGGCCAGACTATTCAGATCGCCGCTGCCAAAGTACCGGGCTTCAAAGCTGGTAAGGCACTGAAAGACGCGGTGAACTAAACTGTTTGCTGGAGCGGTAGTTCAGCTGGTTAGAATACCGGCCTGTCACGCCGGGGGTCGCGGGTTCGAGTCCCGTCCGCTCCGCCAGTTTGAGGAAGCGCAGCCGTAAGCGGGTGCGCTTTTTTCCGTTTAGGGGAACCTGTGGTAAAAATTGCGGTTCTCACATAACAAGATCGAATTCGAAAGTTTTCACCTGAAGCCATGCTTAAGTCACGGCTCCAGGTTTTAATAAGAGTCCCTACGGAGTATTTTCATGCAGGAGTTCAGACGGTTTGTCCGCGGTCCCGTGGGCAAGGTCCTGCTTGCCGCGATTATCCTTCCTTTTGTGATTTCCGGTTTCTACGGCTATTTCACCGGTGGTGGAAGCGGAGATGTGGTTGCCGAAGTGGAAGGCAACAAAATCACCCGCAGTGTGGTGAATCAGCGTGTGGAGCGTGTTCGTGACATGCTGCGCCAGCAGAGTCCGAATATGGACCCGTCCATGCTGGATTCCTTTGTTCGCCCCGAAATGGTGCTGGAAGGACTGGTTAACGAACAGCTGATTCTTGCAGCAGCGGATAACGCCAAGCTGGCATTCAGCGAAAAGCAGGCCGCCCGCGATATTTATCAGGTCCCCCTTTTCCAGGAGAATGGCAGGTTTTCCGAGATTCGTTTCGAGCGGGAACTGCGTAGCCGTGGCTTGACGCCACAGGGTTATATTCAGGGCCTGCGTCAGGACATGCTGAAAGAACAGTATCGCTCCGGCTTCATGGCAACGAATTTTGCATTGCCAACGGAACTGCAAGAGCAGCGCCGACTGGGTGAGCAGGTTCGTGATATTCGTTATGTGACGCTGGACCTGAACGCGCTACGCAGTGATTTTTCCGTCAGCGATGAAGACATCAAGGCTTACTACGATCAAAACCAGGCAGAGTTCATGCGTCCGGAAGAATTCCGGGTTGCCTATGTGAAGCTGTCAGCGCAGGACTACACCGATCAGGTATCCGTGAGTGAGGAAGACGTGGCGGCGGAGTACGAAGTCCGCCGCTCTATCATGGAAGAATCAGGTGCGAGCACCGCTCGCAAAGTGGCCCATATTCTTGTCGAGATCAATGGCGACAGAGATCTTGAGCAGGCTCAGACCCGTGCGACTGAAGCCGCACAGGCAATTGCCGCCGGTGGCTCCTTTGCTGAAGTGGCCGCTCAGTACTCCGACGATCCAGGCTCTGCCGACGCCGGTGGCGATCTTGGTGTGGTATCCAAGGGGGCGCTACCTGAAGAAATGGAAGAGGCTATCGCCAGTCTGGAGCCGGGCATGGTTTCCGATCCGGTGGTGACCGATGCCGGCGTGCATCTGATCAAGGTATCTGATGTTGTCCGTGAGCAGGATTTGCCCACACTTGAGGAACTGGCCGAGCAGATTCGTGCAGATCTCAAACAGGGCCGCGCGGAAACTCTGCTGAATGAAGATGTGGCACGTCTGGAAGAGCTTCTGTACGAACACAGCGACATGACCGTTCCCGCCGAGCAGGTTGGCATCGAAGTCGTAAGCACCGACTGGGTTTCCCTGTCGTCGCTGCCTGAGCCACTGTCTGCTCGTCAGGTGCAGCAAGCTCTCAACAGTGACCAGGTTCGTAAGGATCGCCACAACAGTGATCTGATCGAGACTGCCCCTGGTGAGTACCTGGCTGTCAGTATCCTCGACGACAAACCGGCGGAGCCGCTGCCGCTGGAAGATGTCTCCTTCGCAATTCGCGAGCGCCTCAAGGGCGAGCGAGCTGCTGACAGGGTGCAGGAATTGTCTGCACAGGCAGAAGAGAAATTGCAGCAGGGCGCGAGCCTGGATGAGATCGCCGCCTTGTTCGAGACCGGGATTGAAGAGCAGGAAGGCCTTCAACGTGGTGGGGCCGAGCCCTCCATGGAAGTTGTCAACGGCGCCTTTGCGCTGCCGAAGACTGTGGAAGGGGAAAGTTCGGCTATAGAGCTGACTCGCGCGGGTGACGGTTCTCTGGTGGCTTACCAGGTGACCCGGGTGGAAGACGGTAATGCCGAACCGCTGTCGGACGCCCAGCAACAGGCCGCGCTGCTTGAGCTTGGAAATATCGAAGGGCAACGTAACTTCCGTCAGGTGGTTGCATTGTTGCGCGATGAAGGTGATGTGGACCTTAATCTGCAGCGACTGAGTAGCAGTTCTGCCGATCAGTAATCGAGCGGTAGAAACAAAAAAAGCTCACCAGCGATGGTGAGCTTTTTTTTTTGCCGCAATTCCGGGTTGCGGGTGCTTCTTCTGATTTACTCGTTTTCAAGCTCAAAAGGCATGGATACGGTGCTGGCGCCGGCATCCACATAGGTGATTTCGCCGGTGATGCCGGATGCCAGGTCAGAGCACAGGAAAGCGGCCACGTTACCCACTTCCTCGATAGTCACATTCCGACGCAGCGGTGCCTTGGCGGCGTTGTAGTCCAGCATGCTGCGAAACTTCTTGATGCCGGATGCTGCGAGGGTACGGATGGGGCCGGCGGAAATCCCGTTCACACGAATGCCGTCCGGTCCCATGCTGGAAGCCAGATAACGAACTGAGGCTTCCAGGCTGGCCTTGGCCAGGCCCATCACGTTGTAGTTCGGCACGGTCTGACGCGCGGCATGGTATGTGAGTGTCAGCAGGGAGCCATTGCGGTTGGCCATCATCTGACGCCCGGCTTTGGCCAGGGCAACGAAGCTGTAGCTGGAAATATCATGGGCGATGCGGAATCCTTCGCGGGTTGCCACTTCCGCAAAGCTGCCATCCAGTTCGCTGCCTGGAGCAAAGCCCACCGCGTGGATAATTCCATCCAGCCCGTCCCATTGATCGCCCAGCGCCGTGAATACTGCCTCGATCTCTTCGTCACTGACGACATCGCAGGGGTAGCATAGTGTTTGGTTGCTGCCATAGCGTTCTGCGGCTTTCACGACACGGCTTTTCAGCTTCTCGTTCTGGTAGGTAAAGGCCAGCTCGGCACCTTCGCGGTGCATCGCTTCGGCAATACCCGTGGCAATGGAGCGGTCACTGGCGACGCCGACGATAAGGTAGCGTTTGCCTGCTAGAAATCCCATGTCTGTCCTCGATGTATTTTGAGTTGGAAGTTGGAAGTTGGAAGTCGAAAAGCGCGTGTTAATGGCGCTTCTTAACTTTCAACTTTCAACTTGTTACTGATTATAGGCAATTAAACGGGTTTTGACGTCTGCTCAGGGGTTGCCAAATGCAACGGTGTGTTTCCCGTGGCAAAGGCCGCGGACATGAGCTTGTGGGTATAACTGTGTTGTGGCTGGTCAAAGATAGCCTCTGTATCGCCTTGCTCAACCACCTTGCCATCCTTCATCACCATCACCCGGTGACAGATGGATCGTATGACTTTCAGATCATGGCTGATAAACAAATAGCTGAGATCATGTTTCTCTTGCAGGGATTTGAGCAGTTCCAGGATCTGATATTGCACACTCCGATCCAGGGCTGAGGTGGGTTCATCCAGAATCAGCAGCTCGGGTTCCATGATCAGGGCACGGGCAATGGCGATACGCTGCCGCTGACCGCCGGAAAACTCATGGGGGTAGCGATGTCGTGCTTCGGCCGGAAGGTCCACTTCTTCGAGCATCTGGATGACTTTGGCATCCCTTTCCTGTCGAGACAGGCTGCCGGCGTGCACGGCCAGACCTTCCGCCACGATCTGGCCCACGGTCATGCGCGGATTGAGGCTGCCGAATGGGTCCTGGAAGACCACTTGCAGGCGGCTGCGCCAGCCGCGCAGCTGCCGGGGGGTTAGTTGTCGCAGATCGGTACCGTCCATGAGGATCTGGCCCTGGCTCTTTACCAGGCGCAACAACGCCAGCGCCAGAGTGGATTTACCAGAGCCGGATTCGCCGACAATACCGAGGGTCTCGCCGCGCCTGACGCAAAGATCAATCTCATCCACCGCCCGCATCAACGGGGCAGGGGAGAACAGGCTCCGGCGCTTTTCCTTGAAGGTGACCGCCATGGTACTGGCTTCCAGAAGCAGCGGTGCATCCTCCGCCAGTGGCGGCATCCGGCCTCGGGGCTCCGAGTCGATCAGATGGCGCGTATAGGCCTCCTTGGGCTGTTCCAGCACCTGTGCCGTGGGGCCGGCTTCCACTTTCTTGCCGCGATGCATGACAAGAATGTCATCGGCAAAGCGGCTGACTACCGCCAGATCATGGCTGATCAGCAGGATCGACAGGTTCAGTTCGTTCTGCAACCGCTTGATCAGCGTAAGAATAGTTTCCTGAACGGTCACGTCGAGAGCGGTGGTGGGCTCGTCGGCAATCAGAATCTGTGGATCGTTGGCCAGGGCCATGGCAATCATTACCCGCTGGCGCTGGCCACCACTGAGCTGGTGCGGATAACGGCCCAGCATTTCCGATGTAGCAGGAAGCTCAACCTGGCCGAGTAATTCCAGGCAGCGCGCACGGGCCTTCTGCCGGCTCATTCCCTGATGAACAAACAGGCTTTCGTTGATCTGTTTTTCCACCGTATGCAGAGGATTCAGGGCCGTGAGTGGTTCCTGGAAAATGGTGCCGATACGGCCGCCGCGCAGGGCGCGTTTGCGGTTTTCCGTGAGCCCGAGCAGGTTTTCGCCATCAAGAGTCAGTGTGTCGGCGTGCCAGCTGGCACTATCCGGCAACAGATCAAGGATCGACAGGGCGGTCAGGGACTTGCCGGAACCAGACTCGCCCACCAACGCCAGCATGTGGCCGGGTTCCAGATCCAGGGACAGGTTATCTACGGCCACATCCTGGCCAAATCGAATGGTCAGACCACGCAGGGATAGGAGGCTCATTGCAGAAACTTCCTCGTGTCGAATGCATCACGAACGGCTTCGCCGATAAACACCAGCAGGGTCAGCATGACCGTGAGTGTGGCAAAGACGCTGATTCCCAGCCAGGGAGCGTGCAGATTGGCTTTCCCCTGACCCACCAGGCGGCCCAGGGAAGGCGCATCGGGGGGTAGACCGAAACCGATAAAGTCCAGGGAGGTGAGTGTCACCACGGCACCGTTGAGAATGAAAGGCAGGAAGGTGATGGTGGCCACCATGGCATTGGGCAGCATATGGCGGAACATGATCACCGGTGTGCGCACCCCCATGGCGTGAGCGGCGCGTACATAGTCCATATTACGACAGCGCAGGAATTCGGCCCGCACCAGGTCCACCAGTGTCATCCAGGAAAACAGCAGCATGATGATCAGCAAAATCCAGAAGCTAGGCGTCACAAAGCTGGAAATGATGATAATCAGGAACAGGGTCGGCATGCTTGACCAGATTTCCAGAAAGCGCTGCCCGGCCAGATCCAGCCAGCCACCGTAGTAGCCCTGAATGGCACCAACAATGATGCCGACAATGCTGGAGAACAGAGTCAACATCAGCCCGAACAGTACGGAAATACGAAAGCCGTATATTAATCCGGCGGCCACATCGCGGCCCTGGTCATCGGTGCCGAGCCAGTTTTCCGCCGAGGGTGGGGCAGGCGCGGGTTCGCTCAGATCGTAGTTGATGGTGTTATAGCTGAATCGAATCGGCGGCCAGAGTATCCAGCCATTCTCTTCGATCAGATCTTTTACCACCGGGTCCCGGTAGTTGGCTTCCGATTCGAAAAAGCCGCCAAAAGTGGTTTCCGGGTAGGCATTGAATACCGGGGTGTAGAGGTCGCCGTCATAGTGAACCAGCAAGGGCTTGTCGTTGGAGATGAATTCCGCGCCCAGGCTGAGGATAAACAGCACAAGGAAAATCCATAACGACCAGTAGCCCCGGCGGTTGCTGCGAAAAGCTTGCCATTGGCGGGCCGATACCGGATTGCTGAAACGCAGGGAGGGTAGAGCCATCAGTTATCCCTCCGTTCAAAGTCGATGCGCGGATCCACCCACATATAGGTCAGGTCGCTGACAAGCTTCAGCAACAGGCTGATGAGGGTGAAGATGAACAGGGTGCCAAAGACCACCGGATAGTCGCGGTTGATCACCGATTCAAAGCCCAGTAGCCCGAGCCCGTCCAGGGAGAAGATGAATTCGATCAGCAGTACACCGGTAAAGAACATGCTGATAAAAGCGGCGGGGAAACCGGCGATGATGATCAGCATGGCGTTGCGGAACACATGGCCGTAGAGCACCTGCTTTTCACTCAGTCCCTTGGCTCGGGCGGTTTGCACATACTGTTTGCGAATTTCGTCCATGAAGGAATTTTTGGTCAGCATGGACAGGGTGGCGAAGTTGCCGACCACGATGGCGATGGTGGGCAGTGTGATATGCCAGGCGTAGTCGACAATCTTGCCGAACAGGCTAAGCTCATCAAAATTGTCAGAGGTAAGGCCGCGAAGCGGGAACCACTCGAAATAGGAGCCGCCGGCAAACAGCACGATCAACAGGATGCCCAGCAGAAAGCTGGGGATGGCAAAGCCGACAATAATCGCTGTGCTCGACCAGACATCGAAGCGAGAGCCGTCTCTGACTGCCTTGTGAATACCCAGTGGAATGGAAATCATGTAGGCAATCAGGGTGCTCCACAGCCCCAGAGAGATGGACACTGGTAGGCGTTCTACAATTAGCTCGGTGACGGAACGGTCCCGGTAATAGGATTCGCCGAAATCGAAGCTGAAATAGTTTTTTATCATCAGCCAGAAACGTTCATGGGCAGGCTTGTCAAAGCCGTACATCTTTTCAATACGTTCCACCAGCTCCGGCGGCAAACCCCGGGAACCACGGTATTCGCCGCCGCTGACGGTGTCCGCACTGCCGCCGGCAAAGCTGCTGCCGGTGCCGCCGCCGCCAATTCCTTGCAGTTCCGCCAGGGTCTTTTCCACTGGTCCGCCGGGAGCGGCCTGTACCACCAGAAAGTTCAGTAGCAGGATGCCGAACAGAGTAGGAAGAACCAGCAGCAGCCGTTTGGCAATGTAGTAGCGCATCATTTCGCTGTGCTATCCCACCAGGTATCCAGGGCCGCATCCATGCCAACGTACTTGCCAAGTTCAGGGTGTCGCAGGCGGGACTGGTAGGCGAGTCGGTATTGGTCGGAATACCAGTTGAAGACACTGTAATGCTGCCATTGCAGCACCCGGTCCAGGGCCCGGCAGCGGTTAATCAGTTCTTCACGGGTCTGGGCTGCGACGATCTTGTCCACCAGCGCATCCACAACCGGATTCTTGATGCCAATCAGGTTGCGGCTGCCGGGCTGTTCGGCAGCCTGGGAAGACCAGTATTCTTGCTGTTCATTGCCCGGTGAGCTGGATTGCCCCATGCGATACACAATCATATCGAAGTCGAAATTCTGGATGCGCTCAACCCACAGGGACGAATCCACCTTGGAGACGTTGGCCACAATACCCAGTGCCTTCAGGTTACGGGAGAAAGGCAGAACGATGCGCTCAAAGGCCGGAGAGCTGAGGATAAACTCGAAGCGAACCGGCTTGTTGTCCGGGGTGTAAAGCTGTCCGTCGCGGAGCTGATAGCCGGCTTCCTTGAGCAACATGGATGCCTTGCGCAGATTTTCACGGGGACGACCAGACCCATCCGTTTTGGGAGGCTGGTATTCCTTGTTGAAAACCGCTTCCGGTAGTTGCTCTCGGTATGGCTCCAGCAATGCCAGCTCCGCCTTTGAGGGAAGACCCGTGGCGGCCATTTCGGAGTTATCAAAGTAGCTACGGTTCTGTTTGTATTGTCCGTAGAACAGATTGTCGTTGGACCATTGGAAGTCAAACGCGTAACCAATCGCCTCTCTCAGGATTTCATCCTGGAATAATTCCTTGCGCAGATTGAAGATGAAGGCCTGTGCGCCCCAGGGGTTTCCGTGGCTGACTTCATCAGTAACAATCTTGCCGCTTTCGAAGGCCGGGCCCCGATACGCTGTGGCCCAGAGTTTGGAATTGTTTTCATGGCGCCAGTCGTAGCGACCACTTTTGAAGGCTTCCAGAGCCGCGGTTTCATCCAGATAGTAATCATAGATGATGCGATCGAAGTTATTACGTCCCTTCATCACAGGCAGTGATTGCGCCCAGTAATCCTTGCGGCGCTGGTAAACCACTTTCTTGCCGGGTTTCGCTTCGGCCAGGCGGTAAGGGCCTGAGCCAAGGGGCGGGAGCATGCCGTCTTTGTCGAACTCCCGATCTTGCCAGTGGTGCTTGGGCAGCACGGGAAGCTGGCCGATGATCAGCGGCAGTTCCCGGTTGTCACTGGCCTTGAAGTGAAAGGTAACGGTGCGCGGATCGTTGATTTCCACGCGTTCAACGGCTGCGTAGTAGTAGCTATAGAAAGGCTTGCCTTTCTCCATCAGGGTGTCAAAGGTCCAGGCCACATCGTCGGCCTGCACCGGTTCTCCATCTGCGAAACGGGCCTCCTCGCGAAGGTGGAAACGCACCCAGCTGCGGTCATCCGGCCATTCGATGCTTTCTGCAAGCAAGCCGTACTGGGTGAAAGGTTCGTCTTCACCGCGCACAGTGAGTGAATCGTACAGGTAGGAGTTGTCCAGATACGCCATGCCAGCGGCGGCGCGGCCCTTGGAGACAAAGGGGTTGAGAGAGTCGAAACCGCCGATCACATGCAGCCGCAGCTCGCCGCCTTTGGGGGCGTTGGGGTTGGTGTAATGAAAATGCGAGAACCCGGGGGAATATTTGGGCTCGCCATGCATGGCAATGGCATGGCTCTTGTGGATTTCGGCATGCGCCAATGCTGTGAACGCACACAGCCCAACAAACAGCCCACGCAGCACAGTGCTGTGAATGGCCATAATGACTCCTTTTTTTTCATGCGGCACGCTCACGGGCAACATGCAACGGGCTATAGCAACAATGTCGTCGCTGCTCCAGGTATCGTCGCGTAATCAGTGCTGGCCCACCAGGAATAAGCGTGGCCAGGCTTGTTACATGCCAGCGTGAAGCGTGCGCGCGTTATTTATTTTTCATCCACCAGGTATCCAGACCCAATCCGAACGGGATCGGTTCCGAAGGGCGGGAAAATCTGTCCCACCAGGCAACCCGGTGATGGCGAATATGGTAATTCAGGACGCCGTAATGCTGGTAGCGCAACATCCGGTCCAGCGCTTGCAGGCTGAGCACATACTCGGCTTCTTGCTCAGCAGACAGGGCAGTGCGAACCAGAAAATCGACAACCGGGTGGCTAATACCCGCCAGATTCTTGCTGCCGGGGATATCTGCACTGCTTGAAGCGAAATAATCGGTCAGCTCCGGTCCGGGATAGTCGCGTACCGGCAGTACAAACAGCACCACATCATAGTCGAAGTTGTCCAGCCGCTCCTTATAGGCAGCGGGTTCTACTTCCCGGTAATCGGCCTCAATGCCCAGACGCTGCAGGTTACGGAACCAGGGGGCGAGGATGCGGTAAATGCCGGGGTTGTGATAATTGAGAACGGTAAAGCGGAGCGGCTTGCCTTGCTCGTTGACCAACTTGTGATCCTGCAGGCGCCAACCGCTTTCCTGCAGCAGTGATAGTGCCTCGCGCATGCGGTTGCGGATCTGGCCGCTGCCATCATTCACGGGAGGATGGATATCAGCGCTGAAGAAATTGTCCGGCAGATGCTTGGCTTGATCAGCCAACAGCGCTTGCTCTTCAGCGGTTGCGGGAACCGGGGCAGTGTAGGGGCTGTTGGGAAACCAGCTGACAGTGCGGCTATAGGCATTACTGAACAGGTTGCGGTTGGACCATTCGAAGTCAAACAGCAGGCTGGCAGCCTTACGGACGTTCAGGTCATTAAACGGGGCGCTGCGGGTATTGAAAAAGAAAGCCTGCACCGGACGAGGCATCTGGTGAGGGATTTCCTGTTTGATTATCTGACCCTGTTCAACGGCGGCAAAGTCGTAGGCGGTGGCCCAATGCTTCGAGCTGTAGTCGTAATGCAGGTCATAATCGCCAGACTTGAAGGCTTCAAAACCCACATCAGCATCGCGGAAAAACTCGAAAATCACTTGATCGAAGTTGTAACGGCCGCGGTTAACAGGTAGATCCGCTGCCCAGTAATCCTTGACCCGCTGGAAAACCACCTGCTTGCCCGGTTTGACTGAGCTGACCTGATAAGGGCCGCTGGAGAGTGACGGAGTCAGGGTGGCTCGCTCGAAATCGTGCTTCTCCCAATAATGCTTGGGGAGGATGGGGATCGAGCCGACCACCAGGGGTAAATCCTTGCGGCCTTCCTTGAAGGTGAACCTCACCGTGAGCGGGTCCACCGCCTTCACATCGGCCAGGTCAGCCAGCTGCAAGGTATACTCGGGCTTTCCCTTGCTGAGCAGAATCTCAAAGCTGAACACCACGTCTTCGGCGCGGATCGGGTGGCCGTCATGGAAGCGAGCCTGTTCGCGGATGCGGAAAGTGGCCCAGCTGCGGTCATGAGGATATTCCACCCATTCGGCGATCAGGCCATAAGCGGCTCCGGGTTCATCGCCCAGCCGGTTATGGGACTGGTTGCCCATCAGCAAACTGTCGGCCAGCTCGGTGACACCGTACATCTGCATGCCGGGGGTATCAGCCGGGCTAATGCCCTTGAGAATATACGGGTTGAGGCTGTCAAAGGAGCCCTGGCCATAAAGACGCATAGTGCCGCCTTTGGGGGCATCCGGGTTGACGTAATCAAGGTGCTGAAAGTCGGCGGGGTACTTGAGGTTGCCGAAGGGATGGTAGCCGTGGCTGCGGGTTACCTCGGCGTGGCAAGCCACGCCGAGGAGCAGGGCCACAAGGGCCAGTAAGGGTCTAGAACGTTTTGCGAATATCAACGTAGAGTGTCAGCCGTTGCCCGGGTTTAATGTAACGATTGCTGGCTACACGGTCGTTCCAGCTCTTGATGTCGTTCACCGATACATTAAAGCGGTCTGCAATGGCATACAAGGAGTCTCCGTTGCGTACTGCATAGCGTAGCTTGCGGACCATCTTGTCATTTTCCGGCGGGACGACGCTGCTGCTGTTCTGGGCGGATTCACTCCACACGGCCAGGGACTGGCCGATGCTAAGGCTGTCGCCGGGGGCCATGTTGTTCCATTTGGCCAGTTCCTTCACGCCAACACTGTAGCGACGGGAAATTTCCCACAGGGTGTCGCCGGATTGCACGGTGTAATTGACCCGTTGCCGACCTTTGCGCTCCCGGGACTGATTGGCGGCCAGGCGCGAATCTTCACTCAGGCTGTAGTCGCCTTTCCCGGAGGAGGGCCCCGGAATCAGGAGGGTTCTACCGGCGATGATGGTGTTGCCGTTGAGCTTGTTGATGCTGCGCAGGACCTGCGGCGTGGTGCGATGTTTGCGGGCAATGGCGCCCAGGTTATCGCCGGGGCGGATTTCGTAGCGGGCCCACTGCATGCGCTGGTCCCGGGGCAATTCGGCCAGCCCGGTACGGAAGCGCTCTTCCCGGTCAACCGGAACCAGAAGACGGTGTGGACCATCCGGCGAGGTGGCCCAGCGGTTAAAGGAAGGGTTAAGCAGATAGAGCTCTTCCACGGAAATATCCGCCAGTCGGGCGGCCTGGGTCAGGTCAATCTGGCCACCGATGTCCACGCTGCTGAAATAGGCTTCATTACGGATCGGATGCAGGGTGACGCCGTAGGTTTCCGGCTCCTGCACGATCTGGGCAATCGCCAACAGCTTGGGAACGTAGGCGGTGGTCTCCCGCGGCAGATTCAGGTTCCAGAAATCCGTGGGCTTGCCCGCCTCTTCGTTGCGGCGGATGGCTCGCGACACGGTACCGCCGCCGGCATTGTAGGAAGCCAGCGCCAGTAGCCAGTCGCCGTCAAAGCGGTTGGAGAGCTTTTGCAGGTAATCCAGAGCTGCGTTGGTGGATTTGAGAATGTCCCGTCGTTGATCTTGCCACCAGGTGCGCTCCATGCCGAAGTAATCACCGGTAGACGGAATGAACTGCCAGGGGCCGGCGGCTCGGCCGTGGGAGTAGGCGAAGGGGTCAAAGGCGCTTTCCACGATGGGCAGCAGGGCCAGCTCCAATGGCATGTTGCGCGCTTCTGCCTGCTCGATGATGTAGTGAAGGTAGCGCTCGGATCGGGTGGTGACACGGGTGAAGTATTGCGGGTGGCGGGCGTACCAGTCGCGCTGGACGCGAATGCGGTCATTTTCCACTTCCAGATCAAGGCCGTAACCCTGACGTAGTCTTACCCATAAATCGTTGTTGTCTTTATCTTGATCCGGGCTGCTTTCCACGGGGGTCGGCTCGTCCATGCCGTTGGCGAGATTGACATCGTCCACCGACGGTTCGGCGGCGGGCATGGGAGGAAGCTCATCCAGGGACTGATTCGAGGCACAGCCTCCCAAGACTCCCAAGCCCAGACACAGGGCGAGAGTGGTAATTTTTTTCATAATAATAACGACAGCAAAATATTTTAGTCATTTTAGGGGCATGCAAAGGGCCCCCACAAGCAGTGTCAGCTAAAAGTTGTCTTTCCAGCGACGCAAGGCGGCAAAACACTGCATATCAGAGCCGGCCGTTCCCGCTTCCCGGGCTTCGCAGGCGCGCTTGAGTGTCGGCTCATGGGCGCGCAGAAAGGGGTTGCTGCGTACCTCTTCTTCGAGGGTGGAGGGCAGGGTGATCTGACCCGCCTCGCGGGCCTGGCGCACGGTGTCGAGGCGTTTTGCCACAGCATCGTCATCCGGGGTGACTGCCGCAGCAAAAGTCAGGTTGGCCAGGGTATATTCATGGGTACAGAATACCTGCGTTTTAGCGGGCAGGCTGGCTAGCCGCTGCAGTGAGTCAAACATCTGCGCCGGGGTGCCCTCGAACAGCCGTCCGCAACCGCCGGCAAACAAGGTGTCACCGCAGAACAGCCAGCAGCGGTCTGTGTCGTGGAAGGCGATATGGCCAAGGGTATGGCCGGGAACTTCCATGACTGCCAGGGTCATGTCCACGCCTGCTGGCTGGATGGTGTCGCCTTCGGCAAGCGGGTGCGTCATCCCGGGGATGGTTTCCCTGGCAGGCCCGTAAACGGGAATATCCCTTTCCCGGAGTAGAGCAGGAATGCCGCCGACATGGTCCGGATGATGGTGAGTCACCAGAATGCTGGTGAGTCGCAGCCCGTTGTCCTTAAGGAACTGCTCGACTGGTGCAGCATCGCCCGGGTCCACCACCACGCAGCGGTCCTCCTGGCGGATGGCCCAGATGTAATTGTCGCGAAATGCGGGGATGGCGGTGGGGCTTGGCAACATGTCGTGCTACGCTCCTGAAAAACGGCAATCTTTTGTGATCAGGGGTCATTGTCCGTCATGCAACTGCCTCCACTCAACCGTATTTCCTATAATGCTTCTTCACCGGAGCTGGGCCGCAATTTTGATAACTGGCTGGACAGCGAGCCAGGTCAGGCTTTGCTGGCCGCAGAGCGAGCCATGCTTGGGGAATGGTTGCGCAGCCAGGCCGGCCAGCGTGCGGTGGCCCTGTATAGTGGCAGCGGTCGGGATATGTTGGCCGAGAGCCCGCTACCCTGGCAGACCAGCATCTCTACCGAAGGCTTCGGAGGCACCCGGGTTCGCGCCCGGCTCGAGCTGTTGCCCCTGGCCAAGGCCAGTGTGGATCTGCTCCTGCTGCACCATGTCATGGACTTCAGTCATGACCCCCACCAGGTGTTGCGTGAAGCCACTCGAAGTATTGCGCCTGGCGGCAAGGTGGCCATTATCGGCTTCCACCCGATCAGCCTGATGGGGCTGGCTCGGTGGTTCTTCTGGCGGAAGCGGCCGGGCTGGTCCGGGCGCTTTTACCGGCCCACCCGGCTCACTGACTGGTTGCAGGTATTGGGATTTGAGGTCGATGGCATGGCCAGTGGCTTCTATACTATGCCGCTTTCCGACCGTGGCCGGGAGCGGCTTGGGCTGCTTGAGTGGCTGGGTAGTCTGCTGTGGCCCCGCCATGGCAACGCCTATTTACTGGTAGCCCGCAAGCGGGCCGGCATTGCCAAGTTGTTGCCCAGCCGGCAACACAAGGTGCCGCGCAATACAGTGGTGCCCGTACCGGTTGCCCGCTGGGGACAGCAAAACAAGGAGTCCTGATTCATTGAAGCAAGTGATTATTTTCACCGACGGCGCCTGCCGCGGTAACCCCGGCCCGGGTGGTTGGGGAGCGCTACTGCGTTACGGCACCACCGAGAAGACGCTTTTCGGTGGTGAACCTGATACCACCAACAACCGCATGGAGCTGATGGCCGCGATCATGGCCCTGGAAGCGCTGACAGCGCCCTGTCAGGTAGTGCTGACAACGGACTCGCGTTATGTCATGGATGGCATCACCAAGTGGATGGCCAACTGGAAGAAGCGGGGCTGGAAAACCGCATCCAGGCAGCCGGTGAAAAATGCGGATCTGTGGCGACGCCTGGATGCGGCCTGCGAGAAACACACCATTGAATGGCAATGGGTCAAGGGCCACAGCGGACATCCCGAGAATGACAAGGCCGATGCACTCGCCAACCGTGGCATTGATGAACTGCTTCAGAAAAAAGGAATGCCGAGCTAATGCGTCAGGTAGTACTGGATACGGAAACCACCGGCCTTGAGCCCAATGATGGCCACCGGGTGATCGAGATTGGTTGTGTAGAAGTGATTAATCGTCGCCTCACCGGCAACAGCCTGCATTTGTATCTCAATCCGCAGCGCGAGATCGATGAAGGAGCGCTGGCCGTTCACGGCATCAGCACCGAGTTCCTGGCGGACAAACCCACTTTCGACAAGGTGGCGGATGAATTCCTCGCCTTTGTGGATGGTGCGGAGCTGGTGATCCATAACGCCCCGTTCGATGTGGGCTTCCTCAACCACGAGTTGCGCCGCCTTGGCAGCCGCTATGGGACCATGGAGCAGCGCTGCGGCGTGCTCGATACCCTGGTAATGGCGCGGCAGAAGCATCCGGGGCAGAAGAACAATCTGGATGCGCTGTGCCGCCGTTATGGGGTGGAAAACGGCCACCGGGAGCTGCACGGGGCCCTGCTCGACGCGGAGATCCTTGCCGACGTCTACCTGGCGATGACCGGCGGCCAGACCCGACTGTCACTCGACGGCAATAACAGTGCAGAGCAGGGCGGAGAGATGGCGGCTGAGGCTATCCGCCGGCTGGATGGTCAGCGCCCGGGGCTGACCGTGGTGCGTGCCTCGGATCTGGAGTTGCAGCGGCATCGCGACAAGCTGTCCGCCATCGCCGACAGTAACGGTGAGCCCACCCTGTGGGACCGGCAGGAAGAAGACAGCCCGCTGCATTGATGAACGCCTGACGCAAAAGAATCAAAAAAGGCGGAGATGGGTTTAATGCCCATTTCCGCCCTAAGACCACTATTTGTGTCAGGTGTCAGCTAGTGCCCCTTGTCTGGAGATACCTGGAATTCACTGACATCGTGGTGTTCGATCCAGCCCTTCTCGTAGAGATAATCCGTTGCCGGCCCCAGTGCCATCATCGACATGAGCAAGCCGGTAATGGACATGACGATGGTATAGGGCAGGGCCATGACGACCATGCGTCCGTAGGACAGCCGCACCAGCGGCGCCAGCGCCGAGGTCAGCAGGAACAGGAAGGCGGCCTGGCCATTCGGAGTGGCAACCGAGGGAATATTGGTGCCGGTGTTGATGGCCACTGCCAGCAAATCGAATGTGTCCCGATCGATTTCACCCTTCAGTAGTGCCTGACCGACTTCATCCACATAGACCGTCGCCACAAAAACATTATCGGACACCGCCGACAGTACCCCATTGGCTACATAGAAGGCTGGACCCTGGATCTGTTTTTCCAGGCTCAGCACGTATTCAATGATCGGTGCGAAAAGTTGCTGGTCGGCAATTACCGCCACCACGGCAAAAAACACCGTCAGCAGGGCGGTAAACGGCAAAGCTTCTTCGAACGCGGCACCCAGACGGTGTTCCTCGATGATGCCGGTAAAGGAGGTGGCCAGAATGATCACCGTCAGACCCACCAGGCCCACGGAGGCGGCGTGGGTAGCCAGCCCGACCACCAGCCAGACGGCGGTGAGCGCCTGTACCACCAGAGCGGCCCGGTTCTGCATGGTCCGTTTGCGGTCCTGCTCCAGGGCGTATTGGCGCATGATGCCCCGGACCTTTTCTGGGATGTCTTCGCCATAACCAAAGCTGCCGCTAATTTCCAGGAACACGCAGGTCAGTAGGCCCATGACCAGAACCGGCAGGGTGATTGGCGCCATCCGCAGGAAGAATTCGCCGAATTCCCAGCCTGCCTTGTTGGCGATCAGCAGGTTCTGAGGCTCGCCCACCAGAGTGCAAACCCCGCCCAGGGCAGTGCCCACTGCTGCATGCATGAGCAGGCTGCGCAGGAAGGAGCGGAAGCGGCGAAGGTCTTCGCGGTGTAGGTCTTCAACACTGGTGTCGTCGCCGTGATCATGCTTCTGCTGAAAGGTCTTGCCTGAGGCCACCTTGTGGTAGATGCCGAAGAAGCCGGTACAGACTGCAATGACCACAGCGGTAACGGTGAGCGCATCCAGAAAGGCCGAGAGAACTGCAGCCGCCACACAGAACAGCAGGCTCAGGCGTACCTTGGATTTCACCCCCAGCAGGATGCGGGTAAACAGGAACAGCAACAGATCCTTGAGAAAGAAAATCCCCGCCACCATGAAGATCAGCAGCAGCATCACCTCCAGGTTGCTCTCAACCTTGTGCAGTACCGTCTCCGCAGAGGTGAGCCCAATCAGTACCGCTTCAATGGCGAGCAGGCCGCCCGGCTGGAGCGGATAGCACTTCAGTGCCATGGCCAGAGTAAAGATGAACTGCGCCAGCAGCAGCCACCCGGCGACGACCGGACCCAGAGTCAGGTGGATCAGCGGATTCACTGCCAGGAAGGCAATGATGGTGTACTTGTACCAGGCGGGAGCTTGCCCAAGAAAGTTGTGCAAAAAGGCACGGCCAAGCGTGGCTGACATGGCGGAATCCTGCGCGAGGGATGAACGGGGTTTTTGCGGTCGCAATCATACGGACTTGCCTTGCCCCAGTACAGTGCAGATGGCGGGGAGCGGGACCGGACGATGGTAGGGGTTGACACTCAAGCAGCCGGTTTAGGGTTGGCGATGGTTAAAACGCCATTGCCAGAGTGTGGCCAGGTTAACAAATGGCCAATAAATCAGTTGCTTACAAATGAAAGTTGACGCACTGTTTGATGACGTGCAAAAGTTGATGCGCCTTTCTCGGTCGGTGCTGAAAAGGACAGTAAAGTCCTTTTCTTGCCGCCTGGACGGCAGGCTGCCGCCAAGGTAGACACAGTAAACCACGTGCTCTGCGTGTTTGAGATGACAGCAATGCTGTCTCTGTGGTGTCTGCCCGGCTTGCTTTCGATGGCCTGCCGACACTTCTATCATGAGAATTGCGGCGTATCCGGGGGTTTTTGTACGGCTTTACGGATCGGGCCGATGATAATAACAGTTGGGTGCTTGCGGAGAGTCCATGGTCGCCATAACGAATACCACCTCCCTGACTTTTCTCAAGGAAGCGATTGACGCCACCCTGACGGAAGCGGAAAACAGCTTGGAGGCATTTTCCGACGACCCCTCCCGTCAGGAGGAGCTGGCACGCTGTGCCGAAGACTTCCAGCAATTGCGGGGTATCTGCCAGGTGGTAGAGCTGCCTGCGGCTGCGCTGATGAGTGAAGAGATGTCTCTTGCCGCCCGGGAGCTGCGTGAAAAGCAGTCCGATGCCCGGGTACAGGCATTGAGTAATGCCATTGTGTTGCTCACCCGCTATTTCGATTATGTCCAGTTGAAGAACCGCACTCTGCCGGCACTGTTGATCGGCGGTATTAATGAGCTGCGTCGCGCCGGTGGTAAGGCACTGATTCAGGAAAGCCATTTTTTTAGTGCCGAGCTATCCCGGCCCCGTAACCCGGTAGCGCCGGACAGTGACCTGCCTCGCGCCGAATTGCCGGCACTGGCCCGTCGCCTGCGCCACATGTATCAGACTGGCCTGCTGGGTGTATTGCGAGATCTGAACCCTTCGGTAAGCCTCCGTCTGATGGGGCGGGCCATGGTGCGCCTGGATCGCGCCGCCGGTGATTGTGGTCTGAGTCGGTTTCTGTGGATTGGCCAGGCCGTCATCACGGCCATGGTGGCCGATGACATGGCGATCACCCCGGCCCGTAAGGCGCTGTTGTCCCAGTACGACCGACAATTGAAGAAGCTGGTCTATGGTGGGGATCAGGCGCTCAGCGAAGAAGCGCCGTTGTTGATGATCAAGGAAAGTCTCTATCTGGTGTCTCTGTCCTCCCTGGACACAGGTGTGGTTGCGGAAGTGAAGCAGGCGTTTGCTCTGAACAATGATGTATCCGACGCCATCCTGCAGCGCGAACTGGCACTGATGACCGGTGCCAGCGGCTCGGTGATCCGTTCGGTTGCCAGTGCCATGCGCGATGAAATCAGTGAGCTGAAAGAAAGCCTGGATATGGCCTCCCAGGGAGTGGCTGACACCAATTATCAGTCCGTGGCCGCCAGCCTCAACCGTCTGGGTAGCACCCTGGCCATGATCGGTAAGGACGATGAGGCAGGAGTGATCAAACAGCGTGCCGCGCAGGTAAACGAGTGGCGTGCTGACCAGAACGTTGAAAGCGAAGCATTTCATGCGCTGGTGGATGACCTGCTGATGGTTGAGAACGTGGCGGCAAATCTGGAGCGCAGTATTGCGCCGGAAGACGACATCCATCGTGGCAGCAACAACAGCGGTATTTCTCTTTACCAGCTGGATGATGCTCGCATGACCGTGGTCGGGGAGTGCCGTGCCGGGCTGGCTCTGGCCAAGCGCTCCATCAGTTCTTTTATGGATAACAACTGGGATGCCATGCATCTTTCCAATCTGCCCGGCACCTTTGCGTCAATTGCCGGCGGCCTGATGTTCCTGGAGTTGCAGCGGGCCCGTGGTGTGACTGAGTCATGCCACAAATACATCGTTCATCAGCTCATTGAGGCTCCGACCACTCCCACCAAGGAAAATATGGAAACCTTGGCCGACGCCCTCACCGGCGTGGATTACTACCTGGAAAGTATGGAAGAGCAAAAGCCCATCGGCGACGGTGTGCTCGAGGTGGCTGAAGAAAGTATGAAAGCGCTGGGTTACCCGGTGGCCAAAGTGGCTTGATGACCATGATTGATCTCTCCAGCCCCGAACCCAAGGATGCTGAACACGCCCGTTGTTATGTCATCCATGAGCAAAATATCCTGATTGCCGCCGATCAGTGGCAGCTGCCGGTGATGCCGGCTTATATGCTTCGCCAGCATCCTCATTACTTTTATCTGGGTCTGTTGAACGGCGAGCCCTGTTACGTTTGTGAACTGGTAAACCACGAACTGGATGATGGTTCCCTGCAACCGGTGCCGCTACGGCAATTGATTTCCGGAGGCCTGGATGAGCCAGGCTTCTCGATGGTCAGCCGGGCCTTGCAGTTCCTCAGTTGGCAAAAGAACCACCGTTACTGCAGCCGCTGTGGCTCACTCACTGAAGCCCACCATCGGGATCTGGCCATGACCTGTCAGGCCTGTGGCTATTTCCAGTACCCGAGAATCACTCCCTGCATCATTACCCTGGTTACCCGCGGCGAGCATGCACTGCTGGGGCGCTCAACCCGTTTTCCGGAAGGAATGTATTCCTGTCTGGCGGGTTTCATGGAGGCAGGGGAGTCGGCGGAGCAGGCCCTGGCCCGTGAAGTGCGTGAAGAAAGTGGCATCGAAGTGACCAATCTTCAATATCTCACCAGCCAGTCATGGCCGTTTCCCCACTCGTTGATGCTGGGCTTCCACGCAGATTACGCCGGTGGGGATATCTGTATTGATGATGACGAGATAGTAGCGGCGGACTGGTTTCACTACCGGTCGCTGCCCATGATACCGCCACCGGGCAGTATCGCCCGAACCCTGATTGACCATTGGGTAGCGCGTTTCCAATAAAGGACAGAAGCAATGAATTACACACTCGCGCCTCTGGTGATTTTTATTTTCAGCCTGCTTTTTGTCTTGTTGGGCGCCTGGGTGCTGCTGCGCCAGCAATGGTTGATGCAATGGCTGAAAGGCACGGCAGGGCTGCTGATGGTAGGGCTGGCTATCTATCTGAGCCTGTTCGCCCTGAATATCTATGGCTACCGTGAATACGCTCAGGAAGTGTCCGTGGCCACGGTCAGCTTCCGCCAGTCCGGTGACCAATCCTTCATTGCCACCGTCACCCGCACCGATGGCACCACCGAAGACTTCCGTCTGAAAGGGGACCAATGGCAGCTGGATGCCCGTATTATCAAATGGAAAATGCCTTTCAGCCTGCTGGGCCTGCAGCCAGGCTACCAGTTGGACCGCATCTCCGGTCGCTATTACGCGCTTGAAGATGAGCGATCCCGGGACCGCACTGTCTACAGTCTGCACCGTGATCCGGTCGGTATTGATGTCTGGAAGATGGCTCGGGACGGCTGGAGTCTGCTGGTGGATGCCAGCTATGGCAGTGCCGCCTATTTGCCAATGGCAGAAGGTGCCCTGTTTGAGGTGAATGCCGGTGCTACCGGTCTGGTCGCCCGCCCCATGAATGGCAGTGCCCAGCAGGCCATCTCCGGCTGGGATTGAGGTCGTCTTGAGGTGCCATCACCGTGTTACTGTGGTGGCCGCCATACCCCATTGCCGCTCGGTTAGGTAGAATCCCCTCACTCCTTTTCATCTGCCGACCACGGGCAGGTACCAATCCTACGGACAAGCAGGTAAACAGTGATCGCGTTTTTATCCGAATATGGCATGTTTCTGGCCAAGGTCGTTACTCTGGTGGTAGCAATCTTGTTTGTGATCGGCGGCATCGCCGCTACCGCTTCCCGCGGCCGTAACAAGGCGGGCCAGGACGGAGAACTGAGAGTTCGCCACCTCAATGAAGAATTTGATGACCTCAAGGACTCTCTGGAGGCGGAAATCCTGCCCGAGGCACAGCGCAAGAAAGCCCATAAAGCGAAGCGCAAGCAGGAAAAACTGGAAGCCAAGCAAAAGAAAAAGGCTGGGACCGAAGACAAGGTCGAGCCACGCCTGTTCGTGCTGGATTTCGATGGTGATGTGCAGGCCAGCGCAGTGGATCATCTGCGCCGGGAAATCAGTGCCGTGCTGCAGGTGGCTACCCAGAATGATGAAGTGCTGGTGCGTTTGCAGAGCCCTGGTGGTTTGGTGCACAGCTATGGTCTGGCTGCCTCCCAGCTGCGCCGTATCCGCAATAGCGGCATCAAGTTGACGGTGACTGTGGACGAAGTGGCCGCCAGTGGCGGTTACATGATGGCCTGCATTGCTGACCGTATTGTGGCGGCGCCTTTCGCGGTGATTGGCTCCATTGGTGTGGTTGCACAGATTCCCAACTTCCATCGTCTGCTGAAAAAGAACGATATCGACGTGGAGCTGATGACCGCCGGTGAATACAAACGCACCATGACCATGCTGGGCGAGAACACCGAAAAAGGGCGCGCCAAATTCCAGGAAGAACTGGAAGAAACCCACCAACTGTTCAAAACCTTTGTTCGTGACAATCGCCGTGGCCTGGACCTGGACAAAGTCGCCACTGGCGAGCACTGGTTTGGCAGCCAGGCCAAGGAATTGGGTCTGGTTGACGAGATCATGACCAGTGACGAACTGTTGCAACTGCGCCAGGGTACCCATTCACTCTATCAGGTACAGTGGGAAGCCAAACGTAAGCTGGGCGAACGGCTGGGTTTCTCCCTGGAAACGAGCCTGCACCGTGCCGTAGAAAAATTCTGGCACCGTGGTAGCCAGCGACAGATTCATTAAATAAGCTGCGAGCTATGAGCTGCTAGCTTTGAGACGCGGGAAAGCGTGCTGCTATTCGAGAGAGTATTGTCACCGCGCCCAAGGCTGTAACACCATTGTTTCGCGGGCAGGGTTTTTCTGTTTAAGAAGACCTTTATCCGCGTCTCACAGCTAGCAGCTAGCGGCTCGTAGCTTTAGAGGAGTTCGATCATGAGTTTCCAAGCCCTGTTGACCCGTGAAACCGAGAACGGCTACCAAACCGCACTGGAAGAACGTGAGCTGACCGATCTGGGGGAAGAGGGTGTATTGGTGCGCGTGCATTGGTCATCCCTGAACTACAAGGATGCGCTTTCTGCCACCGGCAACAAGGGTGTTACCCGCCAGTTTCCCCATACGCCAGGTATTGATGCGGTGGGAGTGGTAGAGGAAACCTCAGACGGTCCTTTCAGTGTTGGCGATACCGTGATCTGCACCGGTTATGATCTGGGTATGAATACGGATGGTGGCTACGGTCAGTACATCCGGGTGCCTGCAGAATGGCTGGTTCCGTTGCCGGATGGTCTGGCACCCCGAGATGCCATGGTGCTGGGTACCGCCGGGCTAACCGCTGCATTGTGCGTAGAGTCACTGCTCGATACCGGTCTTAATCCGGATCAGGGCCCGGTGTTGGTAACCGGCGCCACTGGTGGAGTCGGTAGCATCACCGTCGCCATTCTCTCCAAGCTGGGCTTTTCTGTCACCGCTGTAAGCGGCAAGTCGCAATCCCATCCGTGGCTCAAGTCGCTGGGCGCCAGTGAAGTGATCAGCCGTGACAGTTTTCTTGAGAACGCGGGCAAACCCATGCTCAAGGAGCAATGGGCCGGGGCGGTGGATTGTGCCGGTGGTGATATGCTGACGACGGCATTGAAGAGCCTTAAATATGGTGGCTGTGCCGCCTGTTGTGGATTGGCGGCATCTCCGAAGCTGGAAATGACGGTATTGCCCTTTATTCTGCGCGGTGTGAACCTGTTGGGTGTGGACAGTGTTGAGTTGCCCTGCGAAATCAAACAGCAGATGTGGCAGTTGCTTGCGGACGAGTGGATGCCTGTGGATCTGTCCCTGCTGGAAGCGGATGAGGTTGAACTGGACGGTGTTAATGCCTGGGTAGATAAAATTCTCCAGGGTGGCGTACAGGGGCGTGTGGTCGTGCGCTTGCCCTGATGCCGGAAGCATTCAATCTCTATAAAAAAGCGCGGCTATGCCGCGCTTTTTTATTTGTCTGAAGAAAGTCACTCACGCATTCTATAGTCATGCGATATTTCGATGAAATCCAGGCGGGACAACAAGGGCATGAGCCACAATGACTGACAGCAATTGGCTGAAAATTGCATTGCAACTGAATGGGCGGGGTGGCGCAACTGAATTGGCTGCCGAGCAGCCTCTGGCGGAAACGACCGCTTACTGGGTGCATCTGGACTATACACGCGAAGAAAGTGAGCAGTGGCTGCGCCGGCAGTCGATACCGCAGGCGGTGATTGATTCGCTGACCGCAGCGGAAACCCGCCCCCGTGCCTCGGAAGTGGCCGGTGGCGTACTGGTGTATTTGCGCGGCGTTAACCTGAATCCCGGTGCACGCCCTGAAGACATGATCGCCCTGCGTATGTGGGTTGGACCAAGGGGGTTGGTGAGCAGCCAGAAGCGGAGCTTGCTCAGTGTTGATGCGGTGAAGGGCTCCCTGGACAGTGAGCAGGGTCCGGCATCCATCAGCGCTCTGGTGGCCGAACTGGTGGATCAGCTGATCTGGCGTATGGAAGAGGTGATCGAGAATCTGGAATCGGAAGTGGAGAGCTGTGCGCTGCAGCTGGAAGAAGCCCCCAGATCCAGTCTGACGCCACAATTGAGCCTGCTACGCCGGCGAGCGATTACACTGCGACGGTATCTTGCCCCCCAGCGTGAGGCATTGATCAAGCTACAGAATGAATCGCTGTTTGCGGCGGCGGATACCATGCTGATCCGAGAAGCCACGGATCGTTTGCAACGCCTGCTGGAAGATCTGGATGCGGCCAGGGAGCATGCGACCTTGTTGCAGGAAGAGGTCTTTTCGGTGCAAAACGAAGCGATCAATGATCGTATGTATCTGCTGGCGATCATTTCCGCATTGTTCCTGCCGCTGGGGTTTCTGACCGGCCTGTTCGGTATCAATGTGGGCGGGCTGCCGGGCGTCGAGGATCCGCATGCTTTCTGGTGGTTCTGTTCCGGCGTGGGGGTGATTGCCGTTGGCGTCGCCATCTGGATGCGAAAACGCCGCTGGTTGTAGCCAGCGGCGTTGTCGTGGATCTGCCGTTGAGGGGGTTGCCGTTCAGGCCCGGCGGTAGATCGGTTTGGGCTCGTTCACATCGCCCTGGTAGGTAATGCTGAAATCCTTGAGGCCCTGCAGTGCGTCTTCAATGCTACGATCTGCACGGACTTCAAAGGCATTGAAGCCGCAGCGGGTCATATAGAACAGCTGGTCACGCAGCACATCGCCGGTGGCACGAACTTCACCTTTGAAACCATAGCGGGTTCGCAGCTCACGGGCATAGGAGTAACCGCGACCGTCCTTGAAGGCCGGAAAGTGGATCGCCACCAGCGGCAGGCTGGCCAGATCGTCTTCCAGGTCCTTGGGCTCTTCGCCCGGTGCAAGCCATACGGCCACATCACCACGGTCGATCAGGGCATCGCGATTTTCCTGCCAGTAGGCCAGCGGCACAATGATTTTGCCTTGTGCCGGCACGCCGCTTTCCAGAGCATCTGCTTCCAGTCGCTGCCACAGGTTGTCCGCGATGGCGCCATCAATGATTACCTTATCCATAGATGCGCTCCTTGAACGGGTCCATGCCAATGCGCTCGTAGGTGTCGATAAACGGCTCGTTTTCGAGGCGCTTTTCTACATAGAGCTTGATGATATTTTCAACCACATCGGTAATCTGATCAGACTCGAAGGACGGGCCCAGTTTCTCGCCCACGCGTGACTCTCTGTCACCACGGCCACCCAGGGTGACCTGGTAGAACTCCTTGCCTTTCTTGTCCACGCCGAGAATACCGATGTGGCCAATATGGTGGTGACCACAGGCGTTCATGCAACCGGAAATGTTCAGGTCGATGAGCCCCAGGTCATGCACATAATCCATGTTATCGAAGCGGCGCTGGATGGATTCCGCCACCGGAATGGATTTGGCGTTGGCCAGGGCGCACAGATCGCCACCGGGGCAGGCCACGATATCGGTGATCAGGCCCAGGTTGGGGGTGGCGAAACCGAGAGCGTCCAGAGCTTTCCACAGGTCGTAGAGATCCGAGGCGGCCACATCAGCCAGCACCATGTTCTGCTGGTGACTGTTGCGCAGCACACCGAAGCTGTACTGGTCCGCCAGATCGGCAACGGCTTCCAGCTGCTCATCGCTGATATCGCCCGGTACCCGACCAGTTTTCTTCAGGGTCAGGGTAACAGCGCGGTAACCGGCCTGTTTGTGGGCGCGGGTATTGGTGTGATACCAACGGCTGAACGCCTTGTCTTCGGCCAGTTTGGCGTCCAGGGCGGCGCTGTCCACGGTTTGGTAGTCCGGGGCGCTGAAGCAGGACTGAATACGTTCTACTTCTTCCCGGGTCAGGGTCATCGGGCCGTCTTTCAGCTCGGCGAATTCCTGTTCCACCAGCTCGCGGTACTTGTCGGCACCCAGAGCCTTGACCAGAATCTTGATACGGGCCTTGTACTTGTTGTCGCGGTTACCGTACTTGTTGTACACCCGCAGGATGGACTCCAGGTAGGGCAACAGGTCTTGCCATGGGACAAACTCGCCAATCACGGAACCTGTCATGGGGGTGCGGCCCAGGCCGCCACCGGCCCATACCTGGAAGCCGGTCTCGCCGTTGGCATCGTGAACCAGCTGTACGCCTATATCGTGGACGCCGATCAGGGCCGGGTCCGCATCGGGGACGGCATTCACGGCAATCTTGAATTTACGCGGCAGGTAGGCGAATTCCGGGTTGAAGGTGGACCACTGGCGAATGATTTCACACCAGGGACGCGGATCTTCAATTTCGTCCGGATTCACACCAGCGAATTCATCGGTGGTGATGTTACGGATACAGTTGCCGCTGGTCTGAATGGCGTGCATCTGCACGTCAGCCAGCTCGGCAAGAATATCCGGCACTTCTTCCACGGAAGGCCAGTTCAGCTGAATATTCTGGCGGGTGCTGACGTGGCAGAAGCCCTTGTCATAGGTGCGCACAATATGAGCCAGACGGCGCAGCTGACGGCTCGCCAGTAAGCCATAAGGAACGGAAATGCGCAGCATCGGCGCATAACGTTGAATATAGAGGCCGTTCTGGAGACGCAGGACGAGAAACTCGTCTTCGCTCAGTTCTCCAGCCAGATAACGGCGGGTCTGGTCGCGATACTGCGCAACCCGCTCTTCCAGCAGTCGCTGGTCATGTTCCTGATAGACGTACATGGGACCGATTCACCGTCCTTTATGCTTGAACCTAAATCCATGTCAAATCATAGATTCGGGTTAGAATTCAACAGGTAAGCGTCGCCCTCGGGGGAGGGAGAGCGGCACTCTAACAAAGCGCCCTTATAGTGAAAAGAAATATCTTGGCATATCGCTATAACGAATGCTCATCTAAGCGGGCTTATTTCGCGGCGGCGTCCAGTACCATATTCACGGTAACGATCATGCCGATGATTAGTGCCAGAACCAACACTACATAGACACCGATATAGTTGCCGGCATCGCCTTTGGTGAAGTCCCGCTCGCGGTTTTTCGAGCTCTGGACCCCGAATAAAGCGGCCAGAATGCTGCTGATGGTCTGGATTAACGTCGGTTTTTTGCCCTGATCGGAGGGGGTGTGATGCTGCTCGGACATGGAAAATCCTGCGTTTTGGCGATTGGCTGAACGATAAATTACGTCTGCTATTGTACGCTTGCCGAGCGCCGGGTAACAGCGGAGAAGGCCGGGGTTGAATTCACTTCACCACGGCACCATTGCAACTGTGGAATACCTGACTAAAATAGTCAGGAAAGCATTACCACCCCCAGCAGGCTGGTGAAAAACCCGTTGCCTGCTCAGGCTTTCAGGCTGGCTCGTAATCTAGGCGCAATTTTGAAGGTGTGTGTCCACCCATCGAGAAATTGCAACAACGAGTACGGGCCAGCCTGAAAGCCCCGAAGGGCGTCGCCTGAAGCGCATATCTGCTGCGCGCTTCAGGCTACGCTGAGCATGCAAGGGGTTTTTCAGCAGCCTGCCAGGTGGCCATTCATCCCGAACAGGAATCATGATGGCAGAGCAGTTGATCGATATTACCGAAACCGCCCAGGATTACTTGCGTGACCTGTTGGGCAAGCAGGATCAGCAGGGCGATATCGGCGTGCGCATTTTTGTAGAGCGTCCCGGTACCCCCCATGCGGAGTGCTGCATGGCCTATTGCCCGGATGGCGAACAGGAAGACAGCGACGTTCGCTACGACTACGAGGGCTTTCACGCCTGGGTAGAAGGCAAGAGCGTGCGCTACCTGGAAGATGCGGTGATCGACTACAAGAAAGACAGCATGGGAGGTCAGCTCACTTTCCGCGCCCCGAAATCCCGGGTGCCCGATATCAGCGAAGACGCCAGCATCGAAGAGAAAATCAATTACGTCTTGTATGCCGAAATCAACCCCAACCTGGCGGCCCATGGCGGCAGCGTTCAATTGCTGGAGCTGACGGAAGATAACGTGGCCGTGCTGGAATTCGGTGGCGGCTGCCAGGGTTGCTCCGTGGTCGATGTGACCCTGCGTGATGGCGTAGAGAAAACCCTCAAAGAACGCGTGCCGGACCTGACCGGTGTGCGCGACAAGACCGACCACACCGTCACGGACAACGCTTACTACAGCTAACAGCTTCGAGCTACTAGCTTCTAGAAAAGAAAACGCAGCCTTAGGCTGCGTTTTCTTGTTTAAGGTCTTCGCGTTTACTAGAAGCTAGTGGCTAGCAGCTCGTAGCTTCCCCCTCACCCGCACTGCGGCTTGCGTCCCGCCGCCTGAGCTTGCTGATACAGCGGCATCACTTCCGGTATGCGCGCGCGCAGTCCGTTAATGCGGGTGGAATTGGAGGGGTGAGTGGACATGAATTCCGGCGGCTCGTTACCGCCATTGGCCGCTGCCATGTTCTGCCACAGATTGACGCTTTCGCGGGGATCGAAACCGGCCTGAGCCATTAGCTGCAGGCCAATGATATCGGCTTCCGCTTCGTGCTTGCGACTGAAGGGCAGGGCAACACCATACTCTGCGCCCACACCCAGTGCGGCCATGATGCCCTGTTTGGCTGCGCTGTCCTGGCCAGCCAGGGCGCCCAGAAGCTGCATGCCGCCCTGGGTGGCATACTGCAGGGACATCCGTTCGTTGGAGTGCTGGGCTTGCACATGCCCGATCTCATGGCCGATCACGGCGGCAAGCTGGCTCTGGTTCTTGGCCACATTTAACAGGCCGGTGTGGACACCGATCTTTCCTCCGGGCAGGGCAAAGGCGTTGGCGCTGTCTTCCTGGAACACGGTGACTTCCCATTGCTGGTTGCCACCCACGGTGTTGGTAATGGCATTGCTCACGCAAAGGACATAGTTCACTTCACGGCTATCTTTGCTCTGTGGTTTCTCTTCTTTCATTTGTGCGTAGGCGGTGGCGCCCATTTGGTCCATCTCACCGGCGGGCATCAGCAGGAACTGATTGCGGCCCAATGGTGAGGTGGCACAGGCCACAAGCCCGGCAGTGAGGGCGGAAACCATAATCAGACGTCGAAATTTCATTATTCTGTTACTCCCATTCCCGCAGAAAACGGCGGGACACAAACATAAGCCAGCTTGCCCAGCCAGCGCTTCCGAGGAAGATGATAAGGCCAAACAGGGAAATTTCCCATGGTGCAGGAGGCACACGGCCGGCCAGCATCAGTGAACCGCCGATAAAACCGGCTGACACCAATAACGCTTGGACCTGTCGATATTGGCCGCGTTCCAGTCTGGCTACCAGCCTTTCCAGGTGGCGTGGATCAATACTGCCCTCCTGTTGCGACGGCAAATTGCCGGCGTGGGGCGGCGCATAAACCTTGTCCACCACGTCCAGTGCACGCAGGCTCAGGCTCTTGGCCAGCCGCACCGGGGAGTAGCGGGTGCGGATCATGCGTTTGAGCAGTGGCTCCGCCTCGGTCATCAGATCAAAATCCGGGTTGAGCAGACGCCCGAACCCTTCCAGCGTAATAATCGCCTTGATGAACAGGGCGATATCACTGGGCAGCACCAGGTTATGGTTGCGCACCAGGGCGGTGATATCCGTGAGCAGGGCAGTAATGTCCAGCTGTGACAGGGAGATGCCATGGTACTGGCTGATCACGTCTTCCACGTCAGACACTAACTGATCGAAACGGACCGGTTGGCCATCGGACCAGTTGGAGAGCACCGCCGCGCATTGCTCGGCCTCGCGCAGCACCACCGAGCGTGTGATCTGCAGTATCTGCTCGCGTCGGCTATGGCTGAGTTTGCCTACCATGCCGAAATCCAGCATGGCGATGCG
>NZ_DEXN01000015.1:123898-124170 GCF_002364155.1 Alcanivorax sp. UBA3183
GCACCGCGCCGGGCGATTAGTACCCGGTCGAGGCCTTCTGCATCCAGCTCGTCTGTGGCGCGGGCGGGAATGCCCTGGATATGCTCCTGCACCTGCAGGGTCTGTGATGACAGCTCCCAATACACCCGGGGAACTGTCAGCCACTTCAGAGAGCGCAGGTTCTTGCGAATACGATCGGCGTTGCGCGCTTCGATGGTGAAATCCAGCTCCCGGGTGAGGGAGCGTTTGAACTCGCGCACCAGTTCCACGGGACGGTAGCGGCGCAGCTCCAC
>NZ_DEXN01000015.1:124325-124782 GCF_002364155.1 Alcanivorax sp. UBA3183
TGGCCACGGCGGGTAAGGCCGCTGTGCACCTGACCGATGGAGGCGACACCAATGGGTTTGGGATCGATGCGGGCAAAAGCCGACTCCAGAGATTTGCCCAGGGCCGCTTCGAGATGGGGGACCAGTTCTTCATAGGGGATGGCGGTGGCCTGGTCCTGAAGCTTCTCGAACTCGGCAATCCAGTCCAGCGGGAACAGGTCCACCCGGGTGGCCAGTACCTGCCCGAGTTTGACGAAAGTGGGGCCCATCTCTTCCATGGCATGGCGCAGTCGCTCGGCGGTACCCATGCGCAGCATGTCCGGGCGCATGGAACTGCGCACCAGCTTGCCGGCATGTTCCACCGGAGTGGAAAGCCCCAGTCGACGAATTACGTCGGCAAAGCCGTATTTGAGCAGAATGGTGGCCAGCTCATTCATGCGTAACAGATCTTTGCCGGTGTGGAGAATGCTCACGGGGA
>NZ_DEXN01000015.1:124890-125080 GCF_002364155.1 Alcanivorax sp. UBA3183
TTTCCTTTTGTCGTACTCTCCTGATCCAGCAACTGCTGTTTCAGTGCTGTGCCCCAGTAGAATCCGCCGTGACCCCCATCGGCACGGGTGACCCGGTGACAGGGCACCAGGACTGCCAGGCGGTTCTTGCCCACTGCCTGACCTACGGCCCGGGCCTGGCTGCCAACTTGCCGGGCAATCTCGCCATAGG
>NZ_DEXN01000015.1:125213-126867 GCF_002364155.1 Alcanivorax sp. UBA3183
GCGGGTGCTGCCGGGGGGAATGTGTAATAGCGCTTGCCATACCTGTCGCTGGAATGGCGTGCCGCAAAGATGTAGCGGGCTCGGCGCGGAATCGGGGTGGTCCAGGGTGGCCAGCAGTGCCGGGGTGGGTTGCTCGATGAGGTTAGCGGCTGGAAAGCGCTGCTTCAGTCTGCCCAGCGCGTCATCCATGTTGTTGCAGAAATCGAAGTGGATCAGGCCGTGAGCGGACTCGGCGACCAGAGCATGGCCATAGCAGCTTACGCCATAGTACCAGGTCAGTGGCTCTGCATGATCGTCGGATTCATGCAGGCGCGGACTGGCGGGGGTGGCGGCCTCTGCCATGGTTCCTGTCAATGGATGCAGCCAGTGTTCGATCGCATCAGCGATCGCCTCAGGGTTATCTTCCTGCACATAGTGCAGCCCACGACCGCAATCGGAAATATCCAGATTGGGGATCTGATCCAGCAACCAGCGAATGCGCGCCGGGCCGAGCACGGCCCCGGGGCGAAACCTCAGTAGCAGCATGGGCTGGGGCATGCTGCCCAGTCCCTTTTCAATCTCCTCAATGGCCTTCCAGGTTTCATCCTGGCGGTCATTGATCGGTAGTTGGTTGGGCCAGACATATACCGGGTAGCGGGACGCCCGCTGACGAAACGGCTTCTGGTAGATGCGCCTGACGCTGCGGGGAAGATGACGAATAACACCGAAAGGCAGCACCATTCTGACAAACAGATTGCGGTTGATAATCAGAAACCGGCCCAGGCGTTCTTGTCGGAAGGCAAAGAAAAGAGGGCGCAAGGGCAGGGGGAACTCATCCCAGTCACAGGTGAACGGGAAGGTTTCCATAAAACACAGACGGCTGACTGTCCGGGGTTGTTGCTGTGCCAATCGAAAACCCAGGGGGCCGCCCCAGTCGTGGAGCACCAGGGTGATGTCGGAGAGCCCCAGGGTAGCAACGAAATCTTCCAGATAGCGGTAATGGGTCAGGAAGCGGTAATCGATGTCGGGCTGGTCGCTGTTGCCAAAACCGATCAGGTCCAGAGCGATACAACGATAGTGGCCACGAAGCGGCTTGATCACGTTGCGCCACAGGTAACTGGAGGTGGGATTGCCATGGATGAACAGCAGTACCGGTCCTTCACCTTCATCAATATAGTGCAGGCGGTGGCCATTCAGCGTGACGTAACGTGACTCAAACGGAAAATCCGCAAAACCCATGACATGCATCCCTTGCATCGAATTTTTCAACTGTTACCGCTTTTCTGGCAAGATGCCATGGCTGTGTCAGTAACGTAAAGTGCGAAAAAATGTCAAAACCCTATCTCCGTGACGATCTAGTGGAAGTGCGCCATAGCGCCGTCCATGGTCGTGGCCTGTTTGCCACCCAGCGAATCAAGAAAGATACCGAGCTGGGTTTGTGTAAAACCAAGGTTGCCAAAAAAGATGGCCCCTATGTGTTATCGCTGGATGACGAGGGCAAAGAGCGCTACCGGGTGCTCTGTGATCTGCGCTTCATCAACCACGGCAAGAAACCCAACGTGGCTTACTATGACGACCTGACCGTGGTGGCCCTGAAGTCCATCAAGGCCGGGGAAGAGCTGCTGCACGACTACGGCGATGATTGGGAATAACCTGTAGGAGCTATGCTTGCATG
>NZ_DEXN01000015.1:127000-128585 GCF_002364155.1 Alcanivorax sp. UBA3183
GAATTCCTGCCATAGCCCGGTCACCGGGTGGTTGAAGGCCAGCCACTCCGCGTGCAGCAACAGCCTCGGGCTCAGTGCCTCAATCTCCGGTGGCGCATACATGTCGCAGCCAATGATCGGATGACCCAGCTCCCGACAGTGAATCCGTAGTTGATGGCTGCGGCCGGTGACCGGGCTTAACGCCAGCCGGGTGCGGTTGCGGGCTTCGTCCCGTTCCAGCACCTGGTAATGGGTGAGGGCGGACTTGCCTGTGTCGTAACAGACCTTCTGCAACGGGCGGTTGGGCCAGTCCGCGATCAATGGCAACTCGATGCTGCCGCTATCTTTTGCTACCAGGCCGTGCACCACCGCCTGATAGCGTTTCTTCACGGTACGTTGCTGGAACAGCCGGCTGAGTTGGCTCTGCGCCTGGCGGATGAGAGCGAAGACCATGATGCCTGACGTATCCAGATCCAGTCGGTGCACCAGGCGTATATCCGGATCTTTTCGCGCCAGGCGTCGCACCGCACAGTCCTGATTTTCCGGTGCGCGCCCCGGCACACTGAGCAGATAGGCCGGTTTGTTGACCAGCAGAATATGCTCATCCCTGTACACCGTGCTCACCCGCTCATGGCAGATGGGCACGATATAGTAGGGTTTGTCGGCGGGTGAATTCATCGGGCAGTTCGTCGTTGAGATCGCAGAGATACTGACTCCGGGACTTCAGCCCGTTTTTGCCTTTCGCTATTCATCACTCGTTTCTCGCAACCTATTTACCCCAGAGTATCTGAAAGACATCGTCGTACTGTTTGGCAAAATGCACAGTGAGTCCGTCTTTCAGGTACCCCGGCAGTTCGTCGAAATCCCGCTGGCAGGCGTCCGGCAAAATCACCTCACGAATACCTACACGCCGGGCGGCGATAATTTTTTCACGGATGCCGCCAACCGCCAGTACCTGGCCGGTGAGGGTCAGCTCGCCGGTCATGGCCACCTTGCGCGGCAAACGCTTCTTCAACAGTAGTGACAGCAGGGCGCTGGCCATGGTGATACCGGCACTGGGGCCATCCTTGGGGGTTGCCCCTTCCGGCACATGGAGATGGAGAAAGGCTTCATCCAGGCGCTCTTCGCTCAGGCCGTAATCGCGCAGATGGCTGGCTACATAGCTGTAGGCAATCTCCGCGGACTCTTTCATGACATCACCAAGCTGACCGGTGAGCTTGAAGCCCCGCTGCTTGCTGTGCACTTGGCTGGCTTCCACGGAGAGCGTGGCGCCGCCCATGGAGGTCCAGGCCAGGCCGGTTACCACGCCCACGCCTCGCTGGGTCTTCTCGGTCTGGAAGTAGGGTTGGCCGAGGAAATCCGCCAGATTCTTGCCGGAGACGCTCAGTTTCTTTTCCCCAGCCAGCAGTTTCACCGCCGCCTTGCGGATGATCTTGTTGAGCTGTTTTTCCAGATTACGGACCCCGGCTTCGCGGGCATAGCCTTCCACGATCTGGCGCAGCGCGCTGTCGCTGATGCGCAACTGGCCGGGTTTTACGCCGGCACGTTCCAGGGCACGGGGCCACAGGTGCTGGCGCGCGATCTGCACTTTTTCTTCGGTGATATA
>NZ_DEXN01000015.1:128719-128990 GCF_002364155.1 Alcanivorax sp. UBA3183
ACTTCCATGCGGTCCAGCAAGGGACCGGGAATGCTGTCCATGGTATTGGCGGTACAGATAAACAGGGCGTGGCTCAGGTCCAGCCGTTCATCCAGGTAGTGGTCGAGAAAATCCTGGTTCTGTTCCGGGTCCAGCACTTCCAGCAGGGCCGAGGCAGGGTCACCCTGGAAAGACTGCCCCAATTTGTCCACCTCATCGAGCATGATCACCGGATTAGCGGTGCCGGTTTCCTTGAGTGCCTGCACCAGCTTGCCGGGCATGGCGCCGATGT
>NZ_DEXN01000015.1:129089-130133 GCF_002364155.1 Alcanivorax sp. UBA3183
CTTGCCGGGCATGGCGCCGATGTAGGTGCGCCGATGGCCCTTGATCTCGGCTTCGTCGCGCATGCCGCCCAGGCTGAATCGGTAGAATTTGCGGTCCAGGGCATCGGCGACGGATTTACCGATGCTGGTCTTGCCCACACCCGGTGGGCCCACCAGCAGGATAATGGACCCTTTGACCTCGCCACGCAGGGCGCCCACGGCCAGAAATTCCACAATCCGGTCCTTCACATCATCCAGGCCGCTGTGGTGGGCTTCCAGGATCTCCCGGGCATGTTTCAGATCCAGGTTGTCGTCGCTGTATTGGCCCCAGGGTACGCTGGTGAGCCAGTCCAGATAGTTGCGCGTGACGCCATATTCCGGTGAGCCGGTTTCCAGCACTGACAGCTTCTGCAGCTCGTCTTCAAAACGTTTCTGTACGGATTCCGGCGGCGCCAAGGCGCTCATGCGTTCGCGGAATTCCTCCGCTTCGGCGGTCTTGTCATCCTTGCTCAGGCCCAGCTCCCGCTGGATGATCTTGAGCTGCTCGCGGAGGAAGAAGTCGCGCTGGTGCTGACTGACCTTCTCGTTGACCTCTTCGGAAATCTGGCTCTGCAGTCGGGCCACCTCCAGCTCTTTCTTGACCAGAGTGAGCACTTTTTCCATGCGCGGTTTCAACGGCACGGTTTCCAGAATGGCCTGCAGCTCCGCGCCGTTGGCGCTGGTTAGCGCTGCTGCGAAGTCAGTCAGCGGCGAGGGGTCGCTGGGGGAGAAATTCTGTAGATAGTGGCGCAGCCCTTCATTGTAGAGCGGATTCAGGGGCAGCAGTTCGCGGATGGTGTTGATAATGGCCATGCCGAAGGCGCGGATGGTTTCATCCGCCTCGACACGAGGTTCCGGATAGCTGACCTCAGCCATGAAGGGCCGCTTGCGGGTCAGCCAGTTTTCAATATGAAATCGCGTGGTGCCCTGAGCCACCATCTGGAACTGGTCGTTTTCTTCATTGAGGGCGTGAACCTTGACCAGGCAGCCGTATTCCGGGAAATCTTCCGGCGTCACCGAATCCGG
>NZ_DEXN01000015.1:130231-130760 GCF_002364155.1 Alcanivorax sp. UBA3183
TCGTTATCGCCGACATAGACCAGCCCGAGCGACTGGTGTGGGGTCTGACTGACTCGTTCCAGTGTTGCCTGCCAGCGTTCCTTGTCCAGCATCACCGGCTGTACCAGCCCGGGCATGAAAGGCCGGTGCTGGACGGGAATCAGGTAGATGCGTTGGGGTTTCGGCTGGTCAGGCAGCGCCAGGCTGCTCGAGGGTTGCTCAACAGTATTGCTATCGTCTTGGCTCATAATGTTGTCACTTCCATTCAGCGTGGAAACAACATGGTGGCGAGGTGCGAAAAATCAATAGTGCGGCACTGGGGCGCCGCATGTTTGATACATCGCAGATCGCTGCGTTAGCGATTAATAATCAACAGATCCGCGCTCAGGACTTTTGGGGTTTTGGTCCGGCGCTCCACGACACGGGCATCCATACCGGCATTCTCGCATTTTTCCGCCAGGGCATAGAACGGCGACCGCCCCGGGTCGGCAATAATCACCTGTTTGACCCCGCTGCGCAGGCCCCGGCGTATCAGATTGAAAAGCACCGG
>NZ_DEXN01000047.1:0-184 GCF_002364155.1 Alcanivorax sp. UBA3183
CATGCAAGCATAGCTCCTACAACACCCTGATTAACCGGGCTGGAAGCCAGCCCAACCGAAAGGCGCATCAAAACATGCTGGAAATTCGTGATCTGCACGCCACCGTGGCGGACAAGCCGATTCTCAAGGGCCTGAACCTGACCATTAAACCGGGCGAGGTACACGCCATCATGGGCCCCAACGG
>NZ_DEXN01000047.1:308-3454 GCF_002364155.1 Alcanivorax sp. UBA3183
CACGCCATCATGGGCCCCAACGGCTCCGGCAAATCTACCCTGGCCAACGTGCTTGCCGGTCGTGACAACTACGCCATCACTGGCGGCGAAGCCCTGTTTGAGGGCAAGAGCCTGGCAGAGCTGGAGCCCGAAGAGCGCGCCCAGGCGGGCCTGTTCCTGGCCTTCCAGTATCCGGTGGAAATCCCCGGCGTCTCCAACATGGAATTTCTCAAGGCCGCGCTGGAATCGGTTCGCAAGGCTCAAGGCAAGGAAGAGTGGGATTCGGTTACCCTGCTCCGCCAGGCCCGTGCCGCCTGCAAACAGGTCAACCTGGACGCCAGCTTCCTCAAGCGCGGGGTCAACGAAGGCTTTTCCGGCGGCGAAAAAAAGCGCAACGAAATCATGCAGATGCTGCTGATGGAGCCGAAACTGGCGCTGCTCGACGAAACCGATTCCGGGCTCGACATCGATGCCCTGCAAACCGTGGCCAAGGGCGTCAATTCCCTGCGCAGCCCGGAGCGCGGCATCGTGCTGGTGACCCACTATCAGCGCCTGCTGGACTACATCGTGCCGGACTTTGTGCACGTACTGTCCAACGGCCAGATCATCAAATCCGGTGGCAAGGAACTGGCCCTGGAGCTGGAGAAGAAAGGCTACGGCTGGCTCACAGGAGAAGAGGAGTCCGCATGACACTCTCTGCAAGCGACCTCGCCATTGACCTGAAAAGCCAGGCCCTGGCCAACGCCCGCCGCCACGGCAGTGACGGCGATGCGCTGACCGACCTGGAGGCTGCCAGCTTCCCGGAACGCAAGACCGAACGCTGGAAGTACACCTCGTTGCAGGCCCTGGCCGACGGCCACCTGAACGCGGTTGCCGATGGCGAGATCAGCCAGCCCCTGCCGGCCCTGAGCGAGTTCGTGGTCACCATCAACAATGGCCAACTGCAGGGCAGTTCCCTGCCCGCCGGCGTCAATCTGCATCACGACGCGCCCGCGGTAAACGGTCTACAGACCCCCTTTGCCGCCTATAACGGCGCGGTGTGCGGGCAACCGGTGGTGCTGGAAGTGGCCGCCAATACCCGCATCGAACAACCGATTCACCTGCAAATCCAGAGCGCCAGCGAAGCGCCGGCCCACTGCAACCCGCGTGTCATCGTCAAGCTCAATGCCGGCGCCGAAGCCACCGTCATCGAGCACTATCACGCCGAAGGCCAGGCGCTGACCAATGCGGTCACCGCCCTGATCACCGCCGACAACGCCACCCTGACCCATTACCGGTTGCAGGGCGAGCAGGCCAATACCTTGCACATCGGCACCCTGATCATCGATCAGCAGGGCGTCAGCAAGGTAGACAGCTACCAACTGATGACCGGCAACCGCCTGCGCCGCAACGACGTGCGCGCCCTGGTGAACAAGAGCGGTGCCGAGCTGAACATGAAAGGCATCTTCGTGGTGCGCGACAAGAGCCACGTGGACAACCAGCTGTGCGTGGAGCACGCGGTGCCCAACTGTCAGTCCGATCAGAACTTCAGGGGTCTGGCCGGTGAAAGCGGCAAGGCGGTCTTCAATGGCCGCATCCACATTCACCCCTTCGCCAGCGGCACCAATGCGGAGCTGTCCAACAAGAACCTGCTGCTCAACCCCGGCGCCGAGATCAACACCAAGCCAGAGCTGGAAATCTACAACGACGATGTGAAGTGTGCCCACGGCACCACCGTCGGCCAGCTGGATGCCGGTCAGCAGTTCTACCTGCAATCGCGCGGCATTCCCGCTGCCGAAGCCAAGCGCATGCTGAGCCTGGGCTTCGTTAACGAATTGCTGATGGCCCTGCCCGACGCGGCAGTGACCGAGTGGGCCCAGCCCTGGCTGGAAGCGGAACTGACCCATGCCAGCCCGGCAGGAGACGCCGCGTAATGACGTTTGATGTGGCAGCCCTTCGCGCACAGTTCCCGATCCTGGATCAACAGGTCAACGGCAAGCCGCTGGTGTATCTGGATAACGGTGCCACCACCCAGAAACCGGAAGCGGTGCTGAACGTGCTGGAGCACTACTACCGCACGGTGAACTCCAATGTGCACCGCGGCGCCCATCATCTCAGCGACCTGGCTACCGGCCAGTTCGAGGGCGCCCGCGAGACCGTGGCCCGCTTCCTGAACGCCAGCCGCGAAGAAATCCTGTGGACCAAGGGCACCACCGAGTCCATCAACATCGTCGCCCAGTGCATCGGCCGTGAGCGCCTGCAGCCCGGCGACGAGGTGCTGATCAGTACCAGCGAGCACCACGCCAATATCGTGCCCTGGCAGCAGGCCTGCCTGGCCACCGGCGCGACGCTGAAGGTGATCCCGCTGCGCGAGGATTGCAGCCTGGATCAGGACGCCTTCGACCAGCTGCTCACCGAGCGCACCAAAATCTTCGCCATCGGCCATGCCAGCAATGCCCTGGGCACCCTGAACCCGGTGCAGGAAATGGTCGCCAAGGCCCGTGAGGCAGGCGCCATTACTGTAGTCGACGGCGCCCAGGCGGTGGCCCACTTCCCGGTGGATGTGCAGGCCCTGGACGTGGATTTCTACGCCTTCTCCGCCCACAAGTTGTTTGGCCCCACCGGCATCGGCGTGCTTTACGGCCGTCGCGAGCTGCTGGAGGCCATGCCGCCCTACCAGACCGGCGGCGAGATGATCGAAACGGTGAGCTTCGAAAAGAGCACTTGGAACCAGCTGCCCTACAAATTCGAAGCCGGCACCCCCAATATTGCCGGGGCTATCGGCCTGGCCGCTGCTATCGACTGGTTCAATCAGCAGGACCGCGAAGCACTACAGGCCCATGAAGATTCTCTCTTGGTCCATGCCACCAAACAGGCAGAGGCTTTCGATGGCTTGAAAATCATCGGCACCGCCGCCAATAAGGTCAGTGTGCTGTCCTTCCTGCTGGAAGGCGCTCACCCGGCGGATGTGGGCATGCTGCTGGATAAACAGGGCGTGGCGGTTCGCACCGGCCATCACTGCACCATGCCGCTGATGGACACTCTGGGCATTCCGGGCACAGTCAGGGCCTCGTTCTCCATTTATAATACCCTTGATGAGGTGGATCGCCTGTTCGAGGCGCTGGAGAAGGTGAAGACCTTTCTCTGAGCCCGGCACACACCTCAGTAGGAGCGTCGCTTGAGACGCG
>NZ_DEXN01000047.1:3514-5015 GCF_002364155.1 Alcanivorax sp. UBA3183
TTCGCGTCTCAAGCGACGCTCCTGCGGCAATATCAACCATGCGCTAATGCAAGGTAGGTAATTTCATGACAGTTCAGACATTCCAACCCGGCCAGGTCACCCTTAACCTGACCGAGGCTGCCAACCAACAGGCCCTGCGGGAAATCCAGCGAGCCAGTGCCAGCGGCATCCGTCTGGATCTGGACGAATCCGGCTGCTCCGGGTTCATGTACACCCTCGATTTTGTGGAAGAACCCAAAGACGGCGACAAGCTGTTCGAGATCGACGGCGTCAACCTGTACGTGCCGGAAAAGTGGCTGCCCATGCTTAATGGCCTGGTCATCGACTACGTCACCGAGGGCGTCAACAGCCTGTTCAAGTTCCGCAATCCCAACGCCACCGGTGAGTGCGGCTGCGGCGAGAGCTTTACCGTAGACGAGGTCTGAGTTGGCGCAAGAACAGAGAACGGTTGTCGTCCAGCGTGATGTACCGGCCCGCAAGGTGCCGGACGGCACCCGCATTACCATCCCCAAGAACAGCTTCGTCAATCTGAGCCAGGCCCTGGGCGGCACCTACACGGTGACCATCAATGGCAACATGGCACGCATCGACGGCACCGACGCAGACGCCATCGGCCAGCAACCGCTGAAGCTGGACTTCGCGCCCGCCAACGAGGACGGCAGCGTGCGCCAGGACGACCTGGACAGCACCCTGCAGACCATCTTCGACCCGGAAATTCCGGTGAGCATCAAGGAACTGGGCCTGGTCTACGGCTGCGATGTGATCCAGCGCGATGGCGAAAACGTGGTGCAGGTCCGCATGACCCTCACCGCCCCCAACTGCGGCATGGGCCCGGTACTGGTGGGCGATGTGGAAGACCGGCTCGGCAAGGTGCCCAACGTGGACAAGGTGGAAGTGGCCCTGGTGTTCGATCCGCCCTGGAGCCGCGATATGATGAGTGAAGAGGCTCAACTCGAGTTGGGAATGTTTTGAAAAGCAGCTGCTAGAAGCTAGCCGCTATTCTGGAGTGCAAGCGACGTGTTCGATATCCACAACATCACCCTTGGCGAAAAGATTACCGCTGAGGACATCAGTGAAGACCTGGAATTCCTGGATGACTGGGAAGAGCGCTATCGCTATATCATCGACCTGGGCAAGCAACTGCCCGAGCTGCCCGATGAGCTGAAAACCGAAGACCGCTTTGTGCGCGGCTGCCAGAGCCAGGTGTGGCTGGAAACCGATTACGACAGCGACGCGGACACGCTGTACATGGCGGTGGATTCCGACGCCCTGATCGTCAAGGGCCTGGCCGCCATCGTACTGGCCGCCCTGAACCGCCAGTCTCCCCAGGCCATCCACGATTACGACATGGACGCCTTCTTCGATCGCATCGACCTGCTCAACCACCTCAGCCCCACCCGCGGCAACGGCCTGCGCGCCATGGTCGGCAAGATCAAACAACAGGCCCAGTCACTGACTGCCTAGCCTCCCGCTACGCAAAAAGCATTTTCACCACAGAGGA
>NZ_DEXN01000047.1:5170-6047 GCF_002364155.1 Alcanivorax sp. UBA3183
AACTCTGTGTCCTCTGTGGTAAATCGCTTTTGACTTGGTTCTGGAACTTGTCGCCCGAGAAGACGGTACAACACCACGTCCGCCTTACACCGCCTCCAGCGCTTGTTGCGTCTTGTTCGGCTGGATATGGAACACAAACCGCTGCTCCCCACCCTCACCCGCTTCCGAGCCAAGCAGGCTGGCGGTTTCATTGAAATAGGCGGCAACCCCCTTCACCGAGCCATGAATCATCGCCGCCATATTGCGGTGGGAGCGGTAGTGAATTTCCAGGGTATCGTCGCCGCGCTTGTGCACCTCAATCTTCGGCGCTGTCGCCGCCGGGTCCTTGAGGCGCAGAATGCGTTCGTGGATCTGCTGCATGTTCAGCAGAAATGTCATGGCATCCCAGCCCGTGGGAATCATCGGCTGGTACATAGTAATCAGCGGGCCGATCACCCACTCACCGAAATCCGCCAGCAGGTCATCCCGACGTAACCCGGTAGCAGATTCCGCTGCCCGCAACAGCGCTTCCATTTCCTCATCCGGATACAGCGCCACCGGCAGATAGGTCTTGCCCTGCAACCCCGCCGTGGAGACCACTTCGCCCCAGGCGTCGGTACCCATGAATTCATCCAGATACCGCTTGAAATTGGTCACGATCACGCCATGCATGTCACTGCTCCCGAGCCGGCTCTCCTTCTCCCTCCATAACAGCAAGAGCTGTGCCGCATGTACGACCGTCCAACCAGCCCGCACCACCACTGGCCCGGCGAATATCTACCCCTTCACAGCCAGGTGACATAGCCGGTCACATTTTTCTGTTTTTGCGCGATTTATCCCCCTGACGGGAAAGCCTAAGGGCGATGAAAGAAAGGACCGTTGGAGCCTTGCTTGCAAG
>NZ_DEXN01000047.1:6211-62682 GCF_002364155.1 Alcanivorax sp. UBA3183
ACCCACCACCCGCTTCTCCTCCATCAGGGCTGCCTTCTGCCCATAGTACTCGGCCACACCATAGACGCAGCCCAGCGCCAGATAGCTCATGTCCCGGTGCGACTGATACTCCACCTCCAGCAGCCCCGGGGAAATTTCCGACACATTGATATGCGGCGGCTTGGCGTTGGCATCTTTCATGCGCACTACCCGCTCGTGAATGCGATCGTCGATGTTTTTCAGGAAGGTCACCGCGTCCCAGTCATCAGGAATAAAGGAGCGGTACATTTTCATTAGCGGGGGAATCACCCAGGCACCGAAATCCTTGAGTATCTCGTCGCGGCCCTGGCCGGTGACCTCCACCGCCGCAGCCAGAAGATCCTCAAGATCACTGTCCGGGTACATGCTGATAGGAATAAAGGCCTTGCCAGGCAGCCCGGCCTTGTCACGCAGAGTGTCCCAGGCGTCCTCGCCCAGTTTTTCTTCCACGTATTTTTTCAGGTTGGAAATAATGACGCCATGCATGGAGCTCCCTCCCACTCAGGTGTTTATTCACCATAGCAGGGAGGTACTACCGTGCAGAAAACCGCTCGGGGCATAAAACGCGCCGCCGATTAGGATAACAACGACTAACCGGCCACCTTTCTCAGTCGCTGAATGACCTCGGTCACGTTCTCGATCACCCGGTCGATATCCGCCTGCGAGGTAAAGCGCCCCACCGAAAAGCGGATGGAACCATGGGCCAGCGCATCCGGCACACCCATGGCCTTGAGCACATAGGAAGGCTCCAGGGACGCAGAGGTACAGGCAGAGCCGGAGGAAACCGCCGCCTGATTCATGGCGGTCAGCAGCATTTCACCGTCCACGCTGGCAAAGGCCACATTGAGATGCCCCGGCAAACGCGGCGCACCCTCACCATTGATGCTCACCCCGTCCAGCTGGCTGATGCCATGCCACAAACGATCGCGCAGCCCGGCAATACGCGGGCCTTCCTCATCCCGCAAACGGGCCGCCAGGGCAACCGCTTCGCCCATACCGACGATCTGGTGAGTCGCCAGGGTACCGGAGCGCATGCCCCGCTCGTGGCCGCCACCATGAATCTGCGCCGCCACCTTCACATCCGGCGAGCGGCGCACATATAACGCCCCAATGCCCTTGGGCCCATAAATCTTGTGCGCGCACACGGACAACAGATCCACCTGCAGGGCCTGCACATTCAAATCCAGCTTGCCCACACTCTGGGCCGCATCGGTATGGAACAACACACCGTTCTCGCGGCACAGGGCGCCGATGGCGGCGATATCGTTGATTACCCCGGTCTCGTTGTTGGCGTGCATCACACTCACCAACACGGTGTCCTGACGGAGCGCCTCGGCCACGCTCTGCGGGTCGATACGGCCATCGGCCGCGGGTGTCAGGTAGGTCACCGGGTGGCCCTGCTTTGCCAGCCAGCCACAGGCATCCAGCACCGCCTTGTGTTCGGTGGCACTGGTAATCACATGGCCACCGCCACGGGCTTCGATCACGCCCTTGATGGCCAGGTTATTGGCCTCGGTGGCACCGCTGGTCCAGACAATCTCGCGCGGGTCCGCCTGCAGCAGGTCCGCCACCTGACGGCGGGCGGATTCCACCGCTTCCTCCGCCAGCCAGCCATAAAGGTGGCTGCGTGAGGCCGGGTTGGCGAACGTCCCTTCGGGACCGAGATGACGGACCATCACATCAACCACCGCCGGGTCTACCGGGGTAGTTGCCGCGTAGTCGAGATAGACGGCTTGGCTCATGGCGACTTGGCTTGTGGCGATTGGGGTTGGCGAAAAAACAGAGAGGAGATTATACCTGAATCCACACCGTCATCGTGGCTGCCGGGTAAAGGGTGTGCGGTGCCGGCAAAGGCTGACGATGAGGATTCAGAAGCAGTCTACAGGCTACTGACGGGCAGACGCTGATGCTGACGGTCCTGGCGCTGGGCCACCTGCTTCACTTCCTGGCGAGCCACCAGCTCCCCCAGGGAAATACCGCCCAGAAAGGCCTGTATCTGATCCGACAGATCGCACCACAGGTGGTGGGTCAGGCAGGTATCGCCTTCCTGGCAATCCCCGTGGCCGCCGCAACGGGTGGCATCCACCGACTCGTCCACCGCCGCAATCACCGCCGCTACATCAATATCGTCACTGGCCCGGCTGAGCTGATAGCCCCCGCCCGGCCCGCGCACGCTGTTCACCAGGCCATTACGGCGCAACTTGGCGAACAACTGCTCCAGATAGGAAATGGATATACCCTGACGATCGGAAATATCCGCCAGTGACACCGGGCCCGTGGCCGCATGCAATGCCAGATCCAGCATCGCCGTCACCGCGTAGCGACCTTTTGTAGTCAACCGCATATCCACACCCTTATTGCGTGTATTTGACGTGAAGCGTAGTAATCCTGAGCAATTTGGTCAAGTATTAACGACTTACAATTAAGAATCATTTTCATTTGATGTGCAACTATGGCAGATATCCCCTTTCTCTGCCAACAACTGATCAAACATTACCCACAAAGGCACCCAGCGCTTGACACCCACCCCTCCCTCGCGGAAAATTCGCGACCTCAAATGGCAAGGTAGCTCAGCTGGTTAGAGCACAGCACTCATAATGCTGGGGTCGGCGGTTCAAGTCCGCCCCTTGCTACCAGATAACGAAAAAGGGTTAGAGAGCGATCTCTAACCCTTTTTTGTGGTTGCCTACAAGTTGGCTACCGATTGACCTCAAGCATTATTCTCCCTGTCGCCTCTTGGCCCCAATTCGATATGCTCGGCCTTCCTGCTGAAATGAACGCATTGTAGCGTCAAGAGCACCCATAACTGAGCCATGAATATCGGGAAACAGGGTTCTATAGTTAATATTCATAGCGTCAAGTATATCGAGAATCTTCATTTGCTCTGAAGGTGAGCAAGGAAACACATACTTTGTGAATAGAGGCTTATCAAAGTCGTTGTGGAGAAGATTTGCTGTAACAGCCGCAGCCCAAGCCTCGAATGAATAGTAGTCACCATGGTTGGTAAAAAAACCCTGCTGATACGCCAACCTTTTATTGTATTTTTCTACTGCAGAAATAGGATGCACAAGTGGGAAAGAGAGCTTAACCAATTCAATTGCATCTGGGTTCTTCATATAGATGTCATGCTGGATAAATTCATTTACAGACTTCAACAAATCGAGATCAATAACCCAGACAGATCTTTTCTTATCAAAATAATCTCCTGAAGTGATTGCAAAAAACAAAGCGACATAAGGAGAGTAAGTCCAGTCCAATAAAGGTGTTGGCAAGCCATAGTGCTGTCCAAACTGCCAAAGATCCATCCTATTAATGTCTTCATGCGAAATGTCACTATTGATCGTTAAGTTTTCGCGGAACGATTCAATTAGTCTTGTCGAGACATGACCATTAAAGGAAAAAGGGATTGTATTTTCAGGATACCTTTTGGATAGGACGTTCTTGTATCTTGAAAGAGTTGGAGTCAATTCCCAGCTTTCATCTGACTGACCTCTAAAGCCAAATCGCGAACTTCTTGTAACAAGTGAACTAGATATCTCATCAAATAAAGAAAGCGCAGAATCAAGAGGTTTAATTGCTGGTTCATCTATTCTCAAATCAAAACACCTAAATTAGTGAAACCGAGATCCGCGGTCAGGCCTTGCCCTCTGCCCCGAAGCAAGTACATCACTGTTCCGCGAGCCAACGCCCAATCAGTTAAACCGATACTCCAACCCCAGCGTATACGCCTCCACATCCACGTCATCCAGTGAATAGCGGTCCACGCTGCCGCGGAATTTCAGGTTGTCGAGGCCGTAGGTGAAGCCGGCGCCCCAGAAGCCGTCGGTGCCGTTTTCGTCGCTGCCGTGGTCGAATTCCGCGTCCCAGCGCAGGGCGCCGGCGCGCAGGAACAGGTCGGTGCCGGTGGCGATGCGGGCCTTGCCGATGGCGGCGGCTTCGATGCCGGAGATGTCGACTTCATTGCCGTCGCCGTAGTCACCCAGCCACACAGCACCGCCTTCCACGCCAACGGTGAAGGTATCGCGAGCCAGGGGGAAGCTGACGCCACCCAGCAGCGAGAAGGTGTGATCGGTGGTGTCTACTTCGGAGGGGATATCCCGGTCATCCAGATCGGTCCAGCCGCCTTTGAGGACGCCATAGACACTGTGAGAGGCAAAGACCGGGGTGGAAAGTGTGATGGCGCCGAGGATGGCGGTGGTAGCAAGCAAAGGGGTTTTCATGTGTCGCTCCCTGCGATCATTATTGATTCAGGTACGACTTTATCACGAGGCAGGAAGGATGCCAGAGGGCAAACCCCGGTGCGGGCGTCAGGGGATTCGCCTGTGAAGGGTTACTGCGCTCCGGTTGCAGATATCAGGGCATGTCGCACGATCAACAACGTCGCTCAGGGACGGATCACGAAGTAATAGTCGCCGCTGAGCTTCAGGCGCATGCAGCCGTGATCATCGGGGAGATCATTTTCCCACTCCACGTCCTGGACGCCCAGATCGAAGGCGGCGGTGTTGCGGGCGATGGCTTTGAGGCGCTCCACATCGTTGGACTCGGTGATCAACACCGGGGGGATGGCAGCAGCGCTCTTTTCGCGAAACAGTCTCATCGTCTCTCTCCTCGCTGTGTCAAAGCAGCTACATCAAGGCCCATGGCGACCCTGCTTTGAGGTGACGACCGCTCAGTCCTTGTTCGGGGTGAGCCGGTATTTTTATTCGTGCGTTTTACCTTTGCTCTCTCTAGTTACCGGAACCTTTTACCCGGTGCAATAACCCTGATTGCTCATATTCAAGAAAATGCGAAGTGCGTCAACCGCCTGATTTCACAGTAAAAAAGCCTGCACAGGGCAGGCTTTTTCTCAAGAAAATGAATGAGTTAGCCATTCGTCGGTCAGAGCATGATCAAGTGGTTCGGCAGCTCATTTTTTTGTTCCGTGGCGGGCACGTGGGTGGCCAGTTTGTCGCCGCAGGCCGCCACGCATTCCTGGAAGCCTTCCGCTACCCGGCCGGCTTTCACCCGGGCGATGAAGGCATCCACGATGGTCTGCCACTCGCTGTCATCCACATGGCGGGCAATGCCCTGATCCGCCAGGATTTCCACGTAGTGTTCCGCTTCGCTGACGAAGATCAGCAGGCCAGTGCCGCCGCGGGTGCGGTGCAGGCCCTGCTCGAGGAACGCCTGCCGGGCCAGGCCGGCGGCGCGCATGCGTTGCAGGCGACGGGGCACGACCCGGAACTGCACCGGCTTGAGGCGGAACAGCACCGCCAGCACCAGCAGTACACCCCATTGCAGCAGTAGGCCTTCAAAGGGAGTCAGCCAGACCGGCAGGAACAGCAAAGCCACCGGCACCAGCAGGGACAACAGCGCGGCCCACAGCAGGGTCACATAGCGGTAATCGTCGGCCTGGCGAGCCAGCACCGTGACCAGCTCAGCGTCGGTGCGTTTTTCCTGTTCGCCGATTGAGCGGGACAGGGTTTCCTGAGCGTTCTTGTTCAGCAACATTACCAACCTCCCGAGGCGCCACCGCCTCCGAATCCACCACCGCCGCCGCCGAAGCCGCCGCCACCGAAACCACCACCGCCGCCAAAGCCGCCCATGGGCACCGGCATGAACATGCCGCCACGGCGGCCACCCCGGCCACCACCGCCACCAAAGGACAGCAGGAAGGTGACCACGACCATGCCGATCAGTATCAGCAGGGCCTTGAGGCCGCTGGGTTTGTCGTGGGGTTGGCGTTCGCCTTGATATTCGCCCTTGATGGCCGATTGAATGGCGGTGACACCGGCCTGGATACCACCGTAGAACTGACCCTGGCGGAAGGCGGGCAGGATTTCCTGCTGGATGATGACGCTGGAAAGCGCATCGGTGAGCACCCCTTCCAGGCCGTAACCCACTTCGATGCGCACCTTGCGATCCTTGGGCGCCACGATCAGCAGGACACCGTTATCGGATTCCTTGCTGCCGATGCCCCAGTGGCGGCCCAGCTGGTAGCCGTAGTCGGCGATCTCATAACCTTGCAGATCCGACAGGGTGACCACGACCACCTGGTTGGAGGTGTTCTGTTCCGCCGAGGCCAGTGCCTGGGTCAGGCTCTGACGCTGGGCGGCGGTCATCAGGTTGGCGTTGTCCACCACCCGGCCGGTGAGTTCGGGAAATTCCGGCGCCGCCCACAGGGGCGACGACAGAAGCAGTATCAGCAGGGTAAATAAGCGCATCATTCGAAACTGACGGCCGGCGCCTGATCCGCATCTTCCGCGGTGGCTTCGTAGGTTTCACGCATTTCCATGTCGCTGTACAGGAAGCTGTGCCACAGCCGCCCGGGGAAAGTACGGATTTCGGTGTTGTACTGCTGCACGGCGGCGATGTAGTCACGGCGCGCCACGCTAATGCGATTCTCGGTACCTTCCAGCTGCGATTGCAGCGCCAGGAAATTCTGGTTGGCTTTCAGGTCCGGATAGCGTTCCGCCACCACCATCAACCGTTGCAGGGCCGAACCGAGCTGACGCTGGGCCTGCTCGAACTGTTTCAGTTTTTCCGGATTATTGAGCATGTTCCCATCCACCTGGATGGAGCCCACCTTGGCGCGGGCCTGGGTCACTTCCACCAGCACTTCCCTCTCGTGACTGGCATAGCCCTTCACGGTATTGACCAGGTTGGGGATCAGGTCTGCCCGGCGCTGATACTGGTTTTCCACCTGCGACCAGGCGGCTTTTACCTGTTCGTCGTAGGTGGGAATGTTGTTGATGCCACAGCCGCTGAGCCAGCCGGCCAGCATGACCAGAAAAAGGCTACGCCAAAGTGTCATGGTTCTCTGCTCCTTCAATCCAGAATGACAGCGGTTCCTTGCGCTTGTCGTCGCGCAGGCTCGCCAGTAACTGCTGTTTTTCGCTACGGGTCAACCGCTTGAGCCGGGCTTCCAGCCGCGAGGCGGAGGCTCGATCGCCGGCGGGCACCAGCAACACCGGCTGTACCGGTCGGCGGGCACGGGTGTAACGTGCGCCCTTGGGGCTGTAATTATGCTCGTGAAAACGCCGGGCCGGTTCGGTACTGATACCGGTATACAGTGTCTGGTCCGCACAGCGCAGCATATACACCCACCACTCTTGCATGGTTTTTACATCCCACTTTTTACTGGCTGCTATGATGCCAGAGACGTTCAAGACAACAAGGATGAAAAAATGATTACCTACCTTTACTGGTTTCTCGTTGCAGTACTCGTCATCGGTGCCCTGTTCGGTATCGGCGTGCGTCTGGGCAAATGGAAGCCGGCACTGATTATTGCCGCCGTGATCTGGTTGGTGGCCACCCTGGCCTACTACTTCTGGCTGGAACAGATTTTTGTGAAACGCTTTGGCGGCACCATGAATATCAAGGTGCCCGAAGAGCAGTACCACATCGGTGCCACCTGGAAGGGCGACAACCTGTGGATCCAGAACTACAACCCGGAAACCAACGAGTGCATCTTCCAGGAATACTCCCGGGGCAACATGCTGGAAGGCAAGGTCGTGCTGAAGAACTGTGACCCGCTGCAGGGCACCGGCATGGTGCTACCGAAAGACCCGGCGCTGAAGTAACCGCCTCTTTGAAAAAGGGACGTGCCAACCCCCACCGTTGGAGCCTTGCTGGCAAGGCGAATGCCAAAACTGGTCAGGCAACCTCTTCGCTTTGTGAACAAAGCTCCAACGGGTAACCGTAGCTGCCCCTTCCCCTGTTCCGGTGATGCGGCTACCCTTCCGCTTTTCACTGACCGGAACAGGACGCCCCATGAGCAATTCCCTTCAAACCCTGATGTTTGCCTTGAACCTGGTACCCGATGCTGTCGCCTTCGAGCAGGTGCAAGAGGTGATTGCCGAGCACTACACCTACACCCCTACCCGCTTTACCAACGGCAGTGGCGATGACCAGGTGGCAAATGAGGCAGGCAGCAATGAGGGATCCTGCAAGATTTTTGCCTTCGCCAAACTCAACAACCTGTCCGACGCCCAGACCCTGGCCTGCTTCGGGCATTTCTATCGGCATGACGTTCAGGGCAACCCGGACGGCACCGACCACGCCAACATCCGCACCTTCATGCGCCACGGCCTGAGCCAGGTGCAGTTCGATGGCGACGCCCTCGTTCCTCGATAATGTGATCCCCTTCGCGCCATCTTGATCCGCTTTCGTGAATCCTGTGCAGACAATTTCATGGAGAGATGATCATGGCGCGCTATCTGGGCCTGCTGTTTGCCTTGTTACTGACCCCCGCGGTGCAGGCGGCGGACGGCTGTGCCGACGCCCTGGATACCACCGTCAGAAAGCTGCATTCCCAGCAGACGCTGGATCTCTGTGCCCTCACCCGCAACAAGCTGACGCTGGTGGTGAATACCGCCAGCCAGTGTGGCTACACCCCGCAGTTCAAGGATCTGGAGGCGCTATACCAGACCTACCGGGAGCAGGGCCTGCTTGTGGTGGGCTTCCCCTCTGACGACTTCCGCCAGGAGTTGAACAGCGAGTCCGATACCGCGGAAGTCTGTTATGTGAACTACGGCGTCACCTTCCCCATGGCCGCCACCAGTTCGGTCAAGGGCGACAACGCCAACTCGGTATTCCGGGCCCTTGGTGCCGCCACCCAGGCGCCGGGCTGGAACTTCAACAAGTATCTGGTAGCGGCGGACGGCTCCCTTATTCGCCATTTCCCGGCAACGGCGGAGCCACGCGGTGGTGAGCTGGAAGCGGCCATCCGCGATGCATTGACCCGGTGACCTGGGCAACGAGGTAGATGCCTCCGGCAGAGGCTGATATTGTGAACGGTCACCCATTATTACCCGGCGGTGAGTCCTGTGAAGGTTCGCAGCAGCAAAGAACAGCAACGCCATCAGCTTGAGCGCGATATGGAGCGCTATCTGTCCAAGGGCGGAGAGATCAAGGAGATCCCCCGTGGCGTCAGTGGTACCGATCCCGTGCACGGGAAAGGGCACCAGACTGTGCTGTTCAACGGCCCCCGCCAGCCCCAGCGCACCGATCTGAGCCAGGTGGCTGCCACCATCGACGCGCGCAAGCACAAACCCCGCCGCCAACGACTCACCCACCGCCCCACCCGCAAGCTGATTTATGATGATTTCGGCGAACCGTTACGCTGGGTGTGGCACGACTGAAGAAGGATCTGCAATGAAACGGCTTCTGCTGTTGGTATCCCTGTTTATGATGAGTCAGACCGCGTTCAGCGACATCATTGAAACCCGGGTCACCCTGCCCGACGATCTGGGCACCGGGGTCATGTACCTGAATGACAAACAGAAAAAACCCGGGCCCGGGGTAATCGTGATCCACGAATGGTGGGGCCTGAACGATTACGCCCGCGATCGCGCCCGCATGCTGGCCCGGGCCGGTTATACCGCCCTGGCGGTAGACATGTATGGCACCGGCAAGGTGGCCACTCATCCGAAGGATGCGGAATCCTTCATGAAATCCGCCATGGCCGAGCCAGAAAAGATGAACGCCCGCTTCGAAGCCGCCCGCAAGATGATGCTGAAACAGCAGCAGGTAGAAGCAGGCCGTCTGTTCGCCATCGGCTACTGCTTTGGCGGTGGCGTGGTACTGAACCAGGCCCGCATGGGCACCGAGCTGGCCGGCGTGGCCAGCTTCCATGGCACCCTGGGCACCGACACTCCAGCCCAACCGGGTGACATCAAGGCGCGTATTCTCGCCGCCACCGGCCAGGCCGACCCGATGATTCCCGCCGAACAAGTCACTGGCTTCGTGAAGGAAATGACCGAGGCCGGCGCTGACTTCCAGCTGCTCAGTTTCCCGGGCGTCAAGCACAGCTTCACCAATCCGAAGGCGGATGCGGTGGCAGAACGCTTCGACATGCCGGTGGGCTATGATGCCCATGCGGACCAGGTGAGCTGGAAAGCGCTGGTGGATTTCATCGAACATCAATCCCACGCGGAATAACCGCACCAGTTAGGGGCATTGCACAACGCAATGCCCCGTCACTGCCCATCTTTCTGCCCGATTCGTTTTCCCCCTGCGCCAACCCCCTGATTTTCCTCAGCCTCGCCACTTGGCATCCCCTTTGCTTTATCTCAGAAAGAGGAATCGAATGGCCACGTTGCCATTAAGCACTCAATACAATTTGAACCAATAGACCGCTAGGGTTCCGGTCGCCTGCACCGACAGACAGCGTGCAGCCGATGCCTGGTCCGAGAGCAGTCGACCTTCTTGCAGTCGTTTCGCAGCACATGCGGCTGAAGGTTACACGGCGGGACAAAAGCCCGGGAGGACACGATGACCGCGTTGTCATTGGATTCCTCATCGTCCGTAGCCAAGGAGGTCCGAGATGACCCTTTCCGTACGTAAGACCGCTGCCGTTGCAGCACTTGTCCTGTCCACATCCCTGATGCCGGTCACCGCACTGGCCAAAGATTCCTTCAGCATTTGCTGGTCCATCTATGTGGGCTGGATGCCGTGGGATTACGGTGCCCAACAGAAGATCGTCGACAAGTGGGCCGACAAGTACGACATCGAGATTGATGTAGTACAGATCAACGACTACGTGGAATCCATCAACCAGTACACCGCCGGTGCCTATGACGGCTGCGCCATGACCAACATGGATGCGCTGACCATTCCCGCTGCTGGCGGCGTGGATTCCACCGCCCTGATCGTGGGTGACTTCTCCAACGGTAACGACGGCGTGGTGCTCAAGGGCACCGACAAGCTTGCCGACATCAAGGGCCAGCAGGTCAACCTGGTGGAACTGTCGGTATCCCACTACCTGCTGGCGCGGGCGCTGGAAACCGTGGGGCTGACTGAGCGTGACCTGACCGTGGTGAATACCTCGGATGCGGATCTGGTTTCCGCCTTCACCACCAAAGGCGTCACCGCCGTGGCCACCTGGAACCCGCTGTTCAGCGAAATCACTGCCATGCCGGACAGCCACAAGGTGTTCGACTCCGCGCAGATTCCTGGTGAAATCATCGACCTGATGGTGGTCAACACCGACACCCTGGAAGCCAACCCGGATTTCGGCAAGGCGCTGACCGGTGCCTGGTACGAGATCATGGCCACCATGTCCGCCGATGATGAGGCCGGCAAGGCCGCCCGTACCTTCATGGCCAATGCCTCCGGTACCGACCTGGCCGGCTATGAAGCCCAGCTGGATTCCACCCGCATGTTCTACCAGCCCGCTGAGGCCGTGGCCTTCGTCAACAGCCCGGCACTGAAAGACACCATGCAGAAGGTGGCGGAGTTTTCCTTCCAGCACGGTCTGCTGGGTGAAGGCGCCCCGGACGCCGGCTTTGTGGGTATCGAAACCCCGGCGGGCATCTATGGCAGCGACAGTAATGTAACGCTGCGCTTTATCCCGGATTACATGGCCATGGCAGCCGAAGGAAAGCTGTAACAACGCAAGCACGTCGCACGCTGGCACGTACCACGCCAGCGTGCGGTGTCCGCCCTGTTGCGAATTCAATCACCGGGAATTGCCATGAAAAAACTGATCAACCGTCAACCGGGACGTGTCGGTGCCTGGGCACTGGGCCTGCTGCCCTTCGTGCTGCTGCTGATTGTCTATATGGTGGCCTCCGATGCGCGCCTGACGGAAAACCCCAACGACAAATTGCTACCGGCAATGGGCAGTTTTGTGGATGCCATCCAGCGTATGGCATTCGAACCCAGCAAGCGCAGCGGCGACTATCTGTTGCTGAACGACACCCTGGCCAGCCTGCAACGGCTTGGCATCGGTGTGGCCATCAGTGCGCTGATTGCCCTGGTGGTGGGGATCGGCAACGGCACCATTCCCTATATCCGCTCTACCCTGTCACCGCTGGTGACCGGCATGTCACTGGTACCGCCCATGGCGATCCTGCCGGTGCTGTTCATTATTTTCGGCCTGGGTGAACTGGCCAAGGTAATGCTGATCATCATCGGCATTACCCCCTTTCTGATTCGTGATCTGCAGCAACGGGCGCTGGAAATTCCGGAAGAGCAGATCATCAAGCTGCAGACCCTGGGCGCCAATACCTGGCAGATCATTACCCGCCTGGTCTGGCCGCAACTGATGCCGCGATTGATCGGCGCCGTGCGGTTGTCACTGGGCCCGGCCTGGCTGTTCCTGATCGCCGCCGAGGCCATCGCCGCCACCGAAGGGCTGGGCTATCGCATCTTTCTGGTGCGGCGTTATCTGGCCATGGATGTGATTCTGCCCTACGTGGTGTGGATCACCCTGCTGGCCTTTGCCATCGACTTTCTTCTGCGTCGCTACTCGCAGTGGCGCTACCCCTGGTTCCATCAACAGGCTCATTAAGGAGATCCGTGGTAATGGCTATCATCGAAATGAAAAACCTGTGGAAGGAATACGGCGACCAGGTGGTGCTGGAACGGCTCAACGCCACCGTCCAGGAAGGCGAGTTCGTCACCGTTGTCGGCGCCTCCGGCTGCGGCAAGACCACCTTCCTGAAACTGCTGCTGGGCACCGAACAGGCCAGCCGTGGCGAACTGCTACTGGATGGCCAGCCCCTGCCCGGCGAACCGGATGACAGTCGTGGCATCGTGTTCCAGCGCTACTCGGTACTCAACCATCTGACCGCACTGGAAAACGTCATGCTCGGTGGCGAATTGCAGCACAGCCCCTGGCTGGGTTTCAGTTTCGGCAAGCGCCGCAAACAACTGCAAAAAGACGCCCTGGCCATGCTGGAAAGCGTGGGCCTCAGCCACGCCGTGAACAAATACCCCCATGAACTCTCCGGCGGCATGCAACAACGGCTGGCCCTGGCCCAGGCGCTGATCAAAAAACCCCGCATCCTGCTGCTGGACGAACCCTTCGGCGCCCTGGACCCGGGCATTCGTGCCGACATGCACAAGCTGGTGCTGTCGCTGTGGAAAGAACAGCGACTCACCGTGTTCATGATCACCCATGACATCAACGAAGGCTTTTACCTGGGCACCCGGCTGTGGGTGTTCGACAAGCCTCGCCTGGACCCGCAGGCCCCCGGTGCCTATGGCGCCCGGGTGACCTACGACTTGCCCGTGGGTGACTGCGAAACCGGCACCCTGACAAACATTAATCAAAGCGTGCGCAATACCAGCCGCGCTCTCCATGACACCCTGTAAGGAGCGACCGATGAGCGACAGCCTTTACACCACCACCCTGCCCGGCAGCGCCCACTGGTCGCTGCGGGTGCGCCGTGGCATGCAACTGCGATTTACCGACGTGGAAGGTGGCGCCAACCTGTCCCTGCTGATGTACAACCCGGAAGACCTGCTGGAACGCTACAACGCCCCGGACACGCTCAAGGGCCAGCACACCTTCAAGCTGACCCGCGGCAACTGCCTGTACTCGGATATGGGGCGGGTGTTTGCTTCCATGGTCGACGATGATTTCGGCTGGCACGACACCGTCTGCGGCACGCTCAGCGAAAAAAGTCTGCAGGAAAAATACCCGGTCAGAACCTATCAGGATCATCACAACCACTGGACCCTGAGCGGCGAGCACAGCTTTCTCACCGAGCTGGCCAAATACGGCCTGGGCGAACGGGATCTGGCCGCCAACCTGAATCTTTTCTCCAAAGTCATCACCGACGATGACGGCAACCTGATCTTCGATGCCAGCGCCGCCCGCGCCGGCGCCAGCGTCACCCTGCGCTTTGAAATGGACACCCTGGTGATCCTGCATACCTGCCCGCACCCGCTGAACCCGGCGGCAGACTATCCGATGAAACCGGTACAGGTGGAGATGCTCAAAGCCGCCCCACTGAACGACGACGATTACTGCAAACACTTCCGCCCGGAAAATGGCCGCGCCTTCGAGAACAATCGTCTGTACCACCTGGGTGTATAACCCGCTCCTGTAGGAGCGCCTCTCGAGGCGCGATAACCAAGGCAAGAAAGGATCCACCATGATCAAAGAAAGCCACCGACAACCGGAACAGACCAGCTTCCGCGAAGTGGTCGCCGCCGGGGATTATTTCATTCACACGGTAAAAAAAGGCCAGACCGTTCGCCTGCTGGATCTGCAAGGCAATCAGGCCGCCGACACCCTGTTCTACAGCGCCGCCGACCCGGCAGAACGCTACAGCGCCATGGATACCATTCGCGAGCAGGGCAACGTCTACCTCACCGCCGGTAGCGTGCTGATGTCCAACCGGATCAACCCGCTGCTGGAGATCGTGGCCGATACCTGTGGTCGCCACGACACCCTGGGCGGTGCCTGCGCCACGGAAAGCAACACGGTGCGCTACGACCTGGAAAAGCGCTGCATGCACGCCTGCCGGGATAGCTGGATGCTGGCCGTGAACCAGCACCCGGAGTTTGATCTGGGCAAACGGGACATTACCCACAACATCAACTTCTTCATGAATGTGCCGGTCACCGCCGACGGCGGCCTCACCTTCGAGGATGGCATTTCCGCCCCGGGAAAATACGTGGAACTGACCGCCTGCATGGATGTGGTGATGTTGATTTCCAACTGTCCACAGCTCAACAACCCCTGCAACGGCTACAACCCCACACCCATTGAAGTGCTGATCTGGAACCATTGATTCTGATTGACCCGCACTTCCCCGGGGACGACCCCGGCGGCCAAAGAATGCAATGACGGGACGACCCGTCAGCCGTCAAAGAGACATCGCCATGTTCAACAAAGTGTTGATTGCCAACCGCGGCGCCATTGCCACCCGTGTGATTGCCACCCTGAAAAAACTCGGCGTTACCGCCGTGGCCGTCTATGCCGAAGCGGATCGGGATTCCCTGCATGTGACCCAGGCCGACGAGGCCTACTGCCTGGGCGACGGTGGCGCCCGCGACACCTATCTGAATCAGGATGCCCTGTTTGCCCTGATGGAGCAGCACGGCATCGAGGCGGTGCATCCCGGCTACGGGTTTCTCAGTGAAAACCCGGACTTTGTGCAGGGCTGTGAAGCCCGTGGTATTGCCTTCATCGGCCCGACGCCACAGCAGATGGACACCTTCGGCCTGAAACACACCGCCCGTGCCCTGGCAGAAAACACCGGCGTTCCCCTGCTGCCCGGTACCGACCTTCTCACCGACAAAGAGGCTGCCCTGACAGCGGCAGACCAGGTCGGCTACCCGGTGATGCTGAAAAGCACCGCTGGCGGTGGTGGCATCGGAATGCAGATTTGTGAAAACGCCGCCAGTCTGGACAAGGCCTGGGACACGGTACGTCGCCTGAGCGCCAATAACTTTTCCAACGATGGCGTTTTTATCGAAAAATATATCGCCCGTGCTCGCCATATCGAGGTGCAGGTTTTCGGTGACGGCCAGGGCCATGCGGTCACCCTCGGCGAGCGCGACTGCTCCGCCCAGCGACGCCACCAGAAAGTGCTGGAAGAAACTCCCGCGCCCAACCTGCCCGATGCCGTTCGCAGCGAACTGCAGGCCACCGCCAAAACGCTGATGGAAGCGGTCCGCTACCGTAACGCCGGCACCGTGGAATTTATTCTCGACCAGGACAGCAACGCCTTTTATTTCCTGGAAGTGAATACCCGCCTGCAAGTGGAGCACGGCGTCACCGAACAGGTTTACGGCGTAGACCTGGTGGAGTGGATGCTGAAACTAGCCGCCGGCGAGTTGCCCTCGCTGGAGAGCCTGGCCTCCACCCTGACAGTCTGTGGCCATGCCATCCAGGCACGGTTGTATGCGGAAGACCCGAACAAGGATTTCCAGCCCAGCGCCGGCCTGCTTACCGCCGTCACCTTTCCCATGGCCGATGGCAATGCCCTGCGTATTGATCACTGGATCGAAGCCGGACTCACCGTCTCTCCACTGTTCGATCCCATGTTGGCCAAGGTGATTGTTCATGAAGCCAGCCGCGACGCAGCCCTGGCCGCACTGGACAAGAGTCTGGAAGAAACCTGCATCGAAGGCATCGAAACCAATCGCGATTATCTGCGCAGCATTCTTGCCGACCCGGTGTTTGCCGACGGGCAGATGACTACCCGTTATCTGAATGACTTTCGCTACCAGCCATTCACCCTGGATGTGCTGGCAGGGGGCACCCTGACCACAGTGCAGGATTACCCCGGCCGCAGTGGTTACTGGCCGGTGGGTGTGCCGCCGTCCGGCCCGTTCGATGCTCTGAGTTTTCGCCTGGGCAATCGCCTGCTGGGCAACGAGGAAAAGGCAGCGGGGCTGGAGTTCACTCTCAACGGCCCGACCCTGAAATTTAATCAGGCCACCCGCATCGCCCTCACCGGCGCAGACATGCAGGCAACCCTGGATGGCAACCCGGTTCCCGGCTATACCGCCATTGCCATACAGCCGGGCCAGACCCTGAAGCTGGGCAAGGTAGTCGGCGAGGGGGCTCGTGCCTACCTGGCCATTGCCGGCGGCATCCAGTGCTCTCCCTATCTGGGCTCGCGCAGCACCTTTACCCTGGGTCAGTTCGGTGGCCATGGTGGCCGCGCCCTGCGCACCGGGGATGTGCTGCATTTCTCTCCCGACAACGGGACGGACAGCGATCTTGAGGTACCGGAGACGCTGAAACCCTCACTGAACAACCAGTGGACCCTGCGAGTGATCTACGGCCCCCACGGTGCGCCGGACTTCTTTACCGACGACGACATGGCCATGTTCTTCAGCACGGACTGGCAGGTGCACTACAACTCCAGCCGCACCGGTGTGCGCCTGGTGGGTCCCAAACCCGGCTGGGCACGCAGCGACGGCGGCGAAGCCGGCATGCACCCGTCCAACATCCATGACAATGCCTACGCGGTAGGCACGGTGGATTTCACCGGTGACATGCCGGTGATTCTGGGCCCGGACGGACCCTCCCTGGGCGGCTTTGTCTGCCCGGCCACGGTGATTCTGGCGGACCGCTGGAAACTGGGCCAGCTCAAGGCCGGCGATACCTTGCGCTTTGAGGCCATCAGCCTGGCCGATGCGGATGCACTGGCCGCAGAACAGGACGCCTGTGTGGCCGCCTTGAGCGCACCGGAACAACAAGTCAGCCCGGCGCCGATCACCACCCCGATTCTCAACCGCCTGAGCGAAAGCGACGCCGGAGTGGAGGTGGTCTACCGAGCCGCCGGCGACCGTTACCTGTTAGTGGAATACGGCCCCTTGGTGCTGGACCTGCGCCTGCGTTTCCGTGCCCATGCGTTGATGCTATGGCTGCAGGAACAGCAACTGGATGGCGTCATCGAACTGACCCCGGGCATTCGCTCCCTGCAGATTCATTTCGATCCGCGGCAACTGCCCCGCACAGAACTGCTGGAAACACTGGCCCAGGCAGAACATGCCCTGCAACAGCAGGACGATCTGGAAGTGCCCTCGCGCATCGTGCATATCCCGCTGAGCTGGGATGACGAGGCCTGCCATCAAGCCATCGAAAAATACATGCAGTCGGTGCGCAAGGACGCTCCCTGGTGTCCGTCCAATCTGGAATTCATTCGCCGCATCAACGGCCTCGACAGCATTGATGACGTTAAGAAAATTCTGTTCAGTGCCCGCTATGTGGTGATGGGCCTGGGCGATGTGTATCTGGGTGCACCGGTGGCAACGCCTTACGACCCTCGCCACCGGCTGGTGACCACCAAGTACAACCCGGCCCGCACCTGGACCGCGGAAAACTCCGTGGGCATCGGCGGCGCCTACTTGTGCGTGTATGGCATGGAAGGCCCCGGCGGTTACCAGTTCGTCGGCCGCACCCTGCAGATGTGGAACCGTTACCGGCAGACCGAGGCGTTTGATCAGCCCTGGCTGCTGCGCTTCTTCGATCAGATTCGTTTCTATGAAGTGAGCCACGAGGAACTCAATCAGATTCGCCGGGATTTTCCCAAGGGCCAGTATCCGATCCGCATCGAAGAGACCACCTTCAGCCAGAAGGACTACCAGCAGTTTCTGGATGACAACCAGCAGGACATCACCACCTTCACCGACGCCCGCAACCAGGCCTTTGATGAAGAACTGCAACGCTGGGTGGCCAGCGGCCAGATCAACTTCCAGTCGGAGCAGGATCTGGATGCGGACAACAGCGCCGAGTCGGTGGCGGGCACCCCGGTGGAATCTCCGGTGGCTGGCAACATCTGGAAATTGAATGTGGCCGAGGGCGACAGCGTCAACGCCGGCGATGTGGTGGCGGTGCTGGAATCCATGAAGATGGAAATCGAGATCAGCGCCCCGGAAAGCGGCCAGGTGGTTGCCATCAACCGCCAGGAAGGCCAGCAGATCAATGCCGGCCAGGCGATCATGGTGCTGGACTGAACCGAGAGAAAGTCATCATAGCGTCGACGGGAACAAGGCTGGGTAATGCGCCAGCCCTGGTTACCCTCAGGTCTCAGCCTCTCGCTGTCGCAATTTCCTTAAGGCAGAGGGACTCAGCCACCTTCGTTGCTGGCCTCCTGACGACGGGGGCGGCGCACCAGTTCCCCCCGGCAATTGGGGCAACGGCTGGCATGAACGGTGCAACAATCCACACAGTAAGTGCATTCGTAGGAACAGATATAAGCTTCTGCCTGGGCCGACAGGGAGCGCTGGCAGGTCTCGCACTGTGTTTTCATCTTCAGCATGGAAACGTCCTTGCAGGCTGCTAATGAGCCTTCACTTTCTGTTTGTTGCAGCGTTCGCAACGATACACCGTCACCAGCTTTCCCTGCTTCACATCAAACTGCTTTTCCTTGCACACCACCCACTTATGAAAGCCATGCTGGCACATGCCTTTGCGCGGGGATTTCTTTTCCGGTTTTTTGAACGGCAGAATATCGCCCATGACCACAGTACATCTTGATAACGATCCACCGAGGATAGCGTAATTTTCCCTTCAAAGCGCCAATAGCAAGCCGGTTCCCAGCGCGGCCTCGCCGACAAGAAACAGGGCCGGAAACCGCTCCAGCCGACCATCAATGCCCCAGGAAACCAAGCGCCCCATCGCCATGCCCAGCAGGGCCACGCCGACCGTCAACACCACCCCCGGCTGCCAGTGCGGCCAATGGCCACTCAATAACAGCAGGGCGCCTATGGCGACACCAAACCCTCCATACACGGCTCTGGCTTCGTTGCGCGCGGCCATGGGTAATGTGGGCAAATCCACCATTCCGGTGATTCTTTGCGGAGCGATCAGCGCCAGCAGGCCCATGGCGAGAAAGGCGATTGCAGTAATCAGGATCATCGGTAATTCCCCTATTCAGATAGCGGTAGCCGAAAGCACGTCCAGACAGAGTGCGCCGCCGGTATGGTTAGGATAGATTCAGGTCAGAGTCCACCGATCAGGGAAGAGGAACAATTACCTCAGAGGTAATGGTGAAGCCGTGAGCGATTTTCCATGCTTACCAGATACTCGGATAACCCCGCTCCAGGAGAGCCCATGCAAACCGGACAGATTCTCGCTGAACTACGCAAGACACAGCGCCTGAGCCAACTGGATCTGGCCTTGCGTGCGGACGTCTCCAGCCGTCACCTGAGCTTTATCGAAACCGGCCGCAGCCAGGCCAGCGCCCCTATGCTCAAGCGGCTGGCCCTGGAGCTGGAGCTGAGCTGCCGGGACACCAACCGGCTGCTGCTGTCCGCCGGCTATGCCCCGGCCTTCAGCAACACCGATCTGGACAGCGTCGCCATGGCTCCGGTGCGCCAGGCCCTGGAGATCATGCTGGTCAATCACAACCCCTTCCCTGCCGTGGTGCTGGATGCCCACTGGAATGTGCTGATGGCCAATCAGGCCCAACAACAAATGATGGGGCTGATGATGCAGGAACGCGGCCCCTTCCCGCAGACCGCCAATGTGGTGGAACTGGTGTTTCACCCCCAGGGCTATCGGCCTTTTCTGATCAACTGGGAGGAAGTGGCGGGCTTTCTGCTGCGACGCCTGCACCGGGACCACCAGGCGCGCCCGGATCCAGAGCTGGCTGGCCTGCTGGAACGCCTGGCTGAACTGGCGGATGTGGAGGCCCTGCTCCATCAGGAGCCGCCAGGGGACCGCAGCGAGCCCATGCTGGCCCTGGAAATCGACCTGGCCGGGCAGGGCCTGCGCAGTTTCTCCACCCTGGCCAGTTTCGGCACTGCTCTGGATGTGGTGATGGAAGAGCTGCGTATCGAGCATTATTTCCCCGCCGATGACGCCACCCGCCGCTGGTTTCGCAAGCAGATTCAATAACCCCATCGAAGGGGCAGGCGCAAACCCGTATAATTCGCCCCCCGAGAATCAACCGGCAGTGATAATGACTGATTTTACCCCCGGCCAGCGCTGGCTGAGCGAATCCGAAACCGAACTGGGCCTCGGCATCATCAAGGAATTGGATTACCGACTGGTCACCGTGGGCTACCCGGCGGTAGAAGAGGAGCGCACCTACGCCATCAACAATGCGCCCCTGTCGCGGGTCATCTTCAGTACCGGCGACACCATCCGCACCGCCGACGAGCTGGAGCTGGTGGTGACCGAGGTCAACGAACTCAACGGCCTCAAGGTCTACATGGCTCACCCGCTGGGCCAGCCGGAAGATGTACAACCGGTGCCGGAAACCCATCTGGGCCACAAACTGCGCCTGACCACGGCACTGGATCGCCTGCTGTCCAATCAGTTGTCCTCCAATCGCTGGTTCGAACTGCGTGTGGATGCGCTGAATGCTCACTGCCAACAACAGCAGTCCACCATCAAGGGGCTGCGTGGCCCGCGCATCGACCTGATCGGCCACCAGCTCTACATTGCCGACCAGGTAGCCAATCGCTTTGCTCCCCGTGTTCTGCTCGCCGACGAGGTAGGCCTGGGCAAGACCATCGAGGCCGGCCTGATTCTCCATCAACAATTACTCAGCGGCCGCGCCAAGCGGGTACTGGTGGTGGTGCCTTCGCCGCTGGTGCACCAGTGGTTTGTGGAAATGGTGCGCCGTTTCAATCTGCACTTTTCCATTTTCGATGCGGAACGACTCAACGCCCTGCAGCCGCAAACCAGCATCAAGGACATGCTGGCGCAGATTATCGAAGAGGAAAAAGCGGCAGCGGAAAGCGAAGACGAGGATAACGGAGAGGCCCCAGAGCAGACCTGGGACAACCCCTTCCTCAGTGAACAGCTGATCCTGTGCAGCACCGACTTCCTTGCCGAGTGCGATATCGACCAGCTGGCGGCAGCGGACTGGGATCTGCTGGTGGTGGATGAAGCCCACCACCTGGAATGGGCGCCAGACGCCCCCAGCGATGACTACCAACGGGTAGAGACCATTGCCCGCCAGGCCCGTGGCCTGCTGCTGCTCACCGCCACCCCGGAACAACTCGGCCTGGAAAGCCACTACGCGCGCCTGCGCCTGCTGGACCCGGATCGCTACCCGAGCCTGGAGGCTTTCCGCGAGGAACAGTCCCATTACCAGGACATCGCCAGCTTGGCCGGCAAGCTCCATGACGAGACCAGCTGGTCCGCGGACCTGAAAGCCGAAGCGGCCCGCCTGCTGCCGGACATGACCATCAGTGAAGACCAGCGCGAGGCGATCCTGGCCGAACTGCTGGATCGCTCCGGCCCGGGCCGGGTGATGTTCCGCAACACCCGCCACAATATTGCCGGCTTCCCGGCTCGCCACGTGCATGGTATTCCGCTGCCCCTGCCGGAGGAGTACCACTACGAGAGCGACGAGGAACGGGAAGGTCATCTACACCCGGAAACCCTGTTCCATGACGATCGCTGGTGCACCCTGGATCCACGGGTGAACTGGTTAGAGCAGTTCTTTAAGCAGCACCGCAAAGAGAAGGTGCTGGTGATCTGCGCCAACCGCCATACCGCCACCGATCTGCACGCTCACTGCAACTACAAGCTGGGCATGAACGTGGCCATGTTCCATGAAGACATGGACCTGATCGAGCGTGACCGGGCTGCCGCCTTCTTCGCCGATGATGTGGATGGTGCCCAGGCGTTGATCTGTTCCGAGATCGGCTCCGAAGGCCGCAACTTCCAGTTTGCCCATCATCTGGTGCTGTTGGACCTGCCACTGAATCCGGACCTGCTGGAACAGCGCATCGGTCGCCTGGACCGTATCGGCCAGACCGAAGACATCCAGATCCATGTGCCCTACTTCGAGGGCCACGCCCAGGAAGTGCTGTTCCGCTGGTACCACGAAGGCATGGACGCCTTCGAGCACACCAACCCGGCAGGCCACGACATCTACCTGCGCAGTCGCGATGCCCTGGAGCCGCTACTGTGTGGCGACCCGGAATACACCGCCATTGATGCCCTGGTGTCGGAGACCCGCGCCGTTGCCGATGAGCTGCATACCCTGATGGAAACCGGACGCGACCGTCTGCTGGAGCTGAGCTCCTTTGACAGCGAGCGGGCCGAGCAGCTGAAACAGGCCCTGGCGGACTGCGACAAGGACAGCCCCCTGCCCTTCATGCAACGGGTGTTTGATCGCTACGGTGTGGATCAGGAAGATCATTCCGACACCGCCGTGATCCTCAAGCCCGGCCAGCACATGCGTGATGCCTTCCCCGGGCTGCCGGAAGAAGGGATCACCATGACCGACAGCCGGGCCACCGCCCTGGCCCGGGATGACATGCAGTTCCTCACCTGGGAACACCCCATGGTCACCGGCAGCCTGGAAATGCTGCTCACCGAACACCGTGGCAAGGCCGCCGTGAGCCTGCTGAAGAACCCCAAGATCAACCCCGGTACCCTGCTGATCGAGGCCATCTACACCATTGACGCAGTAGCGCCCAAATACCTGCAGGCAGACCGCTTCCTGCCCACCACGGTGATTCGCCATCTGCTCGATGCCAACGGCAAGAACATCAGCCAGGCAATCAGCCACGACGGACTCAGCCAGCAGTGCCACAAGATGGACAAGCCGCTGAGCCGCAAGATCGTCGGCAGCCAGAAACCGCTGCTGGATAAACTGCTCAAGGCCGATGAAGCCCGCGCCGTGGAAGAAGCCCGCGGTACCATCGACGGCGCCCTGGAAAAAATGCGCCAGGAACAGGGCCATGAACTGGCTCGGCTGAAGGCACTGCAGGCCAAGAACCCGGCGGTGCGCGACGAGGAAATCCAGGCCCTGGAAGCCCAGACGGAAGCCCTGGAGAAAGTGCTTGGCGAAGCCCGCTGTCAGCTGGAAGCGGTACGTGTGATTGTAGCCGGCGGAGCGTAAAAGCGATCCACCGCCCTCGAACCTGGCGTTGGAGCCTTGCTCGCAAGGCGAAGGCTTCATGGGAGGCGAGCTTGACTCACCCCTTTGCCTTGCAAGCAAGGCTCCAACGAAGAAGAGCGGCCCCATGACAGACAAGGACAAAGCATGAGCGAACTGTTGAAGTGTGTGGAAATCGAGCCGGCAGGCGACGCCACGGCTACCGTGATCTGGCTGCATGGCCTGGGGGCCAGTGGTAATGATTTCGAGCCCATCGTGCCGGAGTTACAGTTGCCCGCCGGGCTGGATGTGCGCTTTGTGTTTCCCCATGCCCCGCAGATTCCCGTCACCGTCAACGGCGGCATGGTGATGCCCGCCTGGTACGACATTCTTGCCATGGATATCGACCGCAAGGTGGACGAGGCCGGGGTACTGGCGTCCGCAGATGCGGTAGATGCCCTGATCGAGCGCGAAATCCAGCGAGGCATTCTCGCCGAGCGGATTGTTATCGCCGGCTTCTCTCAGGGCGGTGCCGTGGCCTATCAGGCCGCATTGCGCTACCCGCAACAGCTGGCCGGCCTGCTGACCCTGTCCACTTATATGGCAATGCCGGTCACCCCCTCTACCGCCAATGCGTCCCTGCCGGTGTTGGTCTGCCACGGCAGCCAGGACCCCATGGTGCCGGAAGTGCTCGGCCGCCGGGCAGTAGATACCCTGACCAGCCTGGGCTATCAACCGGAATACCTCACCTACCCCATGGAGCATATGGTCTGTCTGGAGCAGATTCGTGATATCGGGCAATGGCTGAGCAAGGTGCTCTCGGACTGATCCTCCTCTTGTCAGTTACTCTATTGAAGCCTTGCTCACACCATGCGAGGTCGAAACAAAAAAAGCCGCGCCCCTTTCGGAGCGCGGCTTTTTTCGTGTTACCTGCAGCGTGTAGCGTGCTGCGACCTGCTTACAACCAGTAAACGGTCACGAACAGGAACAGCCATACCACGTCCACGAAGTGCCAGTACCAGGCACCTGCTTCCCAGGCAAAGCAGTTATCCGGGCTGAAGTGCCCCTTGATAACACGGATCAGGGTGATAAACAGGAAGATGGTACCGATGGTCACGTGGGCACCGTGGAAACCGGTGAGCAGGAAGAACAGACTCCCGTAGATACCCGCATCCAGGGTCAGACCCATGTCATAGGCGTGCACATATTCCAGGCCCTGCAGGCCCAGGAAGATAACGCCCAGCACCACGGTAATGGCCTGGAAAATGATCAGCTTGCCGCGCTGGTTTTCCAGCAGGGCGTGGTGAGCAATGGTCAGGGTAATGGAGCTGACCAGCAGGATGGCGGTGTTGATGGCCGGCAGACCCCAGGCACCCATGGGGGTGGTGGTGGTACCGTCCGGGGTCACGGTCAGGGGCCACATGGCCTGGAAACCCGGCCACAGCACTTCGTGGGTCATGGCATTGGAGCCTTCACCAGACAACCACGGAATGATCAGCCAACGGGTGTAGAACATGGCGCCGAAGAAGGCGGCAAAGAACATCACCTCGGAAAAAATGAACCACAACATGCCCTGACGATAGGAGCCGCCCAGCTGATTGCTGTGCAGACCGCCCACGGATTCCTTGATGGTATCGCGCCACCAGGCGGCAATGACCAGCAGCAACCAGGCCAGACCGATGAAGAACAGCGGCTTGCCGAAAAAGCTCGGCTCCATGGTGTCCATGGTGCTCTGCTGAATGAATTTGGCACCGCCAATGGCGGTCAGGAACAGGCCGATGGACGCTGTCAGCGGCCAGGGGCTGCTCTCGGGAACGTAATACTTGTCAGTAGCCATTCGAAAATCTCCTCTACAACCGGCTGTTATCAGTTCACAGCCACGCTGTTATTTTTACCGGCGACCCGCTCTGTCACATCGAAGATCGTATAGGACAGAGTGAATTGGTTTATATGACGTGGAATTTCCGGGTCCAGATAGAAAATCATCGGCATGTCCTTACGCTCCCCTGCGGCCAGGGTCTGCTGGTCAAAGCAGAAACACTGGGTCTTGTGCAGATAGCGCGCAGCCTCCCCCGGAGTTACCGAAGGAATGCTCTGGGTAATCATGTCCTTTGAGGTCGGGTTGCTGGCATAAAAATGTACCAGGGTAATTTCCCCCGGATGCACCTTGACCCGCTTGGTCTCAGAGGTGAATTCACCGCTGATGCCGTCGCCTTTCTGGGTAATGAATTCCACCGTCACGGTACGATCCGCCACCACCTGTTCGGGAACCTCGGTGGCGGCCGTACTGGATGTCTTGCCGTTCAGGCCGGTGATGTCACAGATAACGTTATAGAACGGCACCATGAGGAAGGCGAAGCCGAACATGGCTACCGCCCAGATCAACAGCTTCTTCAGCGTACGCTTGTTGCGTTCTTCCACGCTGAGCTGTTTTTCACTCATGGTGCCCGCTCCTGTCCGTTACCAGACTTACTTGACCACCGGCGGGGTGTCGTAGGTGTGGAACGGCGCCGGAGACGGCACTTCCCATTCCAGACCTTCGGCCCCATCCCACGGCTTGGCCGCTGCTTTTTCGCCTTTCTTCATGGCGCACAGCACGGCGACCGCCAGGAACAGCAACTGGGACAGACCGAACCAGAAGCCACCAATGGAAATCCAGAAGTTGTAGTCCGCAAACTGTAGCGCGTAATCAGCGTAACGACGCGGCATGCCGGCCAGACCCACGAAGTGCATGGGGAAGAACAGCAGGTTGGCGGAAATCAGGGAGTTCCAGAAGTGCAGTTCACCCAGGGTCTTGTTGGGCATCACGCCGGACCACTTCGGCAGCCAGTAGTAGGCAGCGGCGAAGATGGAGAAGATGGCGCCGGTCACCAGTACATAGTGGAAGTGAGCCACTACGAAGTAGGTGTCGTGGTACTGGAAGTCCACCGGGGTAATCGCCAGCATCAGGCCGGACAGACCACCACAGGTAAACAGCACCACAAAGGCAATCGCCCACTTCATTGGCAGCTCAAAGCTCATGGAGCCGCGCCACATGGTAGCCACCCAGTTGAACACCTTCACACCCGTGGGTACGGAGATCAGCATGGTCATGTACATGAAGAACAGGGTACCGGCCAGCGGCATGCCTACGGTGAACATGTGGTGAGCCCATACCACGAAGGACAGCAGCGCAATGGACGCGGTGGCGTACACCATGGAGGCGTAACCAAACAGCGGCTTGCGGGCAAAGGCCGGAATGATCGCTGACACGATACCGAAGCTCGGCAGGATCATGATGTACACCTCGGGGTGCCCGAAGAACCAGAACACGTGCTGGAACAGTACCGGGTCACCGCCGCCGGCGGCATCGAAGAAGCTGGTGCCGAAGTGACGGTCAGTCAGCATCATGGTCACTGCACCGGCCAGTACCGGGATTACCGCGATCAGCAGGAAGGCGGTGATCAGCCAGGTCCAGACGAACAGCGGCATCTTCATCAGAGTCATGCCCGGGGCACGCATGTTGAAGACGGTAACGACCACGTTGATGGCGCCCATGATGGAAGAAATACCCATCATGTGAACGGACAGGATGAACAGGTCCGTGGAATCCGGGCCATATTTGGTGGACAGCGGTGCGTAGAAAGTCCAGCCGAAGTTCGGCGCACTGGGGTTACCGTCACCAAAGGCACTCATCAGCACAGAGCCAATAAGAATCGTGAAGGCGAACGGCAGAATCCAGAAGGACCAGTTGTTCATCCGCGGCAGCGCCATATCCGGCGCGCCGATCATCAATGGAATCATCCAGTTGGCCAGGCCAACCGTGGCGGGCATTACCGCACCAAACACCATGATCAGACCATGCACGGTGGTCATCTGGTTGAAGAATTCCGGATCGACAAACTGCATGCCGGGCTCGAGCAGCTCGGCACGGATTACCATGGCCATGAAGCCGCCAGCGAGGAACATGGCAAAGCTGAACCACAGGTACAGAGTACCGATATCTTTGTGGTTAGTGCTGAACAGCCAACGTTTCAGGCCGGTCGGGGCGTGGTGATGATCGTGATGATCATCATGGGTTGCAGCTGCAGTAGACATTGCTATCCCCTCCCTTATTCGTGGTCGTTAACGTCGGCGGGCTGGATCAGATCGCCGGTATCGTTGCCGAAAGCGTTACGCTCGTAGGTGACCACTGCCGCAATCTGGCGCGGGGTCAACTGAGCCTTGAATGCGGGCATGGCAGCACGGCCATTGACCAGCACATCGATGTGTTCGTTCAGGTATTCCGGCTGGGTCGCGAAGTCAGTGCCCGCAAACGGCAGACCGATACCGCCTTCACCATTGGCACCGTGGCACAGTGCACAGGCGCTGGCGTAAGTCTGCTTACCTTCTTCCATGGCCTGATCGAGACCGGTGAAGGGTGTCAGATCCGGCCCTGAAGCGGCTTTCTCTTTCTCTTCAGCAACCCAGGTCTTGAACTCGTCTTGAGTGACCACTTCTACAGCGATGGGCATGAAGGCGTGGTTCTTGCCACACAGTTCCGCACACTGACCGTAGTAAGTGCCTTCTTTACCTTCCGGTACCAGCGCCCACATTTCATTGACGAAACCAGGGATAGCGTCTTTCTTGCCACCGAAATCCGGAATCCAGAAAGAGTGAATCACATCATCAGAGGTGACCAGGAAACGAACTTTCTGACCCGAAGGAATGATCAGTTTGTTATCCACTTCCAGCTGGTAGTTGTGGTCTTTCTCGGGAGCTTCTTTACCAACCAGCTCTTTCGCAGTGCCATAGGGGAACAGACCACCGGCCAGAACCGGGTTGTGGTACTGCTCCGGCGGCGTGGCCAGGTTGGAGAAGAACGACACACCAATATCGTTATCGTCTTCGTAGGTCAGATACTCGTAGCTCCACTTCCAGCGGTAGCCGGTGACCTTCACCGTCAGCTCGGACTCGGCGCTGTCGTCAATCTGCACCAGAACGCGGGTAGCAGGCACCGCCATGGCAATCAGAATCACGAAGGGGATCACGGTCCAGAGCACTTCCAGGAAGACGTTTTCATGGAAGGAGGACGGATTGGGGTTCTTGGCGCGGCGGTGGCTGATCATGGAGTACACGATCAGGCCAAACACCAGCAGACCAATGACGGTCACAATCCAGAGAACGGTGGTGTGAAGATCTTGAATATCCTGACTGACCTGGGTCACCCCTGGTCGCAGGTCGAGTTCGGAACGTTCGGTCCAGTCGCTGGCGAAGGTCATACCACTGATCATCAGTGACGTCAGACCAACCGCCGCGCGGTGGAACAGAGTTGACTGCATGCGTTTGCTCCCTGTTTTCCCCAGCATGGCCTCGAAGGGCACGCTTGTTCTTTGCCGTCACCGGCACCTGGAAAGCGAAGTTTCAGGATGATGCCGTGGAGCCGCAGCCAACGCCTAGTCCCGCAGACCTCAGCGACCAAGGGGGCGGCCACTAACAGGGATCATGCGGACGGCAAAATCCAATAAAATCAAATAGCTAGAAATCAGCACGCTCGATTTCACCAGATCGCCACAGGTGCGGCAAATTGCCCCACTGCATATATGGGCGCCAACTCTAGTCATTCGCTTGGCCAAAGTCCAGCCGAAAGGTAGGGTTTATCAAGCCTTTCAGGCAGATACGAGCCCTCCTCATCGTGCTAGACTCCGCTCCCCTTTACCACACACAGCTTGTACCACATCCATGTCAAAACGACGTCAAATCTACCGGGTGATATTCCAGAATCAGGGTCATGTGTACGAGATCTATGCCTCGCAGATATACCAAAGCGACCTGTACGGGTTCGTCGAGGTAGAGGAGTTTCTGTTCGGGGAAAGGGCCAGCCTGGTGGTGGACCCGGGAGAGGAAAAGCTGAAACGGGAATTCAACGACGTGATGCGTTCCTTTATTCCCCTGCACGCGGTGATCCGTATCGACGAGGTGGAAAAGGAAGGTGTCGGCAAGATCATGGAATCCAGTGGCGGCAACATCACGGCCTTCCCCATGCCCCCCGGGCCGACCCCGAAGAAGTAAGGCGCCTCCTCTGTGGGCAACAGGCAAAAAAGAAGGGCGCCAGTCTCGCTGAACGCCCCGAGGGTTGCCTGATGTTACAAGAGGAGAAAACGTGTCTTGCTTACATGATTTGTCCGGCGAGAACGATAAAGGTTCCGTCAGCGGATAAAAAAACCAATATCGGCCTCAAACCCGGGATTTGAACGAATCCCGCAACGGCTCGCCGGTATTCAGCGCCACCTGCTCGGCGCGGGCCAGCAGCCGCACGAACAGAACCACCATCACTCGGGTCATCCATTCCATAACGCAGCCTCCAGAAAATGAAAGAGGTGGGTGAAGCGCATCCTGCTCCCTGGTCATCCGTAACTGACCCTTCACCACATTTGCCCGCACCGGCGGGCTCAGCAAGTCAGAGGTCCGCCAGAAGGATAAGTTCGAGGTGATAACGCGCTTTTACCTGACTTTTACAACCTGCTTCTATTAATAGAAGGGTTATTGCGCCTGGTCAGTCTGCTCAATGGGCTGGCCGTAACGCTTGGTGGGATTCACATCATGGGGCTGAATCCAGCCCATCACCATGCTCAGTAGAATGAACAGGAAGATCACCGCCGAAAAGCCTACCCGCCAGGCCAGGGCACGCATGGTCTTGCCGGACTTGCCGTCGTCCTTGACCAGAGAGAACAGGGCCCGCCCCAGCGAAACCACTGCCGCAATCAACAGCACGATGACAATCAGTTTCACCCACCACATAAAATCACTCCGTCTCGATGGCCCTTCACCCTCACTTGGCGGCAAATCGGGTTTTACTATGTACAATGTGCTGCCATTGTAATGGCCGCACCTGCCAGTGCACGCACTATTGCGCTGCACCCCGTTCAGAACGGATGCTGCAGCCGCGAGAGCAAAGATCATGTCAAACACCAAGAGCCGCAGCCCGGTTCTGTCCTGGATCGCCTTTCTGGCCACCCTCGCGGTTGTCGCCCTTTGCCTGCGGCTGAGCTGGTGGCAACTGGAGCGGGCAGAGGAGAAGCGACTGTGGCAGGCCTCACAGGAAGAAAAAGCCCGTCAGCCTGCGGCAGATCTGCCTGCCTTGCTGGCCGACCCGGCGCCCCTGCACCGGCAAGCCGCTGTCTCCGGCAAGCTGGACAACGCCCGTAACGTGCTGCTGGACAACCGCATCCGCAATGGAATCGCTGGCTACCACCTGTTAACTCCCTTGCAGACCCGGGACAACCAATGGGTACTGATCAACCGGGGCTGGCTGCCTCGCGGAGCCCGGCGGGAACAATTACCCGAGATCCCCGCCATCAATGGCCGGATAACCGTGGCAGGAACGGTATATCGCCCCTCCCGGGAGACATTTGTACTGCAGAACGCTCCATTGCCAGACAATCAGTGGCCTTTACGGGTACAGAAAGTGGATTTTGACGCCATTGGCGAAAAACTTGGGGTAGAATTGGCGCCCTTCGAAATCCGGGTGCGCCCGGATCTGGCTCTGGGCGGTCACCCTCCCTTGCCACGCCCCTGGCAGGACATCGCCCCCATGGGCCCGGACAAGCACAAGGCTTATGCGCTGCAGTGGTTTGCGCTGGCAATGGCAGCCCTGCTGATATATGTTGCCGCCGCCGTGCGCAACCGGCGAAAGACGCGAGAGGAACACTCCTAATGTCTCCACGCACCAAGAACATTGCCACCCTGTCGGCGATCGTTGCTCCTTTTGTCCTGTTCTTTCTGGCGGGCCGCTTTCTGATCGATCCCTGGGAACTGCCGCGGGAAAACAAGGGGCAGCTACTGATTCCCCATATTGCCATGGCCAATCTGAAAGCGGTCAATGACGATGGTGACGCCTACACCGGCGACGACATGGCTGGCCTCTGGACCATCCTGTATGTGGCTGGCAGCGAATGCGATACCCGCTGCAAGAACGGCCTGTATTACCAGATGCGCCAGGTGCGCCAGACGCTGGGCGCGGATGTGGACCGGGTGCGGCGAGTAATCCTGCATACCGCTACGGCGGGCGACGACCTCAACGATTTCTTGAACAACAATGTGAAAGGCATGGTATCGATTCATGCCGAACCACAAACCGTGAACGACGCCCTGGCGCCGGTGTATGAAACCACCGCCGGTGAACCGATTGGCGATATTTTCCTGGTCAGCCCGGACGGCCAGATCTTCATGCGTTACCCCACGCACGAGAACATGGATGCCACCCTGGAAGAGGCGGAAAACATCCGCGTCGATCTCAAACGCACCCTGAAAGGGTCTCTGATCGGTTAACGGAACGCTATCTATGCAAGCGCTTACTCCTTCACAAATCTGGCTACGCCGGCTGTCATTGCTGGCCGTTTTCATGGTTGCCGTAGTGATTATCCTCGGCGCCTGGACCCGCCTTTCCGATGCCGGCCTGGGCTGTCCGGACTGGCCCGGCTGCTATGGCCACCTGGATGTCCGCAAGGCCATCAACCATGTGAATACCACCAACGAAAGCATGCCCGGCAGCCTGCGCGAAGCTCACAAAACCGTGCCGGAAATGGTGCACCGCTATTTCGCCTCGACCCTGGGCCTGGTAATCCTGATCATCGCGGCTCTCTCCTTCATCAACCGCAAGCAGGAAAAACAGCCCCTCAAACTACCCCTGTTTCTGGTGGTGCTGGTGATCTTCCAGGGCATTCTCGGCAAATGGACGGTGACCATGGGTCTGCAGCCCACCATCGTCATGCTGCATCTGCTGGGCGGCTTCACCACGTTTACCCTGCTGGTATTACTGACTGCCCGCCTCTACCGCTGGCCCCGCTTTCTCAATGATTGCGACGTGCGCATGCTCAAGCCGATTGCCTCCATCACCCTGGTCGCGGTGATCCTGCAGATCGCCCTGGGCGGCTGGACCGCCAGTAACTACGCGGCGGTGGCCTGTACCGACCTGCCGGTGTGCGAAGAAGGCTGGCAGGATCGCCTGGATTTCGACGAGGCCTTTATTTTCTGGGGCCACGAACATGACAAGCCGGACTACGAGTTCGGTGTGCTGGATAACGATGCCCGCACCACCATCCACGTGATGCATCGCTTTGGCGCTTTGCTGGTGACCTTGCTGGTGCTGGCACTGGTAGCCAAGATTCTGATCCGCGCACGCAGTGTATTCTTCCGCAATTTCGCACTGGGAATCTTCGCCTTGCTGGTGGTGCAGATCGCTCTGGGGCTGAGTAATGTGATGTTTGCCGTGCCTCTGGATGTGGCTGTAGCCCACAACTTTGTGGCCGTACTGCTGCTCGCCAGTCTGGTACTCTTCATCCGCGCGATTAACGTGAAATGCGGCCAGAGCCAACCGTCTCCGTCCACATCGTCCAAAGCGCAAGGAGCGTGACCATGAGCCAATCCACCACCTGGCGCGACTATCTGGCCCTGACCAAACCCGGGGTTGTCATGCTGCTGATGGTGACCGCCGTGGCAGGCATGTTTCTGGCCACCGAGCCGGCAGGCATGGTGCCGATGCACATCTTCATCCCGGCCTTTCTGGGGCTGACCCTGGCGATGATGTCGTCTGCGGCCATCAACCAGATCATGGACCAGAAAATCGATGCGATAATGAAGCGCACCGAGAAGCGCCCACTGGTGGCCGGCAAGCTGAGCCCGAAAGCGGCCATTGCCTTCGCCGTACTGCTGGCGGCGGCATCCATGGTCATGCTGTATTTTCTGGTCAACCCGATCACCGCCTGGCTGACCCTGTTCGGCTTTGTCGGCTATGCCTTCATTTATACGCTGTATCTGAAACGCGCCACGCCGCAGAACATCGTGATTGGCGGTATCGCCGGCGCCATCCCGCCGTTGCTGGGCTGGGTCGCTGTCACCGGCGAGGTGCATCCCTACGCCTGGCTGCTGGTGCTGATCATCTTCGTCTGGACGCCGCCGCACTTCTGGGCCCTGGCCATTCACCGTCGCGATGAATACGCCAAGGCGGATATCCCCATGCTGCCGGTGACCCACGGCATCCCGTTCACCCGGGAGTCGGTGCTCTACTACACCATCCTGCTGTTTATCTGCACCCTGCTACCCTATCTGACCGGCATGAGCGACCTGATCTACCTGCTCAGCGCCCTGATTCTGGGGCTGGTGTTTCTTTACCATGCCGTGCGCCTGCGGTTTTCCACAGACCCCAAGCTGCCGATGAAAACCTTCGGCTATTCCATTACCTACCTGTTTGCGCTGTTTACCGCGCTGCTGGTCGATCATTATCTTTCGGTGACACCACAAACCGTGGCCGGGTGGCTGGGGGCGTAAAAAGACCAATTGATAAGTGAGAATGGAGAATTGATAACTGCGCGAGCAGCGTATCCAGGACCTTTAAGCGAAGAGGCCGCGCCCAAACTTTGGGCGCGGCCTCTTTCATTGCAGACCCGAAAAAACCAGTCTGCGCGTTATCAATTCTCCATCCTCAATTATCAATTGCCCCTCGCATCCCGCCCACCTGTTGGCGTTATACTGGCTGTATAACCACAACCCGGGAGGACATCATGACAACGCGCAGCATGGATGAGTGGCTGGACGCCTACGGCGAAAGCCACCAGAACCCCACCAACAAGAAAGTCCACTTTGCCTGTGTACCGGTCATCTTCTTCAGCATCGTGGGTTTCCTGTGGGCCATCCCCGCCCCCTTCTTTGCCGGCTTCTGGGCCTTTCTAACCCTGGTTGGCGTCACCCTCTACTATGCTCGGCTTTCCCGTCCTATTGCTCTGGGCATGCTGGTTTTCAGTCTGGCCTGCCTGTTCGTCCTGTCCCTGATAGCCGCTAGTGGCGCCAGCGTCTTCTGGGTATCCCTGGTTCTGTTTGTGGTGGCCTGGATCGGCCAGTTCTGGGGACACAAGGTCGAAGGCAAGAAACCCTCCTTCTTCGAGGACATTCAGTACCTGATGATCGGCCCGGCCTGGATCATGGGGTTTCTGTATCGCAAGTGGGGCATCAAATACTGAATCGCCCCGCAACAACGCCGCTGTAGGAGCGCCGCTTGTGGCGCGAACCGAGCGATAGCGAGGGATGCGTTAGAGGTTAGCGCCAAAAGCATTTTATTGATAAAGCATTGAAGCACGGATCACCGCTACTCCTTCGCCAGGGCTCAGATTCGCACCTCAAGAGGTGCTCCTACAGGCGCCTGGTAGCACCGCCTTTCCCCATTAACACTTTTGCAGTAGTTTATAGCCACAATAAAACTGCACGGGGAAGGCTATCGTCATGGGGACTCTTATTTTTATCGGCGTTATCGTCGCCGTTATCATCTACATCATTGCCACCTACAACCGCCTGATTGCCCTGAAGAACCGTTTCAAAAACGGCTTTGCGCAGATTGATGTGCAGCTGCAGCGCCGTCACGATCTGATCCCCAATCTGGTGGAAACCGCCAAGGCTTACATGAGCCACGAGAAAGACACCCTGACCCAGGTGATCGAGGCCCGTAACCAGGCGGTGAGCGCCAAGAAAGCGGCAGCCGAACATCCCGACGATGGTGGCGCGGTAAGCAACCTGGGCAAGGCCGAATCCCTGCTGTCCGGCTCCCTGGCCAACTTCTTCGCGCTCAGCGAAAACTACCCGGACCTGAAAGCCAACGACACCATGGCCCAGTTGATGGAAGAGCTGAGCAGCACAGAAAATCGCATCGGCTTTGCCCGTCAGGCATTCAATGATGCGGTAATGAACTACAACACCTACCGCGAACAGTTCCCGCAGAATTTCATCGGCGGCCTGTTTGGCAGCTTCAAGGAAGCCCAGCTTCTGAAGATAGAAACTGAGGAAGCCCGCAAGGCAGTGAAAGTCAGCTTCTGAGTCGGCGACCATGGATTTCTTTCAACATCAGGAGCGAGCCCGCCGCAAGACCGGGCTGCTGGTCCTGTATTTTTTCCTGGCCGTTGTTGCCATTCTGGTCTGTGTGAATCTGGCACTGCTGCTGGCATTTGCCTGGATGGACGTGCAGCTTCCTCCCAGCCAGTGGCTCACACATCCCATGACGCTGGGCATCAGCCTGTTCACCCTGCTGGTGATGGTGTGCGGCTGCCTGTTCAAGACCTGGAAATTACGCCGCGGCGGCAAGGGACTGGCCGCCATGCTCGGCGCTCGCCCGATTGACCCGGACACCCGCCACAGCGACGAAAAGAAACTGATCAATGTGGTGGAGGAAATGAGCATTGCCTCCGGCATCCCCGCCCCACAACTCTATGTACTGGACAAGGAAGAGGCGATTAACGCCTTTGTAGCCGGCTTTCGCCCTTCCGAAACCGTGCTGGTGGTCACCCACGGCACCTTGAAGAAACTCGACCGGGACGAACTGCAGGGCGTCATCGCCCACGAATTCAGCCATATATTCAATGCCGATATGCGCCTGAACTTGCGCCTGATTGCCGTGCTGGCGGGGATTCTGGCCCTGGGCAAGATCGGCGAATTCATGCTGCGCGGCTCTTCCCGGCGCAGCTCCTCCAATCGCAAGGGTAACAGCCTGGTGCTGGTCGCCCTGGCACTGGTCGTGGTGGGGTATCTGGGGTTGTTCTTCGGGCGGCTGATCAAGGCCGCCATTTCCCGACAGCGTGAGTTGCTGGCCGACGCCTCGGCGGTCCAGTTCACCCGCAATCCGGCTGGCCTGGCCGGTGCGCTGATCAAGATTCGTAACGGCAATGGCTCCCACCTGGATTCCGTGCACGCCGAGGACATGAGCCATATGTGCTTCGGGGAAACCCTGGGTTTTCGCTTTCGCAACCTGCTGGCGACTCACCCACCGCTGGACGAACGTCTCGGGGCCCTGGGCAGTGACTGGGTGGCCCGGGCACGCACTCGGGCGCGCAGTGCCGGTCAGCCAGATGTCTCTCCCTCGGCGTCGGTACCGGAAGGTGTTGCTGCGTTCAGTGGCGGCAGTGATGCCAGCAGCAGCGTCTCAGAAAGATCCGGTCCGGCAACTTCAAGCCGGGTAGGCACAGTCAGTGAGGCCGATGTGGGCTATGCCCGTTCGCTGCTGGAAGCCATTCCCGCAGATCTGCACAAGAAACTCCACAACCCCGTTCAAGCAGAACTGGCCTTGTATGCCCTGATCATCAGCAGCTCGGACAGCGATCGGCAAAGCCTGCTCAAAAGCGCCGGCATGAGCGAACACCTGTCCGCTTTACAGCCGTTGAGCCAGCAGCTGTCCGAACTGGGTAGCCGCCTGCGTCTGCCCATCATCGACCTGGCATTACCTACTCTTAAAGGACAACCCTCGGCCCAGCGCAGGGAGATTCTGGAGCGACTGGCTACCCTGACCCGGGCAGACCAGCGCACCACCCTGTTCGAGTGGGCACTGGTGGCCCTGGCCCGGCAACAGCTCGACGACCACGCCAGGCGCAATCGCCATACCCGTTTCCACCGCTACCGCGCGGTGACAGGCGAGCTGCAACTGGCGTTCTCGGTAATGACTTGGGCCAGCGGCGCCCGCGACGAGCAGGCCCGGGCCTTGTTCCGGCAAGCCAGCCATGGGCTGCTGCCCGAGGCCCGCACCTTGCTACCACTGTCCCAATGCAGCAGTCAGCGACTGGGACAAGCGCTGGATCGACTTGCCGACCTGTCTCCCCTGCTCAAAGGCCCGGTGATCGACGGGTTGGCGGACCTGGTGCTAACGGATGGCAAGGTGCAGGTGAGCGAAGCCGAGATGCTGCGAGCCATGGCAGCCTTGATGGAGTGTCCGCTACCGCCGCTTTTTGCGGGCAATCAAAATCGATAAATACGCACTTCAAAAAAATGAATAATGTTCATTTGTGCGATATTTCCTACACTCTTTGCAGCAAATCACCTCTGTGTTTGCCTGAGATTGCAGGCAAAATGCAGTCATCGCCATAATCCTGCCACCGGTCGCAGGCGGTGTGATACGCCGTGAATATTCAGGGACGATCCAAGAGCAAGGCCGAGGAAAACTCCATGGAACCGAACAAAGCCAGCACCCGCAATGCCTGGGATGCCGTCGCCAGCACTACCACACAACTCAGGGACGGCAGCCTGGACCCTGCGCTGACCGCCTGGGTGAAAACCCGGGGGTTCAATATCAACAGCACGGTCTTTTCCAGCGTCTGCCGTTTTGACGACGGAATTTATACCGGCACCCTGGTGGATCATCACGGCCATGCCTGGGAGTTTCTGGCAGACCTGAATGACCCGGAGGGCTGTGACCTGGAAGATGTCACCGCCAGCCTGGGCCCCAAATCCCCGGACCACCCCAACGCCGATCTCTGCGACCTGGTCACCATGGCCCTGTACTACCAGCGCGAGCAGCAAGTGGCGGCCTGACGCCAATGATGGGCCCCTAGAGCGGAATCCGGCTTGCTGCCGTAGGAGCGTCGCTGGCGGCGCAATTCGAGCCTTGGTGAGGATTTGAAGATTTAATGTAGGAGCACCGCTTGAGGTGCGAACCGAGTGCAGCGAGGGGGTAAAGTTCAAAGTCTGTCCGCTGCTTTCGGAAACCTGTCGAGCTCTGAAATGCCTGATCGCCCTGCGGGCGGATTTCCGCGCAGGCGCGGTTCGCGGCTCATACCCGCAGGGCACAGAGAGCGCCGCTCCTACAGCGGCTTCATAGACATGCCGAGGTCTGAGGAACTTTCCACCCTTTCCCCATCCAACGAGCGTAGCTCGTAGCTAGTCTCCGCCCCCTTTCCTGAACGGCAGCAAGCTGCGCGCCTCTTCCCGGTAACGTTGCACGTGCACCGCTTCTTCCCGGCAGAAATCTGCGATGGCGTTATGAAAAGCCGGCTCCCGCAGGTGGTGCATGGACCAGGTAATGACCGGCTCGAAGCCGCGCAGGATCTTGTGCTCCCCTTGCACCCCCGGATCAAACGCCGCCAGCTGTCGCTCGATGGCAAACTCAATGCCCTGGTAATAGCACAGCTCGAAATGCAGTCCGTCCCGCTCCTCCAGGCAACCCCAGTAGCGCCCGTAAAGACAGTCCGCATCAAAAAAATACAAGGCGGCGGCCACCGGCCGGTCTCTGTCCCGGGCCAGTACCAGCATCAGCTGATCGGCCAACCGCTCACCGACGGTAGAAAAGAAGGCTTCGTTTAAATAGGGCAGCTGACCCCGTTTCAGGTAGGTGCTGGCGTAGCATTGGTAGAAGAACGCCCAGTCGTTGGCACTGATCTGCCCTCCCTGATGGCGGGTAATGGTCAGCCCCTGTTCCTGAACGCGCCGCCGCTCCTTGCGCAGGTTCTTGCGCTTGCGGGACTGAAACTGGCCCAGAAAATCATCGAAATCCCGATAATCCCGGTTAACCCAGCGAAAATGGCAGGCCTGCCGCGATACCAGCGGCAGTTCCTGTAACTGTTCCCGGCAGGCCTTATCCGGAAACAGCAGATGCCAGCCACTGGCCTGCTGCTCACACAGCGTCTCCTGCACCCCACCCCAGAGCGAATCTGCAGAAATGTCACCCTGCCAGCGGGGGCCGGTGACCGGCGTAAAGGGGATCGAGGTAACCAGTTTCGGGTAGTAATCCAGGCCATGGCGCTGATAGGCGTCCGCCCAGCTGTAATCGAACACATACTCGCCCCGGGAATGGCTGCGCGCATAAAGAGGCATCCAGCCGCCATCGGCCTCCAGGTGGCAAGGCTGCCAGCCGGTTTTCGGGTTAACCGCGCCACAGCCCTGCAGGGCATCGAAAAAGGCGTCGCTCAGGAACGGATAAACAGACACTGTCACTCCAGTTGGGCTCTTGCAGGCTGCTAGGCATGAGTTTCGCCGCTGGCTTGGGTACAATGCGCGGATTGTACGGTTCAATAACCTGTGCCGACGGCTGGGATCTCGTCGCAAACAGTGCCGCCGTGCAATACCGCCTCGTTTTCCGGCGGTTTACAGAGACTGTTTCAGGCCAGCGCCATCCATTGTGACCGCATATTCTCCGCGAAGCAGCGGCGTAATGGCCAGAAGCGGCTACTTTTATCACTCATTGCTCAACAAGGTAACGTCAATTTCATGAATGTCTCCAAACCCCTGACCGTTTTTTATGTCGTTGCAGCCCTGTTACTGGCCATTCCCGGCGCCTGGCTGCTGTTCGCTCCGGAAATGGCACTGGTCACCCTCCACGAGAATCTCGCCGTGGTGAAAATTTCCAACATTCACAGTCAGCAAACCGGCCTGGGCCTGTTGCTGGCGGCCGTGGTCAACCTGGTCTGCCTGCTTGGCGGTGGTCAGCGCCTGCCTCTGCATGTGGCGGTGTTTTTCTACCTGGCCGGCCTGGTGGCCAGCCATGGCAGCGTGGTGTTCGCGGATCAGTGGTGGCTGTGGCTGCCGGTGCTGGTCTACCTGCTGCCACTGTTGCCATTGGGCAAACTGATACCGGCCAAACTGCCCTTGGGCGGCAACGGTCAGCAGCGCGGCGAAGTGAAGTGGTTCAACCCCAACAAGGGTTTCGGCTTCATCCTCACCGACAGTGGCGAGGAACTGTTCGTACACTTCAAGGCAGTCCAGAACGGGGGTCGTCGCAGCCTGCGCACCGGCACCCGGGTCAGCTTTGATACCCGCATGTCCGACCGCGGCGAACAGGCCGATAACGTCTACATCGAACAGTAACGCATCACGCCACACGCAACATGCTGCACGCCGCGGTGTGTTGCGTGCAGCATGCTGCCTGTAGTGGAAAATAATAATGACATTGGCAACGGCTGACTGGGTGGTCCTGGCGGGCTACCTGTGTGTGGTATTAGGCATCGGCATCTACTTTTCCCGACGCAATACCAGTACCGAGGAATATTTCGTTGGCGGCCGTCGCTTTCGCGGCTGGGTCATCGGGCTGTCACTGGTGGGCACTTCCATCAGCTCCATTACTTTTCTGGCCTACCCTGCCGACGCCTTCAAGACTGACTGGTTACGCTACCTGCCCAACCTGGCCCTGTTGCCGGCCATGCTGGTGGCGGCCTTTGTCTTCCTGCCCTATTTCCGGCGCGGCAACATGACCAGCGCCTACGAATTTCTGGAACAACGCTACGGGCCTTCGATCCGGGTCTATGGCGCGGTCGCCTTTCTGGTGGCACAGGTGGTGCGCCTGGCCATGATCCTGTGGCTGTTGTCCCTGCTGATTCAGCAGGTCACCGACCTGTCCCCTGCCACAGCCATTGTGCTGGGCGGCCTCTTTGTGGGGTTGTACACGGTGATTGGCGGGATCGATGCGGTGATCTGGACCGACGTGCTGCAGACCGTGGTGCTGCTGCTCGGCGGGTTGCTTTGCCTGTGGGTGATCCTGGATGCTCTGCCCGGCGGACTGGGGCAAATTGTTGATCAGGCCGGCAAGGCCGGCAAATTTGCCCTGGCTCCCTGGGAAGACGGCGCCCCCGGCGAGACCTCCTGGTCGCTGTCGCTGAGCGAGAAGACTGCCACCATGATGTTGCTGATCGGCCTGACCAACTGGCTCACCGAATACTCCAGCAACCAGAATACGGTGCAGCGTTACTGCGCCTCCCAATCCACCGCCGAAGCCCGCAAGGGGCTGTGGGTGTACCTGTTCACCGCCCTGCCGATCTGGGCCTTCTACATGTTTCTCGGCACCGCCCTGTGGGTCTTCTTTCAGGTCTACCCGGATGTGCAGGCCGGCGCCATACTCAGCGGCGAGGCTCGCGCCGAAACCCTGATGCCCTACTTCATCACCAATTACCTGCCCGCAGGCGTTGCCGGCCTGGTGATCGCGGCGGCGTTGGCGGCAGCCATGAGCTCGCTGGATTCCAGCATCAACTCGGTAACCACGGTGAGCGTGGTAGATCTTTACCGACGCCATTTCAACCCCGGCCAGGATGACCGCCATTACCTGAAAGTGGCCTGGGGCATCGCTGTGGCCGTCACCGGCCTGATGATTGCCGGGGCCCTGTGGCTGAATCAGGCGGACACCAAAACCCTGCAGGACACCTCCACCATCCTGGTGTCATTGCTCGGTGGCGGCATGCTGGGACTGTATCTGCTGGGTTTTTTCAGCGATCGAGGGGATGCCAGGGCAGCCTGGTGCGGGATTGCCTGCACCCTGGTATTTACCGGCTGGACGATTCTCACCAACAAGGGGATGTTGCCAGAAGCGCTTAGCGCCCCCTTTGACCTCTACTACACCGGCCTGATCGGCAACCTGTTGATGTTTGTGGTGGGCTATCTGGCGGCGAGTGCTCTAGGCGGACAATCCGGCGACACAGAAAAACTGCCAACGCGTTAAAATCACGGCCAAAACGCCCAGGATCAAAAGCCTTTTCACCACAGAGGGCCACAGAGCACACAGAGAAAAGCTTGTCTTTCCCTCGGTGATCTCTGTGCCCTCTGTGGTAAATCCGCCTTTCAGCTTTTGGATGATCGCGCCGCCAGAGCGTTGTCGGCAGATTCCCGCGACTGATTGCCTAACGCTGATGGCTGTTGTGGAGCGGGCATGGCCCGCGCCTGCAGCAGACGATCACGGATCAGCCACCCGGCCGCCCAAAGCACCAGCCAGGGATCGATCAGGTAATCCCACAGGTTGTCGCTGACCAGCAGATCGGCACCAAATGCCAACTCCGCTGCCACCAGAACCAGACAGGTGGCATAGGCACGCAGCACCCAGGCCAGCAATCCCAGCAGCAACAGCGCGGTACTGAAACCGAAATTGCCGAAGCCCAGGGCATAGGGATCGGCATAACTGGACCCCATGCTCATCGGGTAGAACCACAACGCCATCAATACCAGCATCAGGCAGGCGCCCCTTAGCTGTTTCAGGGGGAGCCAGTAATGGCCGGCAATGCGATGCTGGATCGCCAGGATTGCCAACAGACCGGACGTGATACTGAAGCCTGCCAGATAGCTGATCACCCACGGTGCCAGCCCCCACGGAAACGGCAACACCGCCCAGACGAACACCACCACGGACAAAATGATCCGCCCGCGCACGGATAACAGCGACGCGCTGATACGCAACTGTACTGCCACCAGCACCAGAGCACAGACCAGAATATCAAGCGTCATTATTCTGCTCCTTGCCGATGTTCTTGCTGGCAGAATCCGCTTTCAGCCAGACGTGGCGAATCGCGGTTTTGTTCCAGGTGTACACCATGTGCAGATCACCATTGCGGGAACGAATCATGTAGGGGTAGTCGTACTGGAATTCACAGCCGAGCCGACCGTCACACTTGTTGTGGCGGGCTCGATCCAACAGCTGCTCTTCTTCATCCGGCAGGACATCACTGTTCAGCTCCGGCTCAATCAACGCACTGAATTGCTGCTCGGTCATTTCCTCACCACGCCAGCGCTCCCGGTCATGGAAAGTCCAGCGTTCCTGCCAGCTGCTGCCACCATCACGGGTTTCCCGTATGCACAGATCATCCCGCTCAAGGCGATTGCAGTTTGCCGCCACCAGCCAGTGCCCTTCATCCATGGCCAGACCGCTCAACGCAGCACTGGGGTTTTCCAGAGAAGAATATTCCAGTGCTTCCCATTGCCAGCCACCGTCGTGGCTTTCTGACTGATAGAGAAAGCCGTTGTTGGGTTCATGCTCATTACGCAGGAAAGCAACCGCATGGGTTGGGCTATCCACCAGCACCAGCGGCTGGATGGCCTTGCGACCATGGCCGATACGGGCCTTGCCGAGAATCTGGCTGTCTTTGTCCAGCCGCAGAATTTCGCCGAACTTGCCAATCATTTCGTGATAGACCGGCAGACCGATGGTGCCGTCGCTGTAACGAATGGGTGCCGTTTTCACCAGGGTGCTGATATTGAGGAAGGGGGTGGTGACCAGTGCTTGATCGAAGCGCCAGTTCTTTCCCTGATCAAAGGATTCCATCACCACAAGTCGACTTGCTGCCCAGCCGCCAAAACTGACCGCCACCACGAACAGGCGCATGCGACCATCTTCATCAAGAGCCGGCACCACATTGCCCAGCTTGCGTACATGCCGCCCCCACCCCTGGCCAATCTGCTCCCGGGTGATCACTGGCTCTTCATTGGACCAGGAACCCGACTGCGGATCGAACACCGAAGAATGGATGGCCACATCCGCCGCACCTTCACGGCTGCCAGCGAACCAGAAGGCGCGAAGGGTGCCATCCGGCAACTCCACCATGGAAGCAGCATGGACCAACGGGGTGTCGCCATCGGACACAAAGGCGCTGCGCCATTGAGAGTTGTCCGGCACCTTGCCCTGTGGTTCCACCACCATGGTTGGGGCGGGCTGCCAGAGATGGGACGGTGAAGCGGCAAAATATCCCGCCACCAACGCAGCCCCAACAAATAGATGAAATGCACGTTTAAGCATAGATAGCTGACCAAAAACCTTTTTATTGTGTCTGCGAATCAGGTGCGCCGACCTTCGGCAGGCAAGTCTAGCAAACCCGCATAAAATTGCCTGCCATCGAAACGCCGAATGACAACCGATTATCCGAAGCATGCAGCAGAAATATACTGCAACGGTCAAAATATGTTCAGCGGCATCTCAATAATGGCATAATGCCGCCGCACCTTATTCCAATAACAGGCATGCAAGGATTTCCCTTTTTTTATGGACAGACTCAGTGTTCTCTTTCTGGCTCTCTTTGTTGCCATCTTTGCCCGAGCTGCCGACAGCAACGAGCTCGAGGACTGGAAACTGGTCAGCGACCGTAATGATATCCAGGTCTACATGAAGCATCGGGATGAATCCCGGCTGAAGACCTTCCGCGGGGTGACCCACTTTACGCTGGCGGATGAATACTCCCTGGTCGCCCTGCTCAATGATTACCCCTCTTATCCGAAATGGCTGCATTTTGTTGACAGCGCGGAAGAGTTCAACCGGATCAATCCGCTGGATCGCTCCCTGCGCTTTACCACCCAGCTGCCCTGGCCACTGGCAGATCGTGAAGCCGTTTTGCGGGCCAAGGTCACCCAGACCATGACTGAAGACGAAGAATCGGTGATGGTGGATCTGATCAATCGCCCCGATGCTCTGCCCCCCAATAATGAGTATATCCGCTTCCCGGAAATGACCGGCAAGCTTGGCTTTCGTCGCTTAGGCGGCAAGAAAGTGGAAATGACCTACGAGCTGATTCTCGACCCCGGCGGCTACATTCCCGCCTGGATCGCCAACATCCTGCTACGAGACGCCCCCTATTTCACCCTGGAGCGTTTACGCCGCATCGTCAGCAAGCCCGAGTACCAGAATCATTACTACGATTACCTGGACCTCTACGGGCCGGGTCGCCCGGCGGCGGTTGTGGGCAGCCGCAAATAACCAAAACGTAACAAAGTGATTATCAGTCTGTCATTTTCGGCCAGCTCTCCATTACCATAAGGAAAACACCTGAACAGGTTACGGAGGGCCCCCTCATGCGGCTGTTTTCCTTCCTCTATAGCTGGCTTGTCGTTGTTCCGCTGATGACAGCCACCACCCTGCTATTCGGGGCACTGTGTCTGTTGCTGGTGCCCTTCCTGCACCCCGATCGGGTGGCCCGCCTGACTGCTGTTCCCTGGGCCAGGCTATGTCTCTTTTACAGCAACGTGCGTGTGGATGTGCATGGCAGCGAACACCTGCAGTCGGGTCAGAGCTATGTCATCGTCGCCAACCATCTCAGCCAGTTCGATATTTTTGTGCTGTATGGTTATCTCGAGGTGGATTTCCGCTGGGTGATGAAACACGAACTGCGGCGGATGCCGGTAATCGGTATCTGCTGCGAAAAGCTCGGTCATATCTTCATCAACCGCTCCGACACCCAGGCAGCCATTGCCAGCCTCAACCAGGCCCGTACCCGCCTGGCCAACGGTGCCAGCGTATTGTTTTTTCCGGAAGGCACCCGCAGCCGTACCGGGCAGATCAAGCCCTTCAAGAAAGGCGCCTTCAAGATGGCCCAGGAGCTGCAACTGCCGGTGCTTCCCGTCACCCTGACCGGTACCTTCGAAATATTGCCGCCGGGAACCGCACGGCTACGCCCCGGCCAGCATGCGCAGATTACCCTGCACCCTGCCATTGTCCCGATGGGCTCCAGCGAGGCGGAACTGGTTCAGTTAATCCACCAGAGCCAAACAGCTATTGCCGCCCCACTTGGCGAGGCCTGCCCGCAACTCAGTCTCTGATCCGGTTATCCTCAGCGCCACCTCCGGGCGGCGCCATCGCCACGCCAGCCCTTCCTTGTCTGACAAGATTGGCCCATTCTGCAGTGACAAAGTGTCTACACTCGGTCGCCGAATCGAGTTGCAAGTTGAAAGTTCAAGGTTGAAGAGCGCAGGGGCCGGCCGTACCAACGAAAACCGCTGCCCTACGCCGCTACAACGTTTGTGTGCGGGCATGGCATCTCAGTCGCCAACAAGCCCGCCCGCGCCTTGAAACTTTCAACTTTCAACTTGCAACTGAATTAAGCGGATACAGGAGTCATCATGAAGAATTTTAAAGACAAAGTTGCCGTTATCACCGGTGCCGGTTCCGGCATTGGCCGTGCTCTGGCTCAGGAACTGGCGTCCGCAGGTGCCAAGCTGGCCCTGTCCGATATCAACGAAGCCGGCCTGAAGGAAACCGCCGACCTGCTGGGGCTGGGTGAAGACCGGCTGATGACCCGCAAACTGGATGTGGCCGACCGCCAGGCGTTTTATGATTTTGCCGACGATGTGGTCAACCACTTCGGTTACGCCAACATGATCTTCAACAACGCTGGCGTGGCACTGGGCGCCACCGTAGAAAAAATGAACTACGACGATTTCGAGTGGTTGATGAACATCAACTTCTGGGGCGTGGTTTACGGCACCAAGGCATTCCTGCCCTATCTGAAGGAAGCCGGCGAAGGCCACATCATCAACGTGTCTTCTGTGTTTGGTCTGATCGGCATTCCCACCCAGTCCGCCTATAACGCGGCAAAATTTGCCGTGCGCGGTTTCACCGAATCCCTGCGCCTGGAGCTGGAAATGGAGCAATGTGGTGTGTCTGCCACTTCCATTCATCCGGGTGGCATCAAGACCAACATCGCCAAGGCCGCCCGTATCAGCGATGACGTGGCTGCCATCACCGGGTCCGATCCGGAACAATCCAAGGCGGATTTCGAGAAGATGTTCCGTACTACGCCGGAAGAAGCCGCCAGCACCATCCTCAAGGGTGTTCGCCAGAACAAGCGTCGGGTCCTGATCGGCTCTGACGCCTTGGCCATCGATACCATGCAGCGCCTGATGCCCACCAGCTACCAGCGCCTGATGGTGATGGGCCAGAAGTTCATGAACAAGAAGTAATGACCAAGCGCCCCTACTCGCAAGCCGCTGAAAACAACAAGGCCCCGATCCTTTCCGTGCTGCAACAGCATTGTCAGGTCCCGGGCGCCTTGCTGGAGATCGGTGCCGGCACCGGCCAGCATGCGGCCTGGCTGTCGGGGCGCCTTCCCCATCTGCACTGGCAGCCCTCCGATGTGGCCGCCAACCTGCCCCATATACGGCAATGGCTGAGTGACCCGGGCAGCCAGGCTCTACCGCCGGTGGAACTGGATGTGGCCGCTCAGTGGCCCGCCGGCCCTTTTGATTACCTGTTTACCGCCAACACCTTCCACATCATGGCGGCGCCACTGGTGGAAACCTGTATCCGGGAGGGCTGCCGGCAACTGACGGGTCAGGGCAAATTCCTGGTCTATGGTCCCTTCAACTACGACGGCCAGTACACCAGTGACTCCAACCGTCAATTTGATCAATGGTTGAAGGAAATGGACGACAATCGCGGCATTCGCGACCATGAATGGGTGGTGGAACAGTTCGCCCGCCAGCACCGACAGCTGCTGGCCGACCACGAGATGCCCGCCAACAACCGGTTGCTGGTATTCGGCCGGGACTAGGCCGGGACTAGCTAGCTACACCGTACGCCGAATGGTACGCATTCTGGGCTTGAGATAGGCCACCCCGAAGATCATGATCATCAGGGCATCGCGCCAGTGAAACAGGCCGCGTCGGCGGATCCACACCATGAAGCCGATGCACTCCAGGAGATGCAGCACCGCCACCACCAGCCCGGCGCCCAACAGCAATCGATCAAACGGGGACGGCAGATCCAGGAAAATGGCTAACCCTACCGCCACCCAAAACACTACAATAACGCCGCGAAGCAAGCCCATAGGAAACATCCTCTGACAGCGCTGGTTAATTTTTCTACAATACCCCGTTTTCAGCAGGAACGGGTGCCCGACACGGTGGCACCAACACTTGCATTCAGACTGAGCGAATACATGCAAAAAGACAACACAAGCACCTGGACCCTGGATCAGTTCCCGGTGCCGGAAAAAGACGGCGAAACCCGCTTCCATGATTTCGATCTGGACCTGAGCCTGATGCGTGGCATCGCCGAGCAGGGCTTCCAGTACTGCACCCCCATCCAGGCGGAAGTGCTGGAGCACACCCTGGCCGGCGCCGACGCCATCGGCCGGGCCCAGACCGGTACCGGCAAGACCGCGGCCTTCCTGATCACCGTGATCAACGACCTGCTGCGCCACCCCATTCAGGTTAAACGCTACGCTGGCGAGCCCCGCGCCCTGATTGTGGCCCCCACCCGGGAACTGGCCATGCAGATCGAGAAGGACGCCAGAGCCCTGGCCAAGTACACCGATCTGCAGGTCATGAGCGTGGTCGGCGGGATGAACTTCAACCGCCAGCAGGAACGTCTGCAGAACGAATTGATCGACATCCTGGTGGCCACCCCCGGTCGCCTGCTGGATTTCGCCAAACGCCGCGACCTGTGGCTGGACCGGGTGGAATTCCTGGTACTGGATGAAGCGGATCGCATGCTGGACATGGGCTTTATTCCCGATGTGAAACGCATCGTCGGCATGACCCCGAAGCCCCAATACCGCCAGACCCAGCTGTTCTCCGCCACTTTCAGTGACGATGTGATGAACCTGGCCAGCCGCTGGACAGAAGCCGCGGAAGTAGTGGAAATCGAGCCCACCCAGGTAACCACCGACACCGTGGAACAGAAGGTCTACATCACCAACGCCGACGACAAGTTCACTCTGCTGTACAACTTGATCACCGGCATGAACATGGACAAGGTGATCGTGTTCGCCAACCGCCGGGATATTACCCGCCGGGTCAGCGACCGGCTGCAAAAGAAAGGCCTGAAGGTATCTCTGATCTCCGGTGACGTGCCCCAGACCCAGCGCATGAAGACCCTGGAACGCTTCCGCGCCGGTGATCTGCAGGTGCTGATCGCCACCGATGTGGCCGGCCGCGGCATCCATATCGACGGCGTGTCCCATGTGGTCAATTACAATCTGCCGGAAGACCCGGAAGACTATGTTCACCGTATCGGCCGCACCGGGCGGGCCGGTGCCAGCGGCATGTCCATCAGCTTCGCCTGTGAAGACGACGCCTTCCTGCTGCCGGAACTGGAAAACGCCATCGGCATGAAACTGGAGTGCGAGTACCCACCGTCGGATCTGCTCGCCGAGAAGGACTCAAAGAATGGCAACACGCATCAGCCCGGATGAGGGCAAAACCCGCTTCGAACAGGGCGATGCCCTGTTCGTGGACATCCGCGACCCGGCCAGCTTTGCTGCTGGCCATTTGCGCGGCGCCGTCCATCTGACCCAGGCCAACGTGGAACCGTTTCTGGCCGATACCGCCCCGGAAAAACCGCTGGTGATCTACTGCTACCACGGCAACAGCAGCCAGGGCACCGCCGATTGGCTTGCCGAGCAGGGGTTCAGTGATGTGGTCAGCCTGGACGGAGGCTATGAAGTCCTGCGCCAGCGCTTCCCCGAACTGCTGGAAGAGATGGCGTAACCACGCGAAGGCAACACGCCAAACAACAAAGTTTCCCAAAAACAGGACGGAGATGATTCCGTGCGCTCATTCCTCCGGGCGCACACTCACCTCCGCCACTGTTACGTCTGCAGGGCGCAGCCTGTGCATGAAGTGCCCAGCGGCCTTCAGAACCGGTAGCCCAACCCCACCATGTAGACCCAGGGATCGATTTCCACATCGATCTTGTCCACGCGGGCATTATTCACATACAGCCGCGCTTCGGTATCAATATCGATGTTCCAGACGCTGACGTTGAACAGCCAGTTTTCGTCGAGAGCAAAGTCAGCCCCCACTTCCCAGGCGAAGCCCATGGAGTTACTCAGCTTCACATCAGCATCGGCACCGCCCAATAGCGGGCTCACCACAGAATCATCGATGCTGTCGTCAAAAAACAGCGTGTAATTCAAACCCGCGCCAACATAAGCCCGCATAGGTCCGATCTGTGGCGCATAGTATTGTGCCAGCAGCGTCGGTGGCAGGTGGCTGGTTTCCCCAATGGCAACATCACCACCTCCGGTTTCCAGGAGGATGTCGTGGGTAAAGGGAGTCGCTCCCACCAGTTCGACACCAATGGAGTCGGTTACCATATAGGCCAGCGTCAGGCCCACCTGGGTGTCGTCATCCACGTCGACGCCAAGGCCACCCACTGCCGGCAAGGCCGGGTTAAAGGTTTCACTGCTGGCATCCGGCTCAACCTTGATTCCCCCCAGACGCACAATCACGTCCCCCGCCTTATGGGCCATGGCAGGCCCGGCCATCAACATCCCGGTTAGCAGCAGCGCCGCTTTTCCTTGTCCTCGCAGTTGCATACAGTTCCCCTTTCTTCCAGCAAGATAGAGTCAGCGACCAGAAACCCTCGCAAGGCCACCGCACCGGAACTATTAAACGGCCATCGCCGATTGAGGGTATTGCTCTGAATCAATAAAAAGAGGTTTTACTACCATGTCATCCGCTCAACTGATCTCCGCCCTGCGCGATGCGCACCAGGCACACCTTTGTGCACAACTGCAAAACGAGGAACACTGGCAGGCCCTGATGGCCCAGGCCAGCGGCAGCCTGGGCGCGGTACCGCTGGGCAAACTGGTAGACAGTGACTCCCTGACCACCGTAGTGGATCAATGGCTGCAACAAGCGCTCAGCGCCCAGGGCCTGCAGGGTGTCGTCAGCGACGTCAGCAAGGCGGTCTGGGAAGCCGCCGAAAAAGACCCTGCCACCGTGGGCGAACTACTCAGCGAAGACCATTTCGAAGCGATTCTGGAGCAGGTACTGAAGCTGCAGACCCTGCGCGAGAAAGCCGTCCACGCCGCCATGAACCATCCGCTGGTCAGCGAAATGGTCAGCGAAATGCTCTACACCGGCATCAAGAACTTTCTGTTGGAAGAGAACGCCCTGGCCAAACTTCCCGGCGTCAGCAGTGTGATGAAAATGGGCCGCAAGAGCATGGTCGGCAAGGCAATGGGCGGCATGGAAGAATCCATCCGCGACTATCTGCGAAAGAATATCCGCGTCACGCTGAAAACCGGCGAGCAGTGGCTGAACAAGCAACTGACCAACGAGCGCATAGAGCAACTGGCCCGGGACGGCTATCAGCGCGTGGCTCCTCTCAAGCCCGCCGACTATCTGAAGCTGGTACCCGCCGGCACCATTGATGAAGTGGTCAGCCAGAGTTGTGCCATCGGTGACGAAACTGCCCGTCTGGATTACACCCGCCAACTGGTCAGCGTAGGCATCCACGCCGCCGTTCAATCCCTCAGCGACATGCCCCTGCAAACCCTGCTGGAAGGCATGAAGATCAGCGAAGAGCAGGTTCGTGAAATCACCGCCCCCGCCCTGGCCCGCGGCGCTACCGTCCTCATTGAACAGGGCGTGCTGGAACCGTTTATTCAGTGGGTGCTGGATGATTTTTATCAGTCGGAAGCGTGTAAAAAGATAATTGATAATGGATAGTTGAGAATTGATAACGGCGCGATCTGCGCAATCTTGACTGAAACAGCAGAGGCCGCGCCCAGAGTCTGGGCGCGGCCTCTTACGTTGGGGTCATGCCAATCATTCATGGCCGACGTTATCAATTATCCATTCTCAATTATCAATTAAAGAAACTGCTCCGCATATTCCGCCAGCAACGACCTCGGCACCCCGTTCAGCTGAACCGAACCCCCATGGACGAAGCGCTTGAAACGTTCGGTCATGTAGGTGAGGCCGGAGCTGGTGGGTGACAGGTACGGGGTGTCGATCTGGGCGAGGTTGCCCAGGCACACCACCTTGGAGCCTTCCCCGGCCCGGGTGATGATCGCCTTCATCTGATGGGGGGTCAGGTTCTGGCTTTCGTCGATCAGGATCAGGGATTTCTGGAAGCTGCGCCCGCGGATATAGTTCATCGCCTTGAACTGGATATTGGCCTTTTCCTTCACATACTGAATGCTGCCGGAAGGGTTTTCATCGTTCAGGTGCAGCGCCTCTATGTTGTCGTTGATGGCCCCCAGCCAGGGATCCATTTTTTCCTCTTCGGTGCCCGGCAGGAAACCATGCTCTTCTGCCAGCGGCGGCGTGGAGCGGGTGGCAATGATCTTGTTGAAGCGTTTCTGCTCCACCGTCATTTCGATCGCGGCGGCCAGCGCCAGAATGGTCTTGCCGGAACCGGCCGCCCCGGTGAGCGTCACCAGATGCACATCCGGATCCATTAACAGTTGCAGGGCCATGGCCTGCTGCAGGTTCTTCGGCCGCAAGCCCCAGACCTCCTGGTCGAGCAGACTGTCCGCCTTGTAATGGCGTAGGGTCACCACGCCGTTGTCCACATCCAGCACACGCCCGACGAACCCCTGCTCATCGATGATGTACTGGTTGGGATAGACTTCTTCACCCAGAATCTCGCTGACCAGCAAGCCGTGGGATAGATGGTGCAGGGTATCGGCGCCCACCTGCTCGGTTTCCACCTGGGTCACCTGATCCCAGAAGGAGCCGGGCACCTCGAAATAGCCACGGGTTAGCTGCTTGATGTCCGTCACCAGCTGATCGTTGTGATAATCCTCCGATTCGATGCCACAGGCCCGCGCCTTGAGGCGCATGTTGATGTCCTTGGTGACCAGAATGAAACGCCGCTCCGGCTGACTGGCCTGCATGGCCACCACATCATTGATGATGCGGTTGTCGTTGAGGTCATTGGGCAGGGGGGCATTCAGCTCGCCGGTTTTCGACATCAGCACCGTCAGCGTGCCCTGGGTGACTGTCTCCGGACCACGGGGAATGGGGATGCCCGCTTCCACCTGCGCTGGCGTGGCGCTGCCCAGCACCCGGTCGATCTGGCGAATGGCTGCACGACAATCCGCCGCCGTGTGGGATTTGTTACCGCTCTTCAGCTTGTCCAGCTCCTCCAGCACCGTCATGGGAATCACCACCCGATGTTCCTCAAAGTTGAGCAACGAGTTCGGATCGTGGATTAACACGTTGGTATCAATGACGTAGGTTTTTTGTTGCTCTTGGTCGAGGGTTGAATCGTTCTGGTTGGCGCTTGCGTGGTTGATGGAGAGGGTGTGAAGTCTGGCCGCGCGCTCTTCCATGCGTATCCCCTGTGGCGGTTGCATCAGTGGGCGGCATTTGGCTTGGGCGTCAGATCTGGCTCTTGGTCTGAGAAAGCGAGAGTGACGCCTGCGCCTGCCGCCGTTGGTTTAAGCCTTCTGGCGGTTCAGTTGCAGCAGCTGTAACAGCTTTTGATCGCGATCACTCCCGCAATGGCGGGGGTTGGAAATACCATAACCCAGCTTTTTCGAAATGATCAATAGAAAACCTCGCAAAGTTTGCCGACGGGCAGGCAGACGGTTGTCATAGCGTTTAGAATTCCCACTGGTTGTTTCTCTCCTTTTTCTGAAAACAGGTTATCGCCATGCCCCTTGAGCACCCGCACGTGATGATGCCGCCGCCGGCCCTGTACCTGGGCGGCTTGCTGATGGGCTATGGCATTGATCAGGCCCTTACCCTGCCCGCTCCCACGTTCCCCGGGGACCGCTGGGTGATACTGGCCCTGGCCGTAATCGGCACCGCTCTGGTGTTGGCCGCGGTCCTTCAGCTGCGCCTGGCGCGCACCACTCTGGTCCCCCATCGCCCTGCCAGCCAGCTGCTTACCGGTGGTGTGTTCCGGCTGAGCCGCAACCCGATCTACCTGGGTTTCACTGCCCTGTACCTGGCCATGGCCCTGAGCCAGCACAGCGCGGGCATGCTGATCATGCTGGTGCCGATTGTCTGGGTCATCCAGCAGCATGTGATTGCGGCGGAAGAAGCGTTTCACGCCCAGCAGTTCGGGGAACAATGGCAGGCGTATCGGCAACGGGTACGGCGCTGGTTGTAGCACTGACACGGGCGTGGATAGCGATTGCCTGCGACCCGGCCTTGAGAAATTCCACCGCGCCCAGCTTGCCGTGTTGCAAACGCATGTGGCGCGAGCCGAAATGGCCCGGCACCAGGCTGCTGGCGCGGGTCTGCCGGGGCAGCCACCCTAGCCGGCGGTACAGTTCGGCGACCAGCTCCGAACAGAACCAGCCACGCTGATCCGGCTTGCGGGTAAAGCCTGTCAGCACGTCCAGGGCGTTGCACAGCACGTAGTTCTTGTAGGGACGATGAAGCAGGCGCTTCACCATCCGCGCCAGCAGTTGCTGCTGCCGGTCACTCAAGGGGGGGCCATGCCGACGGCGCAACGCCACCGTGCCGGGGTAATCACGCAGCTTGTCCGCCAGCGGTACCAGCGCCACACCGGCCACCGGGCATCCCAGAGTTACATCCGACGATTCACTGAGGGTGGTGGACTCAAGAACCAGAGGGTCGGGATTGCCGGGCAGGTGCACCACCATACCGATATGACTCCAGGGGCTGCGGGTAAAGACCCGGATCACCTCACTGGTAAAACCACGGCCAGAGAACAACAGCAGATCCCCGGTTCGCAGTGAGCAAGCAGACTCAAGAGGCATTGTCATGGGCACAGCCACAGGCTCTTATCCGTTGCAGGACTATCCTGAGGCCACACTAGAAAAATGTCGTGACGGTTCGCTGACAGTGGCGTCACGGTTTGGTGAAGAAAAACTGCCTATCTCTCTACAGCGCCGCCGTAGGAACGGAGCGTAGCGGAGTAACGCCCGCAGGGCGGCCCCGAAGGGGTGAGCGCAGCGAATAACACCTCTTGAGGTGCGAATCCGAGCGACAGCGAAGGAAATGTACCAGGTAACCACCGGCTCCTTCTAAAGACACCTGTCGAGCCCGGAAATCCCTGATCGCCCTTCGGTCGATTTCCTCGCTTCGCGAGGTTCGCGGCTCAAGATCCGCTCCTACAGCGGCTTCGTAGATACCCGGGGGATAACATGCAGGTCAAACATCGTCACATTCCTGTTATCTACCGTCGTTACCCTGTGCAATCCTCTTTGCCTGTCCCGCCCCCGCCTATGGAAGACAAGCTCTACCTGCTGCAACGCCATCTGCCCGAGCTTCTGCACCTGGATGCACTGATTCGTCATGGTGAGCGTCACCTGCGTGTGTCCACGGTTCATAAGGTGCCAATGGGTGAGTTGTCATTGCCGGTGCGGGTAATCGAAATGGGCAGCACTTCTCCCGGCGTGCCGGTCATCGGTTTTTTTGGTGGCGTTCATGGCGTGGAGCGGATCGGCAGCCAGGTGTTGATGTCCTGGCTGCACAGTCTTATTCATCGTTTGCAGTGGGACGACCAACTGCATCGGCGGCTGGAGCAGGTGCGACTGGTGTTCATGCCGATGATCAACCCCGGCGGCATCTGGAAGCGCACCCGCAGCAACCCCAATGGCGTGGACCTGATGCGTAACGCCCCTATCGATGCCATGGGCCGGGTGCCTTTTCTGGTGGGCGGCCACCGCATCAGCCGCCATCTGCCCTGGTACCGGGGCAAAAGTGGCGCGCCCATGGAGCCGGAAGCCCAGGCGGTCATCCGGGTGGTGCGGGAAAAGCTGATGCCGGCGCCGTTTTCCATGAGCCTGGACTGTCACAGTGGCTTTGGCCGGCGCGACCGGATCTGGTGCTGTTACGCCCGCAGCCATCGCCCCATTCCCCATATCGGCGAAGTATTCCGGCTCAAGCAGCATTTCGAAGACACCTATCCTCACCATCATCCCTACCTGATCGAGCCGCAGTCGGTGAACTACACCACCCATGGCGACCTGTGGGATTACCTTTACGACGATGCCCAAGATCGGGCACCGCATCACACCTTCCTGCCGTTTACCCTGGAAATGGGCTCCTGGCTGTGGGTACGCAAGAACCCACGGCAAATGCTGGATTTTTTCGGCTATTTCAATCCGGTAATCGGCCACCGCCATCATCGGGTACTGCGCCAGCACCTGCCCCTGTTCGAGTTTCTCACCGCCATGACCGCCAACGCCGGTAACTGGCTACCCACTACCCGGGAAAAATCGGCGCTGACTCGGCAGGCCATTGCCCACTGGTTTGGGGACGCTGACTAGCCGCTGAGCATCTGCAAAACGCCCCCTCTCAGTGCATCGTATACCCAAGACGCCATTCATGGCCCCGACCTTGCAACAGAAAAGCCCATTGGGTCCGCCGCCCGGCTGACTTACACTTTGCCAAACGCCTCGATAAGGACACACCATGAAAGCCCTGATTCTTGCCCCCCTGGCCCTGCTGGCCGGTTGTCAGCACCTGAACTACCAGCCACCGACCAGCGGCGATACCGCCCAGGTCACCTTCACCAGCAACAACACAGCAGCTCAACCGGTGGTCTGTGTGCCCGGCAAGGGCTTCAAGTCAACGGAATACGCGCTGTCGCAAAACCCGGTGAGCGGTGGGGCTCTGGACGACTTACTGAAAACCATGAAGAAAAGTCCCCAGGTCACCACCACTGTCGACATTGCCCCAGCCACCCGCATTGGCGTCATCTATAACCGCCGCCAGGCTGACAATAGCCGTGACCGCTGCAAAGTGGCCCTGCAGTTTGCCCCTCAGGCCGGCGGTGACTACCAGGCACACTTTGTCCATGAGAACGGTCAATGTGGTCTGTCACTGAAAGATGCCAGCGGCGCCAGTGTGGATGCCGTGCTGACTGACTGGCAGTGCCCATAATATGCGCACCAATGCGGTGCGCGGCACCAAGTTCGCGCACCGCATTGTCTGTTTCCCCTTTGTTAAATCCCCCCTTTCCTCGTCACAAACTATCAAGTCACTGTTTTATATAAATAAAAAATAGTTGGCACGCTCTCTGCAATATCTCTTTCGAGCCGAAAAGGCGGTGCGTCACCAGCGCACATTGAACGAATTAGACTTGTTAAGAGGGTTGCACATGAAAAACGTATTTGGTCTGAAGAAAACCGTTTTGGCCGCTTCCATCGTGGCTGCCAGCCTGGCTCCGGCCATCGCTGCCGCTGAAGTCAGTGGTACCCTGGGCGCTTCCAGCCAGTACTTGTGGCGTGGTCAGCAACTGACCAACGGCGCTGCGGTATATGGTAGCGTTGACTACTCCCACACTTCCGGTCTGTACGCTGGTGCCTGGGCATCGTCTGAAACCGACGACACCGAGTACGACCTGTACGCCGGTTTCGGTGGCGAGATTGAAGGTCTGAGCTACGACATCAGCTACATCGACTATAACTACACCGCTGGCGGCACCGAAATCGACGACCCTGCATCTGGCGACGACTTTCAGGAAGTCCACCTGGGTGTAGGCTTTGCCGGCCTGAG
>NZ_DEXN01000047.1:62828-76346 GCF_002364155.1 Alcanivorax sp. UBA3183
GGTTACGGCTACGACAAGTACTCCGCCACCGTAGGCTTCTATGACTATGAAGCTGACGACAGTGACTACACTCACGTGGATCTGGGCTACGCCGTTACCGATCAGTTCACCTTCACCCTGTCCAAGATCGTTGATCAGGAAGAAGACGACACCTACGACGACGATCTGGTGATGAGCGTTTCCTACGAGTTCGCACTTTAAGTACCAAGAAAACGGGCGGCTCGTGCCGCCCACTGTTTAACGCCGCGGGGCTCTCCCTGGTCCTCGCAAACACGCAAGCAACCCCGCGGCGTCTTTTTACTTTCCACGCAACATCCTCCACGCTTCAGGCAACACGCCAACCCTGTCGTTATCTCTCTGCAGAAAAGTACACCACCAGCGCATCATGGTCAGATACTGGCGCCACCCCCTGGCTGCCATAGAGGCTGTGATAGCGACCTGCATTGCCACGGCTTGCCGCCATTCTGCTGACAGAGGTTTCCAAATCCGGTGACACCCAGATATGGTCAAGAGCCTGCGGTCGGCAACGGTGACGAAAGCTGTAGCGTTCCCGCTTTGGCAGCCGTTGCCACAGATTGAACAGACCGGATTGCGCAAACCGCCTATAGCTTGCCGAGATACGCCCGGCGCCCCAGGTGCTGTTGAAATCACCGGCCATTATCAACGACCCACTTTGCTCAATGGCCCAGCTGGCCAGCAACGCGGCCTGACGCTGCCTTTTTTGCCGAACCCGTGACTTGTGCAGACCTCGCGCACTACGCAAGTGCACGACGACCAACTGCAACTGCCGAGGAGAGCGCACAGTCACGTGCAAGGGCGGACGGGAAAACAGTGAGTGGCCGTGAAATTCCTGCTCCGCAAACAGGCTTTCTACCGACACAATCCGTACCGGCTGCCGATAAAGCAGCCCCACATCCATGCCGGAAGGGTCATTGCCCTCTTTCAGTGCGACGCGGTAACGCCAGCCGTGCCTGGCAAGGCGTACCGCCAGGGCCTCGAGTAACTCACGATTTTCCACTTCCTGAACAGCCAGCATATGGGGCGCCTGCAAAGGGCCGGCAATAAACCCAGCCAGCGCCTGTATTCGCCTGTTCAACACAGCCTCGGAAAGCGGTTCATCCAGCCGGCTGTCTTTGCGGGTATCGCGAAGCCGCCACAGGTTCAGCGTCGCCAGAGTCCATTCATCCGCTGCGGGGGCGGGCACACCACGGTCGGGAGCAAGGCCTCGGCAATCCGCCCACAGGCTCAAAGGAACAAGAAGCAGGTAGACGATCAGTAAATAGCGCATTGACGCAGTTTATGAGGTGCCGGCAAAGCACAGCAGAGGCGAAGTCTCAAACATGGGTAGGAAAGAGGACCGACAGCTGCAGGAGATTTCTGCCATTTTGGCACTGGCTTGCCCCGGAATTTCTTCCGGATAACAGGGCCCCGACTGTGAACCCCTGACCGCCGCCAATAGCGTAGGGTGTCACTGAGCCTAGGGCGAACTGCACCGATTCGGCGTTTGATGGTGCAGTTCGCCCTAGGCTCAGTGGCACCCTACGTTTTGCAACACTGCCGGGGGCGGATACGACCATAAAAAAGCCCGCCGAAAAGGCGGGCAAGGGGTATGTGAACAACAACAGAAAACGTCAGGGTCGATAGACCACTTTCAGGTCCGGGGTCACCAGTGATGCATCCAGATAACCGACAAAGTTACGGTTGCTGCCCACCAGCATAACCATCTCCTGTTCACTGGAGACTTCCCGGGGCGGCATGCCCCGGCCGGTAAAGATCATCCTCGCCCAATAACTTTTCATCTGCTCGGCGCTCTTGCCGAGCACCTGCTGGTAAAAACCATCTCGAGCACGGCCCCGTGACGGCAAGTCCAGCGGTTTCACCGAGACACCGGATACCCGGCGGGTCTGGCCATTGAAGATCTGTCGCACTTCATCCTGAGTCAGTGCATCGAGACCGCTGTTGGCGGACACCACCACCACCGGTTCTGCCTGGGCCGCTGCCGCCAGCATCAGGAGAAATGAAAATAGTATTTTTTTCATGGTCATTCCCCCTTAAAAAACCAGATCCGCACTGAGGCGAATCACCGTGGCATGATCGTCTTCAAGCTGGCCACCGTCGGTGAAGAAGAACCCCGACGTAGTAACATCACTATCGGAAAAATCGTAGTAATAACTCACCTCCCCTTTCAGGGCGATGGAATCAGTGAGGGAATAGCGCAGCCCACCGGTCCAGCTCTTCTGTTGTTCCGCCAGGCCATTATTCAGGGCAGCCGGAAGGCTGCTATCCAGATCACGAGGCGTCACTTCTGCCCAGGTGACCATGGGCATCCACTTGCCCAGGTATTTGCCCACTGTGACGTAGCCACTCTCGCTGCTCGGGTACCAGTTACCAAAATCCAGCCGCGCCTTTTCCACGGAGAAAAACCAGCTACCGTCATCGTATTGCAGACCGACACCCGCAAAATAGGTATAAACATCATCAAAGGAGAGACCCAGGACGGCAGGCGGAAAACCAAGGGCACCTTGCAAGTCCTGCTGGCTGACGGAAACGTCAGCAGCGGTGTAGGCGGCTCTCGCCGTCCAGTTACGCCAGTAGCTGGTAAAGTTCACACCGCTCAGGTCATCGGCCTGGAACTGGGCATTGGCCACACGCTCACCGCCATCCACGGTACTGGAACCCCAGAACCCGGAAAGACGATGTGACACGGGCCCGCTGGTGAAACGCCAGGAGGCTTCTACCGCCTCCATGGTTTTCACCGGTGCCAGTTGATACACCTCCGCCGGCAAGCTGGCCCACGGGTAGGCATAGCCCACATCGATGTATTGGGAATGCATGTAGAACGGCGCCACGATACGCCCCGCTTTCATGCTCACAGAATCGCTGACCTGATAATCCAGATAGGCCCACTGCAATTCCGCATTGAATTCGTCATCGCCGGACGCAAACAGCTGCACTACAGCTTCCGCCCGTTCGCTGAGTTCGGCATTAAACTGCACGCCAGCGCGAGTCAGGGAATCATGGCTCCATTTATCACTGGCGCCATCGATGTAGCTGGCAGAACCAGAGGTGGTGTCCACCTCGGCCCGGGACATACCCGCGGAGAGAAAACCGTTGATACGGATCCGGTCAGCAGCATCGCTGAGGGTATTATCAAACTGCTGCTTTTCGAGCTGTTCCAGGCGCTGCTCATAGTCCTGCAGCCTCTGCTGGACATCACTTTCCGAAGTCTGGGCCCAGGCCGGGCTCGCACTCAGGGACGCACCCAGCATCACGGATAATGCCTTTCTCATAGATCCCCCACGCTTTTATAGCCGTTTTAACCATACAACGACTACGAATAAAGCATGGCATTATCCGCAAAAAGAAACCGGGTTCAACCGTCAGATTGGGACGCCCGTTTTACCGGGAACGCCGCGCAGGCGTCCTGCCCGCCATTCAGATGAAAGCAGATCTCCACCTTGTCACCGGGAGCCGGGACCTGTGTGAGCTTCATCAGCATCAAATGCCTGTCCCCCGGTGCCAGCACCACACTGTCTCCGGCAGGGATTTCCAGGTGATGCAGGTGCACCATCCTGCGGCTGCCGTCCGCGGCGGTTTCCACATCATGCAGCATGGTGTGGCCGGCAACAGGAGTACTGACACCGGTGATGATCACGGTATCCTCGCCAGTATTGTTCAACGTCACATAGCCCGCCATGGTCGGCGACACCGGCGGTACCGCGCGTAACCAGGGATCGGAAAACGTCAGCTCCGCATGGGCGGGCACGGCAAGGGCCAACACCGCGCCTGCCAACAGAGTTTTAAAGCAGGCTCTTGGCATCAGTTACCACCTCGTCAATGGTGAAATCCGCCGGGTAGAGTTTGCGCACCCGACCCTGGTCGTCCAGTAGATAAATATAGTCACTGTGAGTGAACAGGTAATCCTGCTCCTCCTGATCCTTGATAAACACCACCCCGTATTGCGTTGCCACCTCGCGGATTTCCGCCAGGCTGCCGGTCAGGCCGATGATGTCCGCCTTGAACCAGGGCAGATACTCATTCAGGTGCTCGGCTGTATCCCGCTCCGGGTCGAAGGTAATAAACACAGGCTGTACCTGGTCCGCTTCACCGGCCTCTTGCAACTGCCGATAAACCTGGGCCACCCGGGCCAGCACCGCCGGGCAGATGTCCGGACAATGGGTGTAACCGAAGAACAGGATGGATACCTTGCCCTTGAGCTGTGCCTGGCTGAAAGGCTCGCCGTTGTGGTCAGTTAGTGTAAACTCACCACCCAGCCTTGTATTGACTGGTAAGTCGCTTTCCTGCTTGCCACAGCCGGCAACCAGAAGGGCCAGAAGCAATGGCAGGATGTACGGCAGTTTTCGCATGATCTCTCCGGTTGGTATAATCCGCGCCCATTTAAGCGGACTCTAATTGCAGCCGCGCCCATTTTCCCTCTATTCAACGGTTAGGCAACCCATGGCACGCAAGCTTTTCATTCAGACCCACGGCTGCCAGATGAACGAGTACGATTCCACTCGTATGGTGGACCTGCTCGAATCCAGCCACGGCCTGGAGCCCACCGACAATCCGGAAGAAGCGGACGTATTGCTGCTCAACACCTGCTCGATCCGGGAAAAAGCCCAGGAAAAGGTCTTCCACCAGCTGGGCCGCTGGAAAAAGCTCAAGGACGCCAACCCGGACATGGTAATCGCGGTAGGCGGCTGCGTGGCCAGCCAGGAAGGCGATGCCATCCGTGACCGGGCCCCCTACGTGGACGTGGTGTTCGGCCCGCAGACCCTGCACCGCCTGCCCGGCCTGATTACCCAGGCCGCCACCACCCGCAAACTGGCCATCGATGTGACCTTTCCGGAAGTGGAAAAGTTCGACAACCTGCCGGAACCCAGCGTGGACGGCCCCAGTGCCTTCGTGTCCATTATGGAAGGCTGCTCCAAGTACTGCACCTTCTGTGTGGTGCCCTACACCCGCGGTGAGGAAGTCAGTCGCCCGGTGCAGCCAGTGCTGAAGGAAGTGGAACACCTGGCTGAGATGGGCGTGCGCGAGGTGAACCTGCTGGGCCAGAACGTGAATGCCTACCGGGGTGTGGGCGCCGACGGCGACACCCTGGACCTGGCCGACCTGATCCGGCTGATCCGCGACATCGACGGTATCGATCGCATCCGTTACACCACCAGCCACCCGGTGGAGTTTTCCGACGCCCTGATTCAGGTCTATGAGGATGTACCGGAACTGGTCAGCCACCTGCACCTGCCGGTGCAATCCGGCTCGGACCGTATTCTTGCCATGATGAAGCGCAACCACATGGTGCTGGAATACAAGAGCAAGTTGCGCAAGCTCAAGCGCATCCGCCCGGACATTTCCTTCAGCTCCGATTTCATCATCGGCTTTCCCGGGGAAACCGATCGGGACTTCGAAGATACCATGAATCTGATCCACGACATCGGCTTCGACATGTCCTTCAGCTTCATCTATAGCGCCCGCCCCGGCACCCCGGCGGCGGACCTGCCCGATGATGTGCCCATGGAGGTGAAGAAACAGCGCCTGGCGATTCTGCAGCAGCGCATCACCCAGAACGTGCAGGACATTTCCCGCAAGATGGTGGGCAGCACCCAAAGAATTCTGGTGGATGGTTTCTCCAAGAAAGACCCGGGCCAGCTCAAGGGCCGCACGGAGAACAACCGGGTGGTTAACTTCCGCAGCGATGATACCGACCTGATCGGCAAATTCGTGGACATCACCATCGACCAGGCCTACAGCAACTCTCTGCTCGGCAGCGACCCGCGCAACCCGGGCTGACCCCAGGTTGCAACGTTGCCTGCTGCGCGGCCTAAATCGCCACCGCCCGGCCAATGAACAGGACCGGCCCGGTGGGTCGGTCAGCCGGGGAGCCACCCGGCGGCTCCAGCGTCAGTTCAAACAGCTGGCCACTCTCCACACCGCCCACGCGGCTGGCCGGTAACACCAACGACTCACCCGGCTGCACCAGCCCAAGGGAACGGGGGCCCAGTGCCGGGTCCGACAGGGTCCAGAACTGGACACTGCGATCCGCCGGATACTCACTCTCTGACAGCGGCGTCAGCTGCAAGTCTCCCTGCGCAGACACGGTCACTCTCCAGCCCGGGCTGGCGGCCTCACCCGGTGCCTGCAGCACCACGGTGTAAACCGGCGCCGGCACCCGCAGTGGCCCCAGCAGCAACACCACCGCCACCAACAAGGCAACACTGACGGTTCTCCAGAGCGTCAGGCTCTGCCACAACCATTGCCAGTCGAATCGACCACGGGAGTCCTCCGAGGCGGTTCGCCGGGAAATCTCTCGCCATAGTCGCGGCGGCAGCGGTACCGGTTCCAGCAACTCCGCCGCCCCCAACCAATGCTCCCGCCAATGGTTGGCCAGGCTCGCAGCGTCGTCGTCCTGTTCCAACCACTGCTCGATCTCTGCCGACTGCTCACGGGAATGCAGGCCGAGGACATACTCGGCAACCAACAGACGCTGTGCTTCAGGCTGTTCCGGAATCATAGTCGCAGACACTCCTGCAGCCCTTTCAACCCGGATCGAACCCGGCTCTTGATGGTGCCCAGGGGAATGGCCAGGGTTTCGGCAATCTGCTCGTAGGTAAACCCCTGGTAGAACGCCATAAGAATGGGGCGACGACGATCCATCTGCATTCCTTGCAGGCAATTGATGATCGCACGTCGTTGATCGTCCTCCACCGAGCATTGCTCTGGGGAGGGGCCCGAATCAGGCCATTGGTCCCCTGGCAGGGGCTCGAACGCATCACGTCGGGAACGGTGGTGTTGATTGATCAAGCGATATCGCAATAATCCAAACAGCCAGGTCCGCGCGCAGCCTCGCTGGCTCTGAAAGCGCCTGGCATTTTCCCAGACCTGGATGAAAGTATCCTGCAAGGCATCCTCAGCCAGTGATGACTCACCGGTAAATCGGCGCGCCAACGCCAACATGCGCGGAGCTTCGTTGAGGTAAAGCTGATGAAAAGCCTGCCGGTCGCCACTGGCACATGCCCGTAACAGGACATTGCCTTCTTCCAGCTCAGCGCGTGAATCGTCCATGAACCTGCGTATCCAGTAAGAAGCAGAATGAAGATGATTCACCAGAGTACGAGAAGAATGTGTCAACAAGAGGAAAACCGGGCCGCCGAAGCGGCCCGATACAGGGAGCGGGAAAAGTGCTCCCCCGTGCTTACTCCGGAGCGCGGCCAAGATAATCCGCAATCAGCGACACCGATTCCGGCGACGACTGCATCCAGGTCTGCGAAGGCGTTACGTCACCACCGGCAGAATCGAGGATATTGTCAAAGCGCAGCACCATGCCCTGGGATTTCTCCGCCACATAGAGGTGCTCGCCATCAAAGGCAATATCCACCGGATTACCGAGCTGGGTGTTGCCCACCGTACTGTTGTCGCCGTTATCGATATTCACGGTGACATCGGTGATGCCATCAGCGGTTGAGCCGTTGTCCAGCACATACAGCTTGCCGTCGGTAGGATTCGCACCGCTGCCCACATCCGACAGGATCAGCTGGTCGGTTTCCGCCACATAGACAATGCCGTGCAGATTGGTCGGAGCGGCAAACGCTACACCCGCCTCGGCAGGGGTAATCACCCGGTCGGGGCCGGCACTGCCACGCGCCGTGCTGTAGCTGTCAAAGACCGCTACCGTGCCATCGGTGAGGGCCACGAAGAGCTGATCGGAATCCGGGTCGTAATCCAGATCCCAGGGCGCCACGGACAGGCTGGTCGTGAACAAAGGAGCGGCATCGCCACCGGCCTGGGCGCCGAACACCCGCACTGACGAGTTACCGTTATCGGTGACCAGCACCCAGCCCAGCGAGTCCGCCACATCAAAGCCTTTCGGTGCCATCAGCCCGGTGCTCGCGCCTTCAATCACCCGGTCACGGCTCACAGAGAACATCTCGCCATCGCGATCCGTCGCCAGGCGGTTGATCACAGCCAGGCCGGAGTCGTAGGTAATGTAGGCATCGCCCAACTGGTTGAATGCCAGGCTTTCGCGATCCTGGTTGGTGGAAAAGCCGCGCTGCATGGCGCCCAGATCCAGGTCCAGTACCACCACATCCGGGTCGCCCGGGGCTGCCGGCGGATTACTGGTTACCGCCACGCCGGTGAAGGTGGTGCCAGTGGTATCGAGATCGGAAAGGTCCGGTTGCAGCTCGGGCTCAAGAATAATGGCCAGGGATTCCGGTTTGATACTATCGACGACCTTGTTCGGCGCAATGTCCCCGGAACCGCCGGAAAACACGTTGCGGTACACCAGAATGGCATCGTTGGATTTTTCCGCGATGTAAACCGTGTTGCCGTCCAGCACCAGGTCCACCGGGTTGCCCAGCTTGGTCGCCGGGCCGGCCAGGGTCCGTACAGGCGTCACCGTGCCATTGGCCGTGGAAGCATTGCTGATCACATACAGCTGGCCATCATCCGCCACGGCAGCGTCACCCACATCACTGACTACCAGGGTGTCAGAGTCAGCCCGATAGGCGATGCCATGCATATTGGAGACGGTGCCTGCCGTATCCGGGGTAATCACCCGGGCGGGGGTCGACATGAAACCACCCGCAACATAGTCATCTACCACAATCACGGTGCCATTGGTCATGGCCAGGAACAAACGATCCGCCGCTTCGTCGTAGGCCAGATCCCAGGTATTTCCCGACAGGGCGGTACTGGCAAGGGGCGTCGCATTTGCCCCCGCTGCAGTGCCGTACACTTCCACACTGTTGCCGCCGATGTTCGCTGCCATTACCAGCCCGGCTTCATGGGCGATGGCAATCCCTTTGAGCGTCATGGACCCCGGTGCCGCCACACTACGGTCCAGCGTCGGCACCGCCCCGGAGCCGTCGGTTCGCTCAGCCAACTGGTGCAGAACCTGTACAGTGCTGGGGGCCCCGGCACTGTCGTTGGCAGCGTAGAGATTGCCCAGCAGGTCCAGCGCAATACCCTCATTGGCATCGGCATTGAACGTGCCTTGCACGTCCAGGTCAGCATTCAGGCGGTCGATCTGACCGGCATTACCACTGCCATTGTGCATCACCAGCAATGACGGCCCCTGGGCCACACCAGGGGAATTGATCAGGGATCGGTCACTGCCATTACCCCCACAGGCTGCCAGCGTTACCGCAACGGCCAGTGGCGACAGCCACAGCAAACCTTTGCCATTCACATTCATCTCATCTCTCCTTGGATAGCGATGCCGGCTTTACGCCGGTCAGTCAGGACAATGCGTCCTACTGCTGATACCGCCCCCGCACAGAAACGGATGTAACAGCGCGTAATAATTCTCGTTTGAAGTGTATCCGCCACAGAAATCGCGCCGCCCTACCGGTTGTCCGACACCCCGCCATCAACGCTTGCGGCCCGCCACCCTCCGGGGCTAGGCTGCGCGGGTAATTTTTCTTCCCCGTAAACACGCTTCGGGGTATTCTGAAACTCTCCGCAACAGCCCGAGGGGCCACGTTTTCCATCTTGGACACACCACTCGCTTCCCAGCACATCAGCCTCGAACCCAACGATTCCCGTCGCCTGGCCAGTCTCTGCGGCCACCTGGACGAGCACATCAAGCAGATAGCCCAGCGCCTGCATGTGGATATCCACAATCGTGGTAACCAGTTTCATCTGGCAGGGCCATCCGCCTCGGTGGAAGCCGCCGGGTCAATCCTGTATGAGCTTTATGATCAGACCCGCGATGGCACCGACCTGACGCCGGAAATGGTGCACCTGCAGCTGCAACAGTCCAACGTAGCCGACCATGCTGCTGCAAAAAGCATCGACAATACCGTGGCGTTCCCCAGTGATGAAGTGGTGGTTCGTACCAAGCGGGTTCGTATAAAGCCCCGTGGCGCCCACCAGCGCGAGTATGTGAAACAGATCCGCAAAAACGATATCAATTTCGGCGTCGGCCCGGCCGGCACCGGCAAAACCTGGCTGGCAGTCGCCTGCGCCGTGGATGCGCTGGAAAAAGCGGAAATTCAACGGATCCTGCTGGTACGTCCGGCGGTTGAGGCCGGCGAAAAGCTGGGCTTTCTGCCCGGGGACCTGGCAGAAAAAATCGACCCCTATTTGCGCCCTCTCTACGATGCCCTCTACGAAATGCTCGGCTTTGAAACCGTGGCCAAGCTGATGGATCGCATGGTGATTGAAGTGGCACCGCTGGCCTACATGCGCGGGCGAACCCTGAACAACAGCTTCGTGATTCTGGATGAAGCCCAGAACACCACCCCGGAACAGATGAAGATGTTCCTGACCCGCATCGGTTTCGGAACCCGCGCCGTCATCACCGGGGATGTGACCCAGGTGGATCTGCCCCGTCATCAACGCTCCGGCCTGGTGAATACCCTGGAAGTGCTCGACGGCGTAAAAGGGATCGGCGTGACCCTATTCGACAGCCGCGACGTGGTTCGCCACCCGCTGGTACAACGTATTGTAGAGGCCTACGACCGCCATGAACGGGATACCGACACCCAGCGTTGATATCCAGTGGGCCAGCGACGCCCCGGACGCTCCCGACGAATCCCGGTTATGCAACTGGGTACGCCATGCTGCCCAGGTAGCCGGCGGCGTGGTGGGCGACATCACCCTGCGTATCGTCGATGAAGACGAAATCCGCACCCTCAACCGGGACTACCGCGACAAGGACAAGCCCACCAATGTGCTGTCCTTCCCGTTTGAGATGCCTGAAGGCCTGCCCGAAGATGCCATGGAGCCGCTGCTCGGCGACATCATTCTCTGTGCCCCGGTGGTACGCCGGGAGGCCGCTGAACAGAACAAGACCCTGCAAGCCCACTGGGCTCACATGGTCACCCACGGTGTACTGCACCTGCTGGGCTACGATCACATTGATGACGAGGACGCGCAGATCATGGAAGCCATGGAAATCCGCGCCCTTAACGAACAGGGTTTTGCCGACCCTTACAACATTGAGCCACACACCAATATGGAGCTTCACCCCTGATGTCGGACGACTATTCGGATAACGGTACCAGCCGAAGTTGGTTGGAGCGTGTCGGCCAGTTTTTCTCCTCCACGCCCGGCGACCGGAGTGAACTGCTGGACCTGATGCGCTCCATGCGCGATTCCCACATTATCGACGGGGACACCCTGGGAATTATCGAAGGCGCCGTCTGTGTCGCCGATATGCAGGTACGCGAGATCATGATTCCGCGCTCCCAGATGGTCAGCATCAAGGCCAGCTCCGACCCGCGGGACTTTCTGCCCACCATCATTGATTGCGCTCACTCCCGTTTCCCGGTCCTGGGCGACGACCCGGATGAAGTGATCGGCATCCTGCTGGCCAAGGACCTGCTACCGTTAATCCTCGATCCGGCCCGCATGGACCGTTTCGCCATCAAGGATCATATCCGCTCTGCTATGGTGGTACCCGAGTCCAAACGGCTCGACTCACTGCTGCGCGAATTCCGTATAAGCCGCAATCATATGGCCATCGTGGTCAACGAATATGGCGGCGTGGCCGGGCTGGTCACCATTGAAGATGTGCTGGAACAGATCGTCGGGGAAATTGAAGACGAACACGACGTAGAAGAAGAGGACTACCTGATCAAGGATCTGGATGATCAGGAGTACACCGTCAAGGCGCTGACACCCATCGATGATTTCAACGAGCACTTCCACTGCCAGTTCAGCGATGAGGAATTCGACACCATCGGCGGGCTGGTGATGCAGAAGTTCGGCCGCTTACCCGGTCGCGATGAAAGCGTGGAACTGGATGGTTATCTCTTCACCGTGCTCAGCGCCGACGGCAGAACAATAAGATTGCTGCGGGTTACACCGCCGGGGGAAAACCAGGATGCCACTGCCACAGAGGTCGAAAGCTGACACCATCTCCGCCCTGTTAAAAGCACCGTGGGTGACGGCCGTGATTGCCGTTGCCCTGTTGCTCGGCGCCTTGCTCAACCCGGCTAACGCGCCCCAGCCGGTACTAGGCTGGTACGTGGACAGTGGTCTGAAAACCCTGGAATGGGACAACTACCTGTCCTGGCTACGCTTTAACGGGCGTGGCGAACTGGCCGGCCAGCTGGAACAGCAGCTCGCCAGCGGCGATAGCCACGCTTACAGCGCGGCGCTGCTGTCGCCCAGCTTCGTCAAAGACAGTGACCTGCGCGCCCGGGACTTTTGGTCAGCAACCCAGATAGAAAAGTGGAAAGCCCTGCGCCAGCAAACACAGGATCAACTTGCCGCCAGCAACTTGTACCGCTGGGGGCTACCAGACAACAGCCCCCGCCCGGCCCGTTTCTTTACCTCCCCCTTTGCAGGTGGCTCCCTGTGGCTAACCGCTCTCACCGTGTTTCTGCTGGTGCCACTGGCATTCCCCCTGGAGCGTCAGCTTGGCCATGGCCGGGTACTGACCCTGTGGCTGCTGGGCTGCCTGCTGGCCGGTGCCGGCTACCTGCTGGTGGCTCGCAGCGGGCAGCTGCCGTTTCATGGCGCCGTCGCACCGCTCATGGTCTGGTATGGAGCCTTCCTCGGCTTGCAGGGCTGGCGCACTTCCCTGCCGGTCTGGTTACCAGGCAAGGCAAGGACATCCATATCCCTGCCCACCCCGGCCCTGGCGGCAATGCCGCTGGTACTACTGGGGTTACTGGCCTGGCAAGCCCAGCCGGCCATAGCCAATCTGGCCGCCGGCGCACTGGCCCTGGCCGGTGGCACCCTGCTGATCCAGCTCATGCGCCCGGCGGAGCCGTCCGTGAATACCGAAACAGCCACGCCTGCGGATCCACAGGATCAACAGGGGCTGCAACGGGGCTGGGATGCCCTCGCCCAGCTGCAGGCGGACGCTGCCAGCGAGGCCTTTCAGCAAGTACTGGACCGGCAGCCGGATCACTTTGATGCCCTGACCGGCCTCTTCAATGCCCGCCGCATGGGCCAGGACAGCAACGGCTGGGTCGACATCTCCCATCGCCTGTTTGCCCACCCAGCCAGCGAAAAGGGACAAGCCCAACAAGTTGTCGGTTGCTGGCAGCAGTTCCGCCAGCAGCAGGGCGCCGAATTACCCTCTTCCGTTGGTTGGCATCTGGTAACCACCCTGACCCGGGCCGGTGAATTTGCCCAGGCAGAAGCACTGGCCGTCAGTCTGGATCACCACGACACTCGCAAGCCTGCCCTGCAGGCCTTGCGCGATGCACTCCATCGGGAAGGTTTGGGGCATCGGGCCAAGGCGCTGGAAGTGTAGCGGCGAGCCCCAAGTTGTAACGCGGACTGGGCCATGCTGGTCGAATAACGCCCTGCCCGCGTTTAACGCAACAATCCGATCTGTAGGAGCGTCGCTGGCGGCGCGATTGAATGTAGGAGCACCTCTTGAGGTGCGAACCGAGCGCAGCGAGGCAACAGAGGATTGTCTGTCAGCCGTTCTTTCTGAAACCTGTCGAGGTCTGAAATGCCTGATCGCCCTGCGGGCGATTTCCTTTCTCCGCAAGGTTCGCACCTCGAGAGGTGTTATTCGCTTCGCTCACCCTTCGGGCCGCACGGAACTAC
>NZ_DEXN01000047.1:76379-85823 GCF_002364155.1 Alcanivorax sp. UBA3183
GCTCCGTTCCTACAGCGGCTTCGAAGAAAACTCGGAGGTTGGGAACTTTCGGACCTTTCTCTATCCCACGAGCGTAGCTCGCCCCTACCCCCACGCGGCCCGGTAGTCCGCCACCTGCTTGCGCAGTTTCGCATCCCGGCACTGGCTTTCCACAAATCGCAGGTACTGCTCCGCCTTGCCGGCGAGTCCGAATTGCTCGGCGAGAATCTTTGCCAACAACAGATAGGCGTCGCCTAATTCGCTGAAATCCGGGTGCCGATCATGCAGGTCCTTGAGCAGCCCCACGGCTATTTTCGGCTCCTGTTCGTGGATACCCCGGGCCAGGGCCAGACGCAGGGAGGGCGATGCGGGCAGCCAGGTTGGCTCTACATCTCGCTGACGAGCCAGCAACGCCAGCGCCTCGGTCCAGGCGCCGGACACCACCAGCATTTCCAGATAGGTGGGCGCGGCGCTGCGGCGCTCATCGTGCCGGCCGGTAATATCCAGCAGCCGGTCATAACGTTGCCAGTCCCCCACGGTGGCCTTTTTGCTCTTCAGGGTTTTGGCCGTGCTCAGCAGCACCTTGTCAAAGCGCCCGGCACAGAGCTGAACCCGCTGGCGCCGCTCTTCCAGCGAGGTGGTCACTTTCTTGCCTCCCTGATCCAGTCCCCAAAGACGGCCATGACGGGCCAGGATATCGCCGCACAGGCAGGCCAGGGCGAGCCACCAGACTGCCGCCAACGCCCCGGCCAGTCCCTGGGCAAGGGGTAGCGGCATCACATCCACGGCCACGGCAACCAGCGCCACGCCCAACAGCCACCCCACCGATGCCAGAAGGGCAGCCACCGCATAATCACGCGGTGCGGAGAAGATATAGGTCAGTGCCGCCGCATAGGAGCCGGGCTCCGACCCCTGGGCCTGAATGGCGAGCCAGAAAGCCGGCACCAGCAACAGGCCGACAGCACCAATCAGCAACCCCACCGGCACCGACACCATCAGCAGCACAAACCCGGCCGGCACCATCACCAGCAGGGCCGGCAAAGCCTGCAATAACGCCGCCCTCCAGCCCGCCATATCAGTCAGGCAATCCCAGCCCGGAGCACTACTTTTCCGGGCTTTGCCGGGGTGGCTGCGCAAGGTCATCACTGCCCGGGCAAAGCCCCAAGTCGGCAGCCCTGCCAGCAACACCACCGGCACCATTACCGGCAAGGGCGGCACCAGCGACGCCAACAACGCCCACAGCACCAGCAGCGGTAACAGCACAGGGGCAAACGGGTAGCGCAGGTAACGATCCAGTTGCCGCCACAGAGGGCCACCCTGTCCCTGCTCACTGCTTTCCAGTTCCTGGTTGCAGAGCAGGCAACGGGCCTCTATCAGGCTGTCATTACGGCCATCCACACATTGCTGACACAGATACAGCCCATCATGGCTGCAATACCAGAGCGCTTCCGCCCCCGGATGGTACTTGCAATAGCGATTCACTATGATGCCCCCAAGCTTTCAGTTGAAAGTTCAAAGTTGAAAGGCGCGGATTGAGTCGTAGCCACTCGAACAACGTCAGGCCCGCGCCGCACTCTTTTGAAGGAACAGCGCGGGTACGGCCTTTGCCGCTTCCATGGCCTGTCCCGCGCTTTTAAACTTTGAACTTTCAACTCACCCCGAACACGGCCCGTAGAGCAAAGCCGTTAATTGATTTTGCTTGCTACTTTATTCGTATTATTGCACAGACTCTAGCGGTAACCGCCCAGCGGCCTGGCCGCCATCATGAAACGAGGAATTCCATGCGCCACCGTTTGCTGGCCCTGATTGCCGGCCTGCTTTTCCCCCTTGCCTTCGCGCCCTATAACCTGTGGCCGCTGCTGTTTGTCAGCGTGGCCGCCGGCTTCTGGTGTCAGCAGCAGGCCGGCTCCGGCAAGGAAGCCTTCCTGCGCGGCTGGCTCTATGGCCTGGGCATGTTCGGGTTCGGCGTGTCCTGGGTGCATGTCTCCATGCACGACTATGGCTACATGCCATTGTGGATGGCGATTCCCTTTACGGCGATGTTCGCCGCCTTTCTGGCTCTGTTCTACGGCCTGACGTTTTCCCTGAGCTGGCGACTGGGGCGCTCGGCACTGGTGTTCGCCGGTATCTGGCTGCTGCTGGACTGGCTGCGCGGCTGGCTGCTCACTGGTTTCCCCTGGCTGTATGCCGGGTACGCACTGATTGATACCCCCCTGGCCAGCCTGGCGCCTCTGGGCGGGGTCTGGCTGCTGAGCCTCGCCACGGTACTGCTCAGCGCCACCCTGATTCAGCTTCGCCAGCCGGGCCCGCTGCGCTGGGTTGCCGCCGGCCTCTCGGTACTTGTTCTGCTCACCGCCATTGCCAGCCATTTCCTCACGTTTACCCATGCCAACGGCCCGGAACAGAAAGTGGCGTTGGTGCAGGGCAATATTCCCCAGGACCTTAAGTGGCAGATTTCCATGCGCGGCGAGACTCGCCGTATCTATCACGAGCTGACCCGGGAGATTCCCGCCGACACCCTGGTGCTGTGGCCGGAGTCGGCCATGACCGAGTTCTACCAGACCATTACCGATTTCATCGAGGATGAAGGCAACCAACTGGCAGACCGTAACGGCGCCCTTATCACAGGCATTCCCTGGCGCAGCGTCAGCGACGCGGACATTACCTATCGCAACAGCATCGCGGCCATTCCGCTTCGCGACAGTGAGAACGACAGCGAGCGGGTCTACCACAAGCAGAAGCTGGTGCCCTTTGGCGAATACGTCCCCATGCAATCGCTGATTCGCGGCCTGATCCCCTTCTTCGACTTGCCCATGTCCGGCTTTACGCCGGGGGATCCCAGTCAGCCCAACCTGCAGGTACTGGGCCATACCGTGGCGCCCTTTATCTGCTACGAGATTCTCTACCCGCAACTGGTGGCCAGCCGCAGCCATGATGCCGATGTGCTGGTGACCATCAGCAATGATGCCTGGTTCGGCAGCTCCGCTGGCCCGGTCCAGCATTTCCAGATGGCCCGTTTACGGGCGCTGGAAACCGGCCGCTGGCTGCTGCGCGGCACCAACAATGGCGTCACCGCCGTTATCGACCACCAGGGCCGGATCGTGGACGCCCTGCCCCAGTTCGAGCGTGATGTGCTTTACAGCCATTACCAGCCACGTACCGGCATCACGCCATTCATGGCCCTGGGCGTCTGGCCCTGGCTGGTGCTCTCGGGGCTGTTGTTGCTGCCCGCCATGCTGGGAAGGAAGAAGAAACACCCCTATATATAACTTTATAGTATAAGCTTATTACTAATTTGACTTTGCTTGAATTCCCTTCTATAACTGTGCATGAACGCTGCCCAGTCACAGGAGGGAACAAGCCATGTCTCGTCCAACCGTCAAAGCCTTTTTCGACAACGACACCAACACCGTCAGCTATGTGGTGACAGACCCGCAAACCCGGCAATGCGCCATTGTGGACTCTGTGCTGGACTACGACCCCAAAGCTGGACGTACCCGCCATGACAGTGCCAGCCAGATTGTGGCCTACGTCAAACAGGAAGGCCTCACCGTAGACTGGTTGTTGGAAACCCATGTGCATGCGGATCATCTTTCCGCCGCACCCTGGATCCAGCAACAAGTGGGCGGCAAGCTGGCCATCGGCGAGCATATACGCACCGTGCAGGACACCTTCGGCAAGGTCTTCAACGCCGGCACCGAGTTCGCTCGTGACGGCCGTCAGTTCGATCATCTGTTTGCCGATGGCGACACCTACAAGGTCGGCAACATTGAGGCGCGGGCCATTCACACTCCGGGGCATACCCCGGCCTGCATGAGCCATGTGATCGGCGATGCGGTGTTTGTCGGCGACACCCTGTTCATGCCGGATTATGGCACCGCCCGCTGCGACTTCCCCGGCGGTGATGCCCGCACCCTGTACCAGTCCGTGCAAAAGCTGCTGGCCCTGCCGGACGACACCCGCATGTTCCTCTGCCACGACTATCTGCCGGAAAGCCGCAGCGAATACCAGTGGGAAACCACCGTGGGCGATCAGCGTCGCCACAATATCCACGTGCACGAAGGCGTTTCCGAGCAGGAGTTCGTCAGCATGCGCGAAAAACGCGATGCCACCCTGGATATGCCGCGACTGATTCTGCCTTCGGTGCAGATCAATATGCGCGCCGGCCACCTTCCTCCCGAGGAAGACAATGGCATTAGCTACCTGAAAATTCCGCTGAACGCACTGTAAGAGGCGATGACCATGACACCGACTCTGTGGGACGTAGTGGTGATCGGCGGCGGTGCCGCCGGCATTGCGGTGGCAGCCAGTATCCTCAAGCGCAAGCCGCACCTGTCCGTGGCCATCGTGGAGCCCAGCGACCGCCACTTTTATCAGCCCGCCTGGACCCTGGTGGGTGGCGGCTGTTTCAACCCGGCCAATACCTGCAAAGCCACCAGCAAGCTGATCCCAAACGGTGCCAAGTGGTTGCGCAGCCGGGTGACTGAAATGGAGCCGACGCACAACCGGGTAACTCTGGAAGACGGCCAGTCACTGAATTACCAGTTTCTGGTGGTTGCGCCGGGACTGGAGCTGAACCTGGGCGCCATCGAGGGCCTGGAAAGCAGCCTTGGCAAGCACGGCGTTACCAGCAACTATCTCTTTGAATTGGCGTCCTATACTTGGGAATGCGTGCGAAACCTGCAGCGTGGCCGAGCTCTGTTCACCCAACCGCCCATGCCTATCAAGTGTGCCGGCGCGCCGCAGAAGGCCATGTACCTGTCCTGCCACCACTGGGAAGAAACCGGTACCCTGGGCAACATTGATGTGCAGTTCCATAATGCCGGCGCCGTACTGTTCGGCGTGGCGGATTTTGTGCCGCCACTGATGGAATATGTGAAGCGCTACAACGCCAATCTGAATTTCAATAGCACCCTGATCGCCGTGGATGGCCCGGCCCGCGAAGCCACCTTCCGGCGTACCAATGGCGATGGCACCAACACCGACCACACCGAGCCCTTCGACATGCTGCATGTGGTACCGCCGCAACGGGCCCCACAGTTTGTGCGCGACAGCGAGCTGGCCAACGAGGCCGGCTGGGTCGCCGTGGAAGAAGCCACCCTGCAGCACCCCCGTTTTGCCAATGTATTCAGCCTGGGCGATGCCTGCGGGGCCAGCAATGCCAAAACCGCCGCCGCCGTGCGAAAGCAGGCGCCGGTGGTGGCCGAGAACCTCTGCGCGGTGCTGGAAAATCGTGCGCCGACAGCTCGCTATGAAGGCTATGGCGCCTGCCCGCTGACCGTGGAAAAAGGCAAGGTCGTGCTGGCCGAATTTGGCTATCAGGGCAAACTGCAACCCAGCTTCCCGCTCGATCCCACCGTACCGCGCCGGAGTATGTGGTGGCTGAAACGTCATGCCATGCCAAAGATCTACTTCGAGCTGATGCTAAAGGGCCATGAGTGGCTGGCCAGGCCAGGCAAACTCTGACGCGTGACACAACAAGGGATGGCAAGATGAAACTGCCTGCCTGGCTGGGCGCCGCCCAGTGGCTGCCCCACTACAACCGCGAGACCGCTGCCCGGGATAGCGTGGCAGCGGTGATCGTCACCATCATGCTGATTCCCCAGAGCCTGGCCTACGCCATGCTCGCCGGGCTGCCGCCGGAAGTCGGTCTCTACGCCAGCATCCTGCCACTGGTTGTCTATGCCCTGCTCGGTTCCAGCCGAACCCTGGCGGTGGGCCCGGTGGCAGTAGCCTCGCTGATGACTGTTGCTGCGGCCAGCCAGGTAGCCACGGCCGGCAGTCAACAATACCTGGCAGCCACTATTATTCTGGCTTTTCTGTCCGGCACCATTCTTCTGGTGATGGCTCTGCTTCGACTGGGCTGGATTGCCAATCTGTTATCGCACCCTGTGGTGAGCGGCTTTATCAGTGCCTCCGGCCTGCTGATTGCCGCCAGTCAGCTCAAGCATCTGCTGGGAATCCCCCTGTCGGGCCACAACCTGGTAGAGCTTGGCCACTCCCTGGTACAGCATTTTCCTGAAACCCATTGGCCCACAGTGGTGCTCGGCACGCTGGTTACGACCTTCCTGTTCTGGGTACGCAAGGCGCTCAAGCCGCTGCTGCAAAAACTCGGCTTCAATGCATTCTGGTCCGACCTGGTGAGTAAAGCAGGACCAGTCATCGCCGTACTGGGATCCACCCTGGCCGTGGCCATGCTGGAACTGGATAGCGGCGGCATGGCCATTGTCGGTCACATTCCCGAAGGCCTGCCCTCACTGTCATTACCCGTATTTGACGCTGACCTCTGGCAGGCACTACTGCTGCCCGCTCTGCTGATCAGCCTGATCGGCTTTGTGGAATCCATCTCTGTTGCCCAGACCCTGGCGGCCAAACGTCGCCAGCGCATCAATGCCAACCAGGAACTGATGGGGCTGGGCGGCGCAAACCTGGCCAGCGCCTTCAGCGGCGGCTTTCCGGTGACCGGGGGCTTCTCCCGCTCCGTGGTGAATTTCGATGCCGGCGCACGGACCCCCATGGCCGGCGTATTCACCGCCATAGGCATTGCCCTCACCGCGCTGTTTTTGACCGGCGCTTTCACCTACCTGCCCAAGGCAACCCTGGCCGCCACCATTGTGGTCGCTGTGCTATCGCTGGTGGACCTGCCGGCGCTGAAACACACCTGGCATTTCTCCCGACTGGATTTCACAGCCATGGCCATCACCATGGTCGGAGTACTGGGCTGGGGCGTGGAAGCCGGTGTGCTGGCCGGGGTGGTCACCTCCCTGGCGCTCTATCTATGGCGCACCAACCAGCCCCATGTCGCCGAAGTGGGCCAGGTTCCCGGCACCGAACATTTCCGCAATGTGCAGCGTCACCAGGTACGGGTGTCTCCCCGTGTGCTGAGCATGCGTATCGATGAATCCCTGTATTTTGCCAATGCCCGGGGCCTGGAAGACCGTATCTACGATGCTGCACTGCTGCGTCCGCAAACAGAACACGTGGTACTGATGGGCACCGCCATCAATCACCTGGATGCCAGTGCCGTGGATAGCCTGTTGAGCCTGAACCAACGTCTGGATGATGCCGGTATCCGGCTGCACCTTTCCGAAATCAAGGGGCCGGTCATGGACCAGTTGCAACACACCGCCCTGCCGGCATTACTGACCGGTCAGATATTCCTCACCCAATATCAGGCCGTTCGCACACTGGCACCGGAAAGCATCGAGGAAAATCCCGCTCCCCCTTGCAGCCCTGTCTGACACGGTTAAGCTGAGCGTTCATTCGCAAGGAGTTTTCATGGCTACCATCAATCGCCTTAACGAGAGTCTGTCTGTGGCACCGCAGCTGCAGCCTGAGGATATGGCCGAGCTGGCCAAGGCCGGGTTCAAGACCGTCCTCAACAACCGCCCCGATGGCGAAAGCGAAGACCAGCCCAGCAGCGCCGAGCTGGCCGCCGCGGCAGAAGCCGCTGGCCTTGAATATGCCCATCAACCGGTGGTCGGCAATAACATCAGCGACGTGGACATCGACGGTTTTGACGCCATCGTTTCTCTGGCAGAGCAACCGGTACTGGCCTTCTGCCGCACCGGCACTCGCTGCACCACCCTGTGGGCCCTGACCCAGGCGGACGAGCAGGATAACGCCAGCATCCTGGCCAACGCCGAGCAGGCCGGCTATGACCTGAGCCAGCTTGCCGACCGACTCGACCAGCGCCGGGGCCAGTAAGCATGGCCGATGCCGGCCGCCGGTTTCGCTGGCTGCCGGCCAGTGACTGGCTCGCCAGCTACAACCGCGAGCAGGCGGCCGGGGACACCCTGGCTGCCATCATCGTCACCATCCTGCTGGTTCCCCAGGGTCTGGCCTACGCCATGCTCGCCGGCATGCCGCCGGAAACCGGCCTCTATGCCAGCATCCTGCCGCTGATTCTCTACGCCCTGTTCGGCACCAGCCGTACCCTGTCCGTGGGCCCCGCCGCCCTCACTTCACTGATTACCGCGTCCGCCGCCGGCACCCTGGCCCAGGGCGATCCGCAACTGTTCATCCAGGCTGCCATCGGCATGGGGCTGCTGTCCGGGCTGTTTCTGGTGGCCATGGCCATATTGCGGCTGGGCTGGCTCACCAACCTGCTCAGCCACCCGGTGATCACCGGCTTCATCAGTGGCTGTGCCATTCTCATTGCCGCCAGTCAGCTCAAGCACCTGTTGCGCATCGACGCCTCCGGCGAAGAGCTGGTGACACTGGCACAGACCCTGGCGCAACAGCTGCCGCAGACTCACTGGCTGACACTGGCCATCAGCCTGATCGCCATTGCCTGCCTGCTGATCCCGAAATACCTGGCCACCCCCCTCAAGGCCACGCGACTGCCCGGCTGGCTGGTGGCCTTTATCAGCAAGTGCGGACCGATTCTGGCCGTACTGGTCACCACCCTGCTCACCGTGACCCTGTCGCTGGATAGCCGTGGCCTTGCCGTGGTCGGGGCGATCCCCGCGGGGCTGCCCGAATTCACCCTGCCCGGGCTGGGCCGCGAACACTGGCAAAGCCTGATCACCCCGGCGGCATTACTGGCGCTGATCGGCTTTGTGGAATCCATTTCCCTGGCCCAGGCCCTGGCGGCCAAACGTCGTCAACGCGTGGATGCCAACCGGGAACTGATGGGGCTGGGTCTGGCCAACATCGGTAGCGGCCTGTCCGGCGCGTTCGCCGTGACCGGCAGCTTTTCCCGCACCACGGTGAATTACGACGCCGGTGCACGCACGCCCATGGCCGGCCTGCTGACCGGTATCGGTATCGCTCTGGTGGCCCTGTTTTTTACCGGTTGGTTCCAGTACCTGCCACTGGCATCCCTGGCCGCCATCATCGTGGTCGGCATCCTGCCACTGATCAATCTGTCGGAATTGAAACACCTGTGGGCATTCAGTCGCCCGGATGCCCTGGCCATGGCTGCCACCCTGGCCGGGGTGCTGCTGATCAATGTGCAGAGTGGCTTATTGCTGGGGGTAGTGCTTTCCGTGGCCCTGTTCCTGTGGCGCACCAGCCAGCCCCATGTGGCCGAGCTGGGCCGCATTCCCGGTACCCATCATTTTCGCAACATGGATCGCCATAGCGTTGAACTCACCGAGGAGGTGCTGTCCATCCGGGTGGACGAATCCCTCTATTTCGGCAATGCCCGCACCCTGGAGGACCGTATCTACGACGAGGCCCAGGCGCACCCTCAGATTCAGCATGTGGTGCTGCACTGCTCCGGCATCAATCACCTGGATGCCAGCGCCATGGAAAGTCTGGAAAGCCTGAACGAACGATTGAAAAACGCCGGAGTGACCCTGAACCTGTCCAATGTGAAGGGGCCGGTAATGGACGTGCTGGTAAAAACCGACTTTCCGAAGGTGCTGACCGGCAGGGTCTATCTGAGCCACTACCAGGCCATGGAAGTACTGGCGCCGGACAGTCTGCAAGAGCAGGATCCTGACGCCTGACGCCTGACGC
>NZ_DEXN01000047.1:85901-91124 GCF_002364155.1 Alcanivorax sp. UBA3183
GCCTGACGCCTGACGCCTGACGCGAATCAGTTTAAACGTGCTCTGATAGCATCAAGCGTTTTGCGATTTTTTGCGTCCGGCGTCGGGCGCCCAGCATCTCCTACAAATACCGCAGGTGATACCACACCAGCGCCAGCCATTCGTACCAGATCTCCGGCACCATGGATAACGCCCCGGCGGAGGGCACCCACTCCTGCTTTGGCAACCGCTTGCGCCAGGCAGCCTGGGCCAGCACCCCCTGGCTCTGAAAACACAGTAGAGCCCGCGGCAGGTGAGCCCGATCGCTGACCAGGATGATCTCGTCGATGCTACGCTGACCCAGCAGCTCACCGCTGTACACGGCATTTTCCCAGGTATTACGGCTTTTCCCTTCCTCCAGCACCGTCATGGTCGGCCAGCGTCGGCGCACCAGTTCCGCCATCAACTGTGCTTCGGAAGGCTCGTTATCCGCATGGGGAGTGGTGCTGATGCCGCCACTGACTACCAGCGGCAAACTATGCTCATGGGCCATTTCCGCGGCCAGCTGCAACCGCCGCAGGCCACGGGTGGTCAGGGAAAACTGGCCATCACGTTGGCGCCGTCCGGCACCCAGTACCACCACCGCCTGGGGAGTAATACCGGTATTGCGTCGCGGCAGGGGCGGCAACAGGCTGCGGACCACTGCCGGCAGGGTTCCCCCCACCAGCACCAGCAGCACCAGGTAGGTCAACGCCATCGGCACTCCCGTTTGCGGTGATTATTCAGCCAACACTTTCGCGGTGCAGACCAGTGAGAAATCCGGGCTGAGCTCATGTATCCTATGTCCCCTTCGCAACCGCGATGTTCCCGTAAGTTTTTTTGATCAGTAGAGAGCCGATGGACGCACAGTATCGCCCCGATCAAGTCGAAGCCCAAGCCCAGCAGTACTGGGAGGATAACCAAAGCTTCAAGGTCACCGAAGAGGCCGGCAAGGAAAAATTCTATTGCCTGAGCATGTTCCCCTACCCGTCCGGGCGGCTACACATGGGCCACGTGCGCAACTACAGCATCGGCGATGTGATCAGCCGCTACCAGCGGATGCAAGGCAAGAATGTGCTGCAGCCCATGGGCTGGGACGCCTTCGGCCTGCCCGCCGAGAACGCCGCCATCAAGAACAAGGTGGCCCCGGCCAAGTGGACCTTCGAGAACATCGACTACATGCGCGGGCAACTCCAGCGCTTGGGCTTCGGCTACGACTGGGATCGTGAGCTGGCCACCTGCACCCCGGAATACTATCGCTGGGAACAGTGGTTCTTCACAAAGCTCTACGAGAAGGGCCTGGTGTATCGCAAGATGTCCACGGTGAACTGGGACCCGATCGATCAGACCGTACTGGCCAACGAGCAGGTGATTGATGGCCGCGGCTGGCGCTCCGGTGCCCTGGTGGAACAGAAAGAGATCCCCCAGTGGTTCATCAAGATCACCGACTACGCCGATGAATTGCTGACAGATCTGGATCAACTGGATGGCTGGCCGGAACAGGTCAAGACCATGCAGCGCAACTGGATCGGTCGCTCCGAAGGGGTGGAAATGGAGTTCGCCATCCAGGGCGAAGCGCCTCTGCGCGTCTACACCACCCGCCCGGACACCCTCATGGGCGTCAGCTATGTGGCCGTGGCTGCGGCGCATCCGCTGGCGAAGAAAGCCGCTGCCGCCAACCACGAAGTGGCAGACTTTGTGGAAGAATGCCTGCACAACAAGGTGGCCGAAGCCGATATGGCCACCATGGAAAAGAAAGGCATCTACACCGGTCTCACCGCGACTCACCCTATCAGCGGTGAACAAGTCCCGGTCTGGGTGGCCAACTTCGTGCTGATGAGCTATGGCACCGGTGCGGTCATGGCGGTCCCCGCCCATGACCAGCGCGATTACGAATTTGCCCAAAAATACGGCCTGCCCATCAACCAGGTGATTGAGCCTGCCAATGGTGAAGCCATTGACCTGGACAGCGAAGCCTTCACCGAAAAGGGCAAGCTGGTGAACTCCGGGGAATTCACCGGCAAGACCTCCGCCGACGCCTTTGACGCCATCGCCACCTGGTTGAGCGAGCGCAACCTGGGCGAGAAGAAAGTGAATTATCGCCTGCGCGACTGGGGTGTCTCCCGACAGCGTTACTGGGGCGCCCCCATTCCCATGGTGGAAACCGAAGACGGTGAACTGCACCCCACCCCGGAAGACCAGTTGCCGGTGGTGCTGCCCACTGAGGTGGAAATGGACGGCGTGAAGAGCCCCATCAAGGCCGACCCGGAGTGGGCCAAAACCACCTTTGACGGCCAGCCCGCCCTGCGCGAAACCGACACCTTCGACACCTTCATGGAATCGAGCTGGTACTACGCCCGTTACTGCTGTCCGCAGAACGACCAGGCCATGCTGGACCCGGCGGCCGCCAACTACTGGCTGCCCGTGGATCAATACGTGGGCGGCATTGAACACGCCATCCTGCACCTGCTCTACTCGCGCTTCTTCCACAAGCTGCTGCGCGACACCGGCCTGGTGGAATCCGACGAGCCCTTCAAGCAACTGCTGTGTCAGGGCATGGTGCTGAAAGATGGCGCCAAGATGTCCAAGTCCAAGGGCAACACCGTGGACCCGCAGGAAATGATCGAGGAATACGGTGCCGACACCGTACGCCTGTTCATGATGTTTGCGGCGCCGCCGGAGCAATCCCTGGAGTGGAACGATTCCGGTGTGGAAGGGGCGTTCCGCTTCCTCAAGCGCCTGTGGCGGCTGGTGGCCGAACATGTGGAAGCGGTCAAGGCGGGCACGCTGGATCCGGCCTCTCTGGACGATGCTGGCAAGGCCCTGCGTCGCAAGACCCACGAAACCATCCAGAAGGTCAGCGATGACTTCGGTCGCCGCCACACCTTCAATACCGCCATCGCCGCGGTGATGGAACTGATCAACGAGGTGAGCCGCTTTGACAGTCAGGGCGATCAGGCCGGCGCCGTGCGCCAGGAAGCCCTGGAAGCCGCCGTATTGCTGCTGTCGCCAATCACCCCCCATGCGTCCCACAGCCTGTGGCAGGCCCTGGGGCACGACGAGGCGGCACTGAACGCCGCCTGGCCCCAGGTAGACGAAAGCGCACTGGTGAAGGACAGTCTTGAACTGGTGGTACAGGTCAATGGCAAGGTGCGCGCCAAGCTCGAGGTGCCCGCCAACGCCGACAAGGACACCGTGGAAAGCCTGGCCAGGGCGGAACCCAATGTGCAGAAGTTCACCGACGGCAAAACCATCCGCAAGGTGATCGTTGTGCCGGGTAAACTGGTCAACATCGTTGCCAACTGAGAGGCGGTTATGACATCCAGCTTGCGCGCCACATCCCGTCTGACCCTGCTGCTGGTGTTGGGGCTCGTCCTCAGTGCCTGCGGCTGGCAACTGCGTGGCACCACCAGCACACCGTCCATGGAAACCCTGACGGTAAGCGGTGCCTCCACGGAACTGCGCTACACCCTGGAAGACGAGCTGGAAGACCAGGGCGTGCTGGTACACAACCAGGCGCCCTACATCCTGGTGATCGATGACGAAGACTGGATGCGCCGCACCTCGGCGGTGGATGCCCAGGGTCGCCAGGCGGAAATCGAACTGCGCTACACCCTGCGCTGGCACATCAAGGACCGCAAAAGCGGCGCCCTGCTGACTACGCCAACGCGCATGATGACCTTGCGCAACCTGCCCTGGTACCCGGAAAACGCCACCGCTTCCTCCGACGAGGAGCAACTGGTCCGTGACGACCTGTTTCTGGACATGGCCTACCGGCTGATCAACCAGATCGCCGCTGCCTCCGAGGGCTGGGAGACCTACTGATGCGCCTGCGCCCGGAGCAGCTTGGCAAACACTTGGCCGATCGACTGCTGCCCGCTTATCTGGTGGCCGGCGATGAGCCCCTGCAACAGGGCGAGCTCCTCGACGATCTGCGCCGCGCTGCCCGCGATCAGGGCTTTGACGAACGTCACCGCTTCTCCTCCGACACCGGCATCGACTGGAACTCCCTGCTCAACGAATCCCAGAGCATGAGCCTGTTTGGTGGCCGCCGGATTCTCGAACTGGTGCTCAACGACAAGCGACCGGACAAGGCCGGCAGCCAGATCCTCCGTGATGTTCTGGCCAGCCCCGGCGATGACACCCTGCTGCTGATCCGCTGCTCCAGGCTGGATCGCCGTAAGGACTGGAACAGCGCCTGGGTGAAAGCCCTGGACGAAGTCGGTGCGGTGATCGAAGTCTGGCCGGTGGAAGGCGCCGGCCTGCGCAACTGGCTGCAGGACCGTCTGGCCAGCCGTGGACTGAGTGCCAGCGAAGACGCCCTCGCCCTGCTGATCGAACGCAGCGAAGGCAATTTGCTTGCCGCCGCCCAGGAAGTGGACAAGCTCACCCTGCTGGTAGAAGACGGCCAGGTGGGACCGGAAGACGTGCAACAGGCAGTGGGCGATTCCAGCCGCTACTCGCCCTTCGACCTTACCGAAGCCACCGCCCAGGGCAACGCCCAGCGAGTGTTGCACATCATTCAGACCCTGCGCGCCGAAGGCGTGGAGCCGCCGGTGTTGCTATGGGCCCTGAGCCGCGACATCCGCATCCTCGACGGCATGCTTAGCGGCGGCCCACCACCCCGCTTGCCACCCCAGCGGGTACGCGCCATGCAGGCCCAGGCCCAGCGCCTCAACCCGCAACATCTAAAAGCCGCCCAGGCCAGCGCCATCCGCGCCGACCAGTGCGTCAAGGGCATGGCCAAGGGCGATCCCTGGCAATACATCACCTCCCTGGCGCTGCGTCTTGCAGGGCATCCGCTACCGCGCAGCATGGAACGGTAAATACAGCTGCTAGCTACTAGCTTCGAGCTACAACGCGATGAAGGCCCTGTGCCTCATGAGTTGCCACAGGACTCCGCGCTGCCAGGCTGAGGGCCTATCTGTAGGAGTTCCTCTTGAGGGACGAACCGAGAGCGCAGCGAGGCAAGAGACACATGGGTTACTGCATTCTTTTCTGAAACCTGTCGAGCTCTGAGATTCCTGATCGCCCGGCAGGCGATTTCCGCGCAAGCGCGGTTCGCCATGCAAGCATAGGTTATTCGCTTCGCTCACCCTTCGGGCCGCACGGAACTACGTGCGTTACTCCGCTGCGTTCCGTTCCTACAGCGGCTTCGTAGAAATGCCGAGGTCTGAGGAACTTTCCACCCTTTCCCTATCTAACCAGCGTAGCTCGTAGCTCGTA
>NZ_DEXN01000047.1:91313-105316 GCF_002364155.1 Alcanivorax sp. UBA3183
CGTAGCTCGTAGCTCGTAGCTCGCCGGCAATTTGGCACAAATTGCCATCACTCAATGGCATAATTCTGCTAGCCTGTCAGGCCTCAGCCATAACCAGCCAGAACAACAATGAGTGAACCCCGGGATACCTCCTCAATCAGTTTTACCGCCCTCTACACCGGCCACGTGTGGACCCGCGACGGCATCTCCGCGCCCTTCTTCCGCACCAAAGGCGGCGCCTTCTTGTATGGCGCCCTGGCTCCCTTTGAATACGTGGGCCGGCACATCGTCGGGGGTAACATCCGCACCTTTCTCCTGCAGCGTCACCACTTGATCGATCACCGGCTGCATCAACTGATCGACGACGGCGTTACCCAGGTGGTGGAAATTGCCTGCGGCCTGTCACCCCGGGGGCACCGTTTCTGCCAACAGTATCCGCAACTCACCTATATCGAAACCGACCTGCCGGACATGGCCCGGCGCAAGCAGCAACTGTTGAAAGAGCACGGCGTGCTGAGCGAGCGTCACCGCGTGCAGCCCATCAACATCTTCGCCGAAGACGGGGAACTCAGCCTGGATCATGTGCTGGCCCAGCTGGATCAGAGCAAACCCGTGGTAGTGATTACCGAAGGACTGGTGAATTACTTCCCGCTGGAGGTGATTTCCGACTTCTGGCGCAAACTGGCCAACGCCTTGAGCGCCTTCCCCCAAGGCTCTTACCTGACAGACAACTACCCGCTCTACAAGGGCATGCCCTTCTACCGCACCCTCAAGGTACTGGGCGGCATGCTGGGCACCGTATCCCGCAGCCAGGTCGGTTTTCACTTCCACTCCGACATGGAAGCCGTGGATCATTTCCATAGCCTTGGCTTTCACAGCCTGACCATCCACAACCCGACCGACTACTACGACCAGCTACCGATACCGAAGACGCGGGGCAATCCGATGGTAAGGATCATGGAAGGGACGGTGGAATCTAATTGATAGTTGAGAATGGATAATGGATAACTGCGCGATCAAGCGCAGGAATAACTCGAAAACAAAGAGGCCGCGGCCAAGCCATTGGACGCGGCCTCTTTCGTTCAGGGTAACCACGAGACTGGCTCGCGACGTTATCAATTATCCATTCTCAACTATCAATTGCTTCCCTTTCATCCATAAATCCGATGCACATTCCCTTCACTATCCTGGCGCAGGAAATATTCGCTGTTTTTCAGCAGTTCGGTGAAGCGCTCCGCCGCCTGGATGTTGCCATGCTTGAACAGGCAACGCAGGTAACCGGCATCGTCGTAATCGAATACCAGCAGTTCCAGTTTCAGCTCCGGACTCTCCATATAGAGAGTGCAGTCACGGGCGTGGTCGGCGATGGAGAAGCCCGGCTCGCTCAGTTTGATCAGGCAGCCGAAGAAGTTGATGTCCACCACCTGCACCGGCTTGTTGAAACGGAAACGGTCGCCCACCCGGGATTCGCTAGTGACGTGGCCGTGATTGTTGCATGGCACCAGACGCTCGGCACGGCGACGCTCGATACGGTTATACTCGCCCTTGCCGAAACGGCGGATACCCTGCACGGTGTCCAGTGACTCGCCGCGCAGGAAGGTAGAGAACAGATCCAGGGACACTTCCCGCTTTTCCAGCTGCGGCAAATGATCCGCTCCCTTGATCAGGGTGAACTGGGCATTAGGGCATTTTTCGGCGAAAGAGGCATTTTCCCAGGGCAGGGTAAAACTGTCGAACTCACCAGTGGTGACCAGGGTATCGCACTCTGGATAGCCCAGCAGACCTTCCACTGACAACAGCCGGCGGCCATTGATCTTGTAGCGCTCACGCTCGTTGTCGGATAGCCGCTTCATCTGCCGGTAGAACAGCTTGCGGGCGGTGGGCGTAATGCCGGTTTCCTTCATCTTGTCGTAGTTGACCAGATAGAGCACCACCGCCTGACTGAACTCATCCATGCGCCCCTGTTCCAGTACCCGCACGGATTCTTCCACCAACATGCGCCAGCTTTTGCGCGGCCGGGTGACAATACCTGCCACGATCAGCTTGTCGGTGGCCTCGGCATACTTGTATGCAAAGGTGCTGGCCACCGCAGAACCCAGCGACAGCCCCATGAGATGTACTTTTTTCAGGGCGGTCTGGCAGGTGAATTCGTAAAGCAGGTCGGCCAGATCCTCCATGCTGAGATCCGGCGCGATCTGGGTGTTATTGCCCAGAGACGGCAGATCCACCAGCACCACAGGGAAATCCTGATAGATTCGCTCGACGCAATATTTGTAGGAGGTAAAATTCTGGAAGGCGCCACCCACCACCAGCAACGGCGGCTTGTGGGCATTGTTCGGATGCGAAAACGCCAGGTAGTCAATGCGCCACGGGCCCACCCAGAGCTGAAGTGGGGCAGCCTTGATGGCGGAACGGGTATATTCCTGATAGCGAATGCCCATAAGTGTCTGGCTCCGTTCAATTTTTTCTTGTTGTATCGGCTGCTCCTACCCGGCAGGATGGAGCAGTCCGTTTTGCGCCACACAAACGGTACATTCGTACCACAAAATCAAGGGTTTAGGCCTTATTGTGTAGCAAAGGTTTTCAATTCTTCACCATTTGTGTGCAAGCGTAAAGAGCCGGTTGTCGTTATAATCCACCTCTTGACCACTTTCAGTTTTGAGAATTATGGATATCCAGCAATACATGCAACGTCTTGGCGAACAGGCCCGTACGGCCTCTCGCGCCATGGCCCGGGCCAGTTCCGGTGACAAGGACAAGGCCCTGGCCGCCATCGCCAGCGCCCTGCGCAGCCACCGCAGCGCGGTGCTGCAAGCCAACCAGCAGGATCTGGATAAAGGACGCGAAAGCGGCCTTGATGCCGCCCTGCTTGATCGCCTGGAACTGACACCGGCTCGTTTTGACGCCATGGTGGAAGGCCTGGAACAGATCATTGGTCTGGCCGATCCAGTGGGTGTAATCACCGACCTGGCCTATCGCCCGTCGGGTATTCAGGTAGGCAAAATGCGTGTGCCGCTGGGTGTCATCGGCATTATTTACGAATCCCGCCCCAATGTGACCATTGATGCGGCAGCCCTGTGCCTGAAATCCGGTAATGCGGCCATCCTGCGTGGCGGCTCTGAAGCCATCAACGCCAACCAGGCCATCGCCGAGTGCATCCGTGTGGGCCTGCGCGAAGCCGGGCTGCCAGATACCGCGGTACAGGTAGTGGAAACCACCGACCGGGCCGCAGTGGGCGAATTGATCACCCACCCCGAGTATGTGGACGTCATCGTCCCCCGAGGCGGCAAGGGCCTGATCGAGCGCATCAGCAATGAGGCGCGGGTACCGGTGATCAAGCATCTGGATGGCAATTGCCACACCTATATTGATGACCAGGCAGATATTACCAAGGCCATTAACGTGGCCTACAACGCCAAGACCCAGCGCTACGGCACCTGCAATACCACCGAAACGCTGCTGGTGGCCAACGCCATCGCCCAGCAGGTATTGCCCGAACTGGCCGCCAAATACCGTGACGCCGGTGTGGAGCTACGCGGTTGTGAGCAAGTGCGCAGCATTGTCGAGGGTATCCAGGAAGCCACCGAGGCCGACTGGGGCGAGGAATACCTGGCGCCGATACTGGCGGTGAAACTGGTCAAGGATCTGGATGAGGCGATTGACCATATCAACCGTTACAGCTCCGGCCACACCGAAGCCATCGTCACCGAAAACTACACCCGGGCGCGGCAGTTCCTCACCGAGGTGGATTCCAGCTCGGTGATGGTGAACGCCTCCACCCGTTTCGCAGACGGTTTCGAATACGGACTGGGTGCGGAAATCGGTATCTCCACGGACAAGATCCACGCCCGTGGACCGGTGGGACTGGAAGGCCTGACCAGCCAGAAGTGGGTGGTGCTGGGCGACGGCCACATCCGCCAGTAGTGCGCACCACTCACGACACCACACCATTGGTGCTGTTCGGCGGCACCTTCGACCCCGTCCACCGGGCCCACATCAGTGCGGCCCGGTCGGTGTCCCGGGTGCTCGGCGATGCCCCTGTGCATCTTCTCCCCAACGCGGTGCCGCCGCATCGCCCGCAACCCCTGGCCGGTGGCGAACAGCGTCTGGCCATGCTGGAACTGGCCTGCGCGGATTACCCCTGCCTGATTCCGGACGACTGGGAACTGAAACAATCCGGCCCCAGTTACAGCCTGCTGACCCTGCAACACTACCGAGAGCAGATCGGTAATCGCCCGCTGGTGTTCATGATCGGCGCCGACAGCTTTGCCAGCCTGCATCACTGGCACCGCTGGCAGGATTATGCGGACCTGTGCCACCTGGCAGTGGTGCCTCGCCCGGATAGCCCGCTGGCAACAGACAAGGTGCTGGCCACCTTCCCGGAAACGTCACCCGATAGCCTTATGCGCCACGCCAACGGTCTGCGCTTGATGCTGCAGGGGCCGTTTCTGGATGTGTCCGCCACCGCCATTCGTCAGGCGCTGGCAGAAAAAGGCGATTGCCCGGCCCTGGAGCCGGCAGTTGTTGCCCATATTCACCGCCACCATCTGTATAATGTGGCGAAATTACCTTCCCCCGAATCAGACACGAGGCCTCATGAGCGCTGACACCCCGCTACTGCAACTGGTTATTGATGCACTGGAAGAAGTCAAAGCCCAGAACATTACTCAACTGGACGTGCGTGAAATCACCAGTGTGGCCGACAACATGGTCATTGCCAGCGGCACCTCCAATCGCCACGTGAAAGCGCTGGCTGACAATGTATTGGAAACCGCAAAAGAAGCGGGTCACGAGCCTCTGGGCAGTGAAGGCCAGGACACCGGCGAGTGGATTCTGGTGGACCTGGGCGATGTCATCGTGCACCTGATGCTGCCCGCCACCCGCGAGTTCTATGACCTGGAACGCCTGTGGCGCAATCCTCAGCATCACCCGGACCGTGAAAGCAAAGAGTAATGCGTCTTTTCCTGCTGGCGGTGGGAACCCGCATGCCCGCCTGGGTCACCGAGGGCTTTGCCGAATACCAGAAACGCATGCCCCCGGACATGCGTCTCGAGCTGGAAGAAATCCCCCTGCCGAAACGGAGCAAGGGTGACACCGCCAGCCAGATTCGCAGCGAGGCCGACGCCATCCGCAAACGCCTGGAAAAGTACCCCGGCGCCAAAATCGTGGCACTGGAAGTGAACGGACGAGCGCTGGACACCCCCGCACTCAGCCGTAAACTGGGCGAGCTGAAAGATCTGGGCCAGGATCTGGTCCTGCTGGTAGGGGGGCCGGACGGCCTGTGTCCGCAATTATCCGCCGGCGCCCACGAGCGCTGGAGCCTGTCGACCCTGACCCTGCCCCACCCGCTGGTGCGGGTGCTGTTGGCAGAACAGCTATACCGGGGCTGGACGCTGCTCACCGGCCACCCCTATCATCGCTGACCTTCGCCCCCTGACACAGACGCCACCATGCGCCGACCGTTAACACTGAAAGATCACCACCACGAACAGCGTATCTTCAGCGTGCGTCTGGTCGTGGCTGTCTTTCTGGTGTTGCTGCTGACCCTGATCCTGGTCAGCCGGATGATCTGGTTGCAGGTGATCCAGCACAGCCGCTATACCACCCTCAGTGACAACAATCGGGTACAGACCCTGGCGGTATCACCACCGCGGGGGCTGATCACCGACCGGGACGGCGTGATTCTGGCCGAGAACCGGCCCGACTTTTCCCTGGAATTAATCATTGAGCAGGCCGGAGAGCTGGACCAGCTTATCGGCGAGCTGGGCAAGTTGATCGAGCTAGACGAGGGCGATTTGGAACGCTTCCAGAAACGCCGCCTGACAGCCCGTCGCCCCTGGGAACCGGTGCCATTGCGCGGTCGTCTCAGCGAAGAGGAAATCGCCCGGCTGGTCGTCAACCAGCATCGCCTGCCCGGCATCCGCATTTCCGCCGATCCGATCCGTCATTATCCCCATGGCATTCTGTTCTCCCACGTATTGGGCTATGTCAACCGGATCAACGCCCAGGACCTGGAGGCCATGACCCTGGACGAACAGCGCGACTACGCCGGCACTCACTTCTATGGCCGCTCCGGTATCGAGCGTTTCTACGAAGACCAGCTCCACGGCCAGGTCGGCTATCGCCAGGTGGAAACCAATGCCCGAGGACGCATTTTGCGGGTCCTCGAAGAACAACCCCCGGTGCCCGGCGAAGACCTGCGCCTGCGCCTGTCCATGCGCGTACAAAAGGCGGCCTACGATGCGCTGGGCGATCGGCGTGGCGCCGTGGTGGCTATCGACCCACGCGATGGCAGCGTACTGGCCTTTGTCAGCCGCCCCGGTTTTGATCCCAATCTGTTCGTCACCGGCATTTCCTACAAGGATTACTCCGCCTACCAAAGCGACCCTGACAATCCGCTGTTCAATCGCGCTCTGCAGGGCCGCTACCCACCCGGCTCCACTATCAAGCCGATGCTGGGCATTGCTGGCCTGGATGCCGGAGTCACCAACTGGCAACGCACCATCTCGGACCCCGGCTATTACCAGCTGGAAAACGATCCACACCGCTACCGGGACTGGAAACGCTGGGGCCATGGCCGCGTAGATCTGCACAAAGCGGTGGTTCAATCCTGCGACACTTATTTCTACGATATGGGGTTCAAGCTGGGCATCGCCCGCATGCATGAATATATGAGCCAGTTTTCCCTGGGGTCACCGACCGGCATCGACCTGTATAACGAATCCAGCGGCATCATGCCCTCCAAGCAATGGAAGCGCGCTTACCGCAACCGGCCCTGGTTCCATGGCGACACCATTAACGCCAGTATCGGCCAGGGTTTCGTGCTCACCACACCGTTGCAGCTGGCCACCGCCACCGCCATTACCGCCAGCCATGGCAAAAAGGTGGTGCCGTCCATTGCCGGAGAAAAACAATCGGTAGAACGCACCGGTATCACACTGAATGATGAAAGCAACTGGGAAAAAATGACCGATGCCATGGTCGCCGTAACGGGCCCCAGGGGTACCGCCAGGGTAATGGCCGTGGATGCCCAATATGCCATTGCCGCCAAATCCGGCACCGCCCAGGTATTCTCCGTGGGGCAGGATGAAACCTACAACGAGGACGAACTGGCCGAGCGAATGCTCGACCATGCCCTGATGGTCTCCTTCGGCCCTGCTGAGCAACCTGCCATCGCCGTGGGCGTATTGGTGGAAAACGGCCGCCACGGCGGCTCCACCGCCGGTCCCGTGGCCCGCCAGGTCATGGATGCCTGGCTGTTGAATGAAAACGGAGAACTGGAGGTCCCGCCGGTCTTTGAAGAACACCCCGCGCCTCCCGCAGAGGTCAGCCCATGAGTCAGCGAGAATATCTCCGTCAGATGCCAGGCCAGACCGGCGCCACCCTCTCACCGGGGCTGGCCATGCGCCTGCACCTGGACGCGCCACTGTTGGCTGGCCTGTTCGTGCTGATGCTGGGCGGGCTGGCGGTGCTGTACAGCGCCGGCGGCGAAAGCCTGGAAATGGTCATTCGCCAGTGCGTTCGTTTCAGCGCAGGGCTGACCGCCCTGTTCCTGCTGGCCCAGATTCCGCCGCGCAGTTACCGCTTCTGGGCTCCTTTCCTTTATTGCGGAGGGCTGGGCCTGCTGGTGCTGGTGTTGATTGCCGGCACGGAAGCCAAAGGCGCCCAGCGCTGGCTCAGTATTCCCGGCATTGGCCGCTTCCAGCCAGCAGAAGCCATGAAACTGGCGGTACCGGCGATGGTGGCCTGGTATTTCAGTGAGCGAACCCTGCCCCCAAAACTGCTGGATGTACTGGTTGCCCTGGCACTACTCGGCGTACCGGCTGCCCTGATCGGCATGCAACCGGATCTTGGCACCGCCATTCTGATTGCCGCCAGCGGGCTGGTGGTGCTGTTCATGGCCGGGCTCTCCTGGCGCCTCATTGCCGTGGCAGTGCTTCTGGTGGTGACCGCCGCACCGCTGATGTATTTCTTTGTCATGCACGATTACCAGCGCAACCGGGTCGATACCTTCCTCAACCCGGAGGCGGACCCGCGCGGAACCGGCTGGAACATCATCCAGTCAAAAACCGCCATTGGCTCGGGTGGCGTGGATGGCAAAGGCTGGCTGGACGGTACCCAATCGCGTCTGGACTTCCTGCCGGAATCCTCCACCGACTTTATCCTGGCAGTACTGAGCGAAGAATTCGGACTGGTCGGGGTCAGCTTTCTGCTGATGATCTACCTAGTCATTGTCGGGCGAGGCTTCTTTATCAGTTGGCAGGCACAGGAGACCTTTTCACGCCTGCTTGCCTCCAGCCTGACGATGACATTTTTTATTTATATTTTTGTGAATATCGGCATGGTGTCCGGACTCTTACCCGTGGTGGGGGTACCGTTACCCCTGATCAGCTATGGCGGCACCTCCATCGTTACCCTGCTGGCCAGCTTCGGCATGCTGATGTCGATTCATACCCATCGACGACTGATGAGTTACTAGAAGCGAGTTCCGCGCGGGAAGGAGCGAAGCGCAAAGCCGTCTTTTTAGGGTTTTCGTTCCTCCTAACTCACAACTCGCTTATCGCCCTTTGCATGCAGCCGGGCACAAAACCGCGACAACGTGGTCAATGGATATAATGAAAACAGGAGATCACCCTTTGCGTCGTTCCTACCAAGCTATTCTGGCCGCAGCACTGACCTTCACGTCCCTGCCGGCCCTGGCCGAGCATACCTGCCCAGAAAACAATGATTATCTGCAACGGGATCTGGCCAAGGCCATGATCCGCGAACTGGTTGCCGAAGGGGGCGATGAAGCGCGCATCCGCCAGGTGCTGGGCAGCGCCCAGTGCCAGCCCAAGATACTGGAATCCATCGCTCGCCCGGCAGAAAAGACCCATACCTGGGCTACCTACCAGAAAATATTTCTGCAGGAGAGCCGCGTGCAAAAGGCGGTGGAATTTTCCCTTGAGCACGCAGACACCCTGGCCCGGGCAGAACAGACCTACGGTGTCCCACGGGAAATCATCCTCGCTATCATCGGGGTGGAAACCCGCTACGGTCAGCACATGGGTACTTACCGGGTCGTCGACGCCCTGGCCACCCTGGGCTTTGACTATCCGCCCCGGGCCAGCTTCTTCCGAAAGCAGCTGAAAGCCCTGTTCGAGCTAGAACAGAAGGCCCATATCGATGCCGACGCCATTACCGGTTCCTATGCTGGCGCCATGGGTTACGGCCAGTTTATCCCCACCAGCTACCAGGCCTATGCGGTAGATTTCGACAACGACGGGATCACCGATCTGGTTAACAACCCGGTGGATGCCATTGGTTCGGTGGCCAACTATTTCCATGAACATCGCTGGCAGCCGGGTCAGCCCGTGGCCGCCCGCGCCCGGGTGGAAGGGAACGGCTATCAGCCACTGACGAAAAAAGGCTACAAGCCCTCCTTCACTCTGGACCGGGCTGGCCAGGCAGGTGTCACGGCAATCAGCTGTCAGGGTAGCGGCGTGACCAGCGAATACTGTTTTGATCTGCCGGGAGACACTCGCGTCGCCCTGCTGGATCTGGAGGGACTGCAGGGCACCGAGTTCTGGCTGGCCACTGATAATTTCTATGTGATTACCCGCTATAACCACAGTCGCCTGTATGCCATGGCCGTGCTACAACTGTCCCGAGACATCGCGGCAGCCCTGGAGAGCCCACAATGATGCGACTGGCTTGTGCCGTAGCCACCTGCGCCCTGCTCGGCGCCTGCGCCACCAGCCCCGGACCATCCTCGTCCGGGGAGCCGGTTAATAACGGTGCGCCAGGCTCGGACCGTTACAGCATGGCTCAGGACACGCCGCCCGAAGAACGCCGCGACATCTCGCAACTGCCAGAACCGGTGCCCAAGAACGAGCCACGCAGCCGTTACGGTAACCCGGACACCTACAGTGTCTGGGGCAAGACCTATCGGGTACTGCCCAGCGCAGAGGGTTACCAGGCTGAAGGCCAGGCCTCCTGGTACGGTCAGAAATTCCATGGCCACCGCACGTCCAGCGGTGAATCCTTCGACATGTACCGGTTCACCGCCGCCCATCGCAGCCTGCCTCTACCCACCTATGCCCGGGTTACCAACCTGGATAACGGCAAAAGCCTGGTGGTACGGGTCAACGATCGGGGCCCCTTCCATGAAGATCGCATCATCGATCTGTCCTGGGCCGCCGCCGTGCGGCTGGGTATAGAAGACGCCGGCACCGGCCGGGTCAGGGTGGAAACCATCAGTGCCACCCCGGCACCCAACACACCGGCCAGCAAGGTGCCCACCGCGGTCCGCGCCGCCGTGGACAGCCCGCCACCGAACGCCGCCAGTAATACCCGGCTGTTTCTGCAAGCGGGAGCCTTTCAGGATCGTGCTGCCGCCGAGCGGATGCAGCAGACCCTGCTTGAAGAGTTGGGGCTGGGCAGTGAAATTCGCTCGACCAACGCGCTACATCGGGTCTGGATCGGCCCCTATGCGGACGATCAGCAGCGCCAGCAGGTCCGCCAGAGCATGGCCGACGCGGGTTTCGAGCGGCCTGTGCCGGTCACGCCCTGAGCGGTTTGCGCAAACTAAGCCATTCCTCCGGTTAACAGCTCGGTTGCGCTCCTCTAGAATGCAGCCATCCCGTGATGTCAGGGGGACTTTTTGCCCTTATCTCTGTCTAAGACGCTCAGGGCTTCCCCCTCGACTCACAAATCCCTGAATTTTCAGGCCGACAAGGACACAACAGGCAGGAAATCCATGCGCCCCCAGTCGTTTCGCTCCACCTTCTTTATCGTATTTGCCATCATCGGCACTCTGATTTCCGTGCAGGCCCAGGCAAACACCGTGCCTCGCGCCCCGCAGATTGATGCCCGTGGCTATCTGCTGATGGATGCCGCCAGTGGCAACATCATCGTCGAGCACAATGCCGACCAGCGCCTGCCCCCGGCCAGTCTGACCAAGATGATGACCGCCTATATCGCCGAGGCTGAACTGCAGAAAGGCAACATTTCCGAACAGGATATGGCGCCGATCAGCGTGCAGGCCTGGAAAATGGGCGGCTCGCGGATGTTTGTCCGCGAAGGCACCCGGGTGTCCGTGGGAGAACTGCTGCGCGGCATCATTATCCAGTCCGGCAACGATGCCAGCGTGGCCATGGCGGAGTTTATCGCAGGCTCAGAGGATGCCTTCGCCGACCTGATGAACCAGCACGCCCGTCGCCTGGGTATGAATGACAGCCACTTCGTCAATTCCACCGGCTGGCCCGCCGAGAACCATTACACCACCGCCCGCGACATGGCCCTGCTGGCCCGTGCCATTACTCGCGACTTTCCCGAACACTACGACATCTACGCGGAAAAGGAATATACCTACAACGGGATCACCCAGCAGAACCGTAACCTGCTGCTATGGCGTGACCCCAGTGTGGACGGCCTGAAAACCGGCCATACCGAGGAAGCCGGTTATTGCCTGGTGTCTTCCGCCAAGAAAGACGGCATGCGTCTGATTACCGTGGTCATGGGCACCGACTCCGAATCCGCCCGCGCACGGGAATCCCAGAAACTGCTCACCTACGGTTTCCGCTTCTTTGAGACCTACAAGGCCTACAGTGCCGGAGACATCCTCGACACCGTGGATGTCTGGATGGGCGAGAGCAAAAAGCTGCGCCTGGGCCTGGCCGAAGACCTGGTTCTGACCATTCCCCGTGACAGCCATGAAAGTCTGAAAGCGGAAATCACCGTGAACCCGCAACTGAAAGCCCCCATCGCGCAAGGTCAGCAATACGGCACCGTAACGGTACGCCAGAACAATGATGTACTGATGGAGAAGCCGCTGGTGGCCCTGGAGAACATTGAAGAAGCCGGTATCTTTACCAAGCTCTGGCATCATGTTCTGCTGTTCTTCAAGGGATTGTTTTAAGCACGCCTGACGCTCGACGCCTGACACCCCGCTGGCGGCGTCGGGCGTCAGACTCGTCCAAGGAAACGACATGTCCCAGGTCTATCTCAATGGCGCTTTCATGGCCCTGGAAGAGGCACGGATCTCCCCAATGGATCGGGGCTTTCTGTTTGCGGACGGCATTTACGAAGTGGTCCCGGCCTACAACAGTGTGCTGTTCCGTTTTGACGAACACCTGGAACGCCTGGAACGCTCCTTGCGGGAAGTGGAAATCCGCAATCCCCACGACCGTCAACAATGGCAGGTTCTGTGCGAGGAACTGATTGGACGCAATGGCGGCGGCAACCTGTCGGTGTATCTACAGATCACTCGGGGCGTCGCGACGAAACGGGATCATGCCTTTCCCGAACCACCGGTTGCCCCTACGGTTTTCATGATGACCAGCCCCATTGCCGTGCCAGCCGCCGACAGCCCGGACACCGCCAGCGGGGGCAAGGCCATCACCCGGGATGACACCCGCTGGGCCCGCTGCGATATCAAGTCCATCTCGCTTCTGCCCAACAGCCTGCTACGTCAACAGGCCGTGTCGGCCGGCGCCATGGAAGCCATACTGCTGCAAGACGGTTTCGTCACCGAAGGCTCCGCCAGCAATGTCTTCATCGTGCACGACGGCGTGATCGTCACCCCGCCAAAAAATCATGCCATCCTGGGCGGCATCACCCGCGACCTGATAGTAGAATTATGTGGGCAACATGGCCTGCCCTTCGCGGAAAGGGAAATCACCGAGGCAGAACTGCGTCAGGCCGATGAGATCTGGATTACCAGCTCCACCCGGGAAGTGGTCCCGATCACACAACTGAACGAGGCGGCGGTTGGCGACGGCAAACCTGGCGCCATGTGGAAAACAGTGGCCCGCCACTATGTGGATTTCAAACGCCGCCTGTGCGGCCTGGAGCAGGAGTAACCAATGGCGATTCAGGAACATCTCTGGGAATTTCCCCACGACATGCAGCTCAAGGTCATGGGCCTGGCGGACTCACCGCTGGAAACCGTAGTAATCGAGATTCTCGAGATTCATCTGGAGGATTTCGACGCCGACAAACATCTGGCGAGCAAGCCCAGCAGTAAAGGCAATTTTGTCTCCATCACCGCCCAGGTGACCATGCGCAACCGTGAACAGGTGGAGGCAATCTATAAAGCACTCAATGAGTGCCCCCATGTAAAGATGAGCCTCTGATTCCGGCAAACGTTGCCAAGACCGAAAAGAGCGAGAGCCAGCCATGTGGACCTTATCTGTCACCCGCTGTTCACTTCTCGCTCCTTTTCACCCGTGACTCTCCCTCGTCCTCATTACACAAATTAACCCTCGGTCACAGCCCGACACGCAAGCCTCACCAAGCCACCATTGGTTTGGCATCTGCGTGCCCGTATCGTGATTCTTATAAGAAGAACGTAACGGGATCACAAAAATGAAAATGCTGACCTTGCTGTGCTTGTGCAGTTGCTTGCTTATTTTGGTCGCAGCTGATCTACCGAGCCACACCTCCCAGGTTGTCCATACCTCCACCACGCCCAATTCTGCGGACATTATTCCGGCCATGCCGCGCAGCCCGCATATCCAGCAAAGCGTGCATGGCACCCCCGTTCATTTCGACGCCTTTGAAACCATCAAACTCCGCGAGCAGGACCAGGACGGTATCGAGTTCGGCATCAGCGTTCAGGAACTGAATCTGCATCTGGTAAACCAGAGGACAGGGAATCGCCTGATATAGGCTAGTTATTCTGGTTCGATCGTTGTTACCCCGTAAGGGGTCTGCCTTAAGCCCGGCCTTGCCGGGCTTTTTTTATGTTAGCTGCAAGCGACAAGCTGCAACGCGAAGAAGTTCCTGTGCCTCATATTCCCACAGACTCCGGGCTGCCTGGCTGAGGGCCTATCTGTAGGAGTTCCTCTTGAGGGACGAACCGAGCGTAGCGAGGCGACAAAGACACGGGTTACTACATTCTTTTCTGAAACCCGTAGAGCTCTGAGATTCCTGATCGCTCTACGAGCGATATCCGCGCAAGCGCGGTTCGCGGCTCATACCCGCAGGGCACAGAGAGCTCCGCTCCTACAGTGGCTTCGTAGAAATGACGAAGCACGAGGAAC
>NZ_DEXN01000047.1:105518-108906 GCF_002364155.1 Alcanivorax sp. UBA3183
CTTGTAGCTTGTAGCTTGTAGCTGCCTTTATACTCCTCCCATGAACGACGCCTTGATTCGCTATTTCCCCCGGGTGGATTACACCCCCTGCTGGCAGGCCATGCGCACGCTGACCGATGGCCGTACCGTCGACACTGCTGACGAACTCTGGGTGCTGGAACACCCTCCGGTGTTCACCCTGGGCCAGGCCGGCAAGCCGGAGCATGTGCTCAATGCCGGGGAGATCCCGGTGGTCAACAGCGACCGTGGCGGACAGGTGACCTACCATGGCCCCGGGCAGACGGTGATCTACCTGATGCTGGACATCAAACGCCTGGGGCTCGGTAGTCGCGGGCTGGTCAGCGCCATCGAACTGGGCATCATCGATTTTCTGGACAGCCACGGCATCGACGCCGCGAACCGGAACGATGCACCCGGTGTCTACGTAAACGGTGCCAAGATCGCCTCTCTGGGACTGCGCATCCGTCGGGGAGCCAGCTACCATGGCCTGGCCATCAACCGGGACATGGACCTGTCACCCTGGCAGCGTATCAACCCCTGCGGCCATGTGGGCCAACCCATGACCACCCTCAGCGAGCAAGGCGTGGTGCTGGATCGCCACACCATGGAGCAGCAACTGGTGACGTTATTAGCCAAACGTCTGGGCCTGATGCCACGGACAGCGCCCGCGCCCGACTGGTACAATGACATCTCCGAATTTCCGCCGGCCCAACACAGCCCGGCACCCTGACAGTAACGGACACCCCATGAGCGAGCAGGCACAGGCCAAGCGCAAGGTTCAGATCGGCGACAAGCTGCGTGGCGCAGACAAGGTACGCACCATTCCCATGGTCAACGAAGAGACCGGCTACCAGCGTAAACCGGACTGGATTCGCGTACGCGTTCCCGCCAACGGCGAAATCCAGCGCATCAAGTCGATGCTGCGCGAGCAGAAGCTGCATACGGTCTGCGAGGAAGCCGCCTGCCCCAACCTGCCAGAGTGTTTCGGTGGCGGCACCGCCACCTTCATGATCATGGGTGACATCTGCACCCGTCGCTGCGCGTTCTGTGATGTGGGCTTCGGCCGCCCCAACACGCTGGACCCGGAAGAGCCGCTGCACCTGGCAGAATCCGTGGACAACCTGGGCCTCAAGTATGTGGTGATCACCTCCGTAGACCGGGATGATCTGGCCGACGGTGGCGCCGAGCACTTTGCCGAATGCATTCGCCAGGTTCGCTCCCGCACCCCGCAGACCAAGATCGAAATCCTCACCCCGGATTTCCGTCCCTGCCTGGATACCGCGGTGGATATTCTGGTGGAAACAGCCCCGGATGTGTTCAACCACAACATTGAGACCGTCCCCGAGCTGTACAAACACATTCGCCCCGGCGCCCGCTATCAACACTCGCTGGACCTGCTGCAACGCTACAAGGCCCGCCGTCCGGACGTGAGCACCAAGAGCGGCATCATGGTGGGCCTGGGCGAGACCTACGAGCAGGTCATCAACACCATCAAGGACCTGCGTGCCCACGATGTGGACATGCTGACCATCGGCCAGTACCTGCAGCCCAGCAAACACCATGCCCCGGTGGACCGTTTTGTCCACCCGGACGAATTCCGCGACTACGCCCGTGTCGCCAACGAGCTGGGTTTTCGCTCCGTGGCATCCGGCCCCATGGTGCGCAGCTCCTACCATGCGGACCTGCAACACAAGGGTATTGATGTCGGCATGCATAAACCCGACTGATCTCTCACCATCATGAGTACGCAACCGGCGATGAAATTTACATTTCATCGCCACTCCCCCCGCTGACCCGGCACCGGCTTTGGTTTAGTCTAGGCCCAGTCGAGTTGTTCTACTTTCTGCCATTCCGTGGCCAGGTCCGCTAATGTCTCACCCAGTTCCCTTCAGGGCGCGCTTTTTCCAGTTATTCCCCGCCCTGTCATGCCTCGTCCTGCTTGGCGCCGTGGCCGCCACACCGGTCCATGCCGGTGCCCCTACGCCCTTGCTGGCACCGGTACTGGAGGCCGCCAGAAACCTGAAACTGGCAGACGAGCATCTGGCAGTCACCGCCATCCCCTTGAACGGCCCCGGGGACGCCCGCTTCCTGAATGCGGATATGCCCTTCAATCCCGGCTCGATCATGAAGGTAGTGACCACCTATGCGGCGCTAGAACTGCTTGGCCCTACCTACCAGTGGCATACCCGCCTGTACACAGATGGCACGATCAGTGACAGCACCTTGCACGGCAACCTCTACTTTGTTGGCAGTGGCGACCCGAAACTGACTGAAGAGCGTCTCTGGCTGCTGATGCGCGAGTTGCGCGCCATGGGCATCGCCCATATCCAGGGTGACCTGGTACTGGATGCCAGCGCCTTCAATCTACCCAACGGCATCCCCGATTTCGATGACGATGGCGACAACCCCAACGCCCCCTTTCTGGTTAAGCCCCATGCCCTGCTCACCAACCTGAACGTATTGCGCATTCGTACTCGCGCTGATGCAAGGGGCATTCATACCTGGACCGAGCCCACCCTCAACGGCGTGGAGATCGATAACCGTATGGTCTTCAAAGACTATGGTCACTGCCCACGACGCTACCAGTTCGACTACGAGCCGACGCTGACCGATAGTGGCCATACCCGCATCACGCTCACTGGCGTCTTGCCCAAGGGCTGCTCCACCAGCAGCTACCTGTCGGTGATGGAGCAGGGTGACTACACCGGCGCCCTGCTCACCGGCCTCTGGCAGCAACTGGGCGGCACCCTCACCGGCCAGATCCGCCAGGGCCTGCGGCCCCGTGATGTCGATACCGAGCTGCTGGCCACCACCTCCTCGCGGGATCTGGTGACGATGGTTCGCGACATCAACAAGTGGAGCAATAACGTGATGGTGCGCCAGTTGTTCCTCAGCCTGGGCGCCAAATACCGTCAACCCGGCGATCGGGACGACCTGGCCGCAGCGGAAAGAACCATCCGGGAATGGCTGGAAACCAAGGGCATACTGAGCCAGGGTATCGTTTTCGAAAACGGTTCCGGGCTGTCCCGGATAGAGCGCATTTCCGCACGACAGATGGCCAGTCTGTTGCAGCAAGCCTGGGAAAGCCGCTTCGCCGCCGAGCTGATTGCGTCCTTGCCGCTGGTGGCCATGGATGGCACCATGCGCCGCCGGCTGGGCAAAGCGGGGATGGCCGGCATGGGCCATATCAAAACCGGATCGCTCAGGGATGTTCGCTCCATTGCCGGCTTCACCCGTGACGAAAACAACACCACCTGGGCGGTGGTGGCCATGGTCAACCACAGCCAGGCCTGGCGCACGGAAACCATCCTCGACTCGGTGATCGAACAGGTGCATCTGGCAGCACGCCCACCCAGTATCGATACGGCCGGACACTGACGCCTGACGC
>NZ_DEXN01000047.1:109003-114697 GCF_002364155.1 Alcanivorax sp. UBA3183
CTGACGCCTGACGCAAATCAGTGTCAAGGCGTCTTTTGCCGTCAAGCTTACTTCCTGCTGTCTTTGCCCTGTGTCGACCCCCTGGCGTCAGGCATTCCTGTCACACCAAGTCTGCTATGCTGCCCGGCAACATCGTATTTGCGAGGCAGCCCATGATTACCCTTCACCACCTGGAAAATTCCCGCTCCCTGCGTATCGTCTGGCTACTCGAAGAACTGGGGCTGGACTACGAGATTCGCCACTACGCCCGCGACAGCAAAACCATGCTGGCTCCGCCGGAACTCAAACAAGTGCACCCACTGGGTAAATCCCCGGTAATCACCGACGGTGACATCACCGTGCCTGAGTCCGGCGCCATCATCGAATATCTGATACAGCGATACGGCAACGACAGCTGGAAAATCAGCGCCGACGACCCACGCTGGGTGCAGGAACGCTACTGGCTACACTACGCAGAAGGCTCGCTGATGCCCCTGCTGGTGATGAAGCTGGTATTCAGCCGGATTCCCAAATCACCCATGCCCTTTATCGCCCGCCCGGTTGCCAAGGGCATCAGCGGCAAGGTCATCGGCACCTTCATCGACCCGCAACTGGAAAACCAGCTTGCCGTTATCGAAGCACACCTGGGCACCCACAGCTGGTTTACCGGTGACACCCCCAGCGCAGCGGATATCATCATGAGCTTCCCACTGCAGGCGGCCTCCGCCCGCGCAGACCTGAGTCAACTACCCGCCATCCAGCGTTTTCTGCAACAGATGGAGGCGCGCCCGGCCTACCAGCGGGCCGTGGAACGGGCGGGCCCGCTGACGCCCATGCGTTAACAGGCACCATGACACCGGAACAACGCATCCTTGCCAGCTGGCATGACAATGCCATGCCCTGGATACGCCTGATACAGGAACAGGGCATTGCCAGCCGCCGCACCAGCGACCCGGCCATTGAACGGGCCATCATCGCCCGGCAGGCAGGCCGGGTTCTGGATGTGGGTTGCGGCGAAGGCTGGCTTTGCCGCCGCCTGGCTGCCCGGGGCATTCACACCACCGGCATCGATGCCATCCCCTCCCTGGTGGACAGCGCCCGCCAGCAGCATCCGGAGGGGGATTACCGTTGCCTGTCATTCAGCGAACTGGACACCGACCTCGCCGAGTCCTTCGATCTGGCCGTCTGCAATTTCTCCCTGTTTGGCGAGCAATCCGTGGAGCAGTTGCTCGCCACCCTGCAGACACGACTGACCCCCAGCGGGATGCTGCTGGTGCAAACCCTGCATCCGTTGATGGCCTGTGACGGGGATTACCGGAGTGGCTGGCGGGAAACCCGCTGGCCGAGTTCCGGGAGCGATTTCGGTGCAGCCCCACCCTGGTATTTTCGTAACCTGGAAAACTGGCTCGCCCTGTTTCAACGTCTGGGCTACCAGGTCAGCCTGGAAGAGCCTCTGGACCCGCAACAAAAGCTGCCGGTATCGGTGATCTTTCACGCTGTCGCCGGCCACCGATAACAGTAAACCAACAACTGATAACAAAGTGTTGCTGGTTGAAACCCGTATCCAGCCCTAGCCTGTTCGCACAACAAAAACAGGGTGGATGAGACATGATTCTTCTTTATTTCCTGATCGTGTTTGTTTTCTTTCTTTCCATCATGCAGTGGGTTTTTCGTCGCATCGACGCCCGCCACAGTCTCTCCACAGTGACTACTGCGGAAAGCTTCCTGTCTACAGAACAACGCGCAAACACACGATAGAATCATCAAAAACTGTTAAAACGGCGAACCAAACACAAAATATTTATTCTAAGCAGTATCTTTACAGGAGCTGTCAGGGAGTAAACGACATGAAAACCTATCTCGCCGCCGCCGTATTGGGCAGTGCCATCCTCGTTACCGGCTGCCAGAGCCAGCAACCGGAAGAACCCATTAATCCTACTGCCCAGAAAATCACCTACAGCGGCATGCTGCCCTGCGCAGACTGCTCAGGTATCCGCACCACTCTGACGCTGTACCGGGATCAGTACGACAATCCCTCCCGCTTTGAGCTGCGCGAAGAATACCTGAGCGGATCCAAGGTGGAGCTGAGCGCTTCCGAACGAGGCAGCTGGGAGTCCGAAAAGCGTCTGCAAGGCAACATGGAATACGACGTCTACACGATCAATCCTGACGACCCGGATGCCGATCGCCAGTACATCAAGGATGCCGTCAACGCTATTGAGCAACTGGATCAGAGCGGTAATCGCATCGAATCCAACATGAACTATCGCTTGCTGCTCAAGTAAGCCTGTGAGGGCGCTTCGGCGCCCTCTGCATTTCATGATTCTCCCAAAACGGCTACTACAACTCTGCCGCCCCAAAACCTCCCTCTATGCCCTTGCCAGCAGCTAATTACCCTTACCCCCAGTAACGAAAACTCACTATTCCCTGGTACGTCAGGCCATTACCGTGAATAGACTGCAAATAGGAATGACTTGCATTAAGGCGCCTATGAACCTATCATTGCGAACCGAATTCGGGCCTTCGCGCTGAGGGCCACAAGTCTGTGTTTCCCGGTTCCTTTCTCAGTCACCGAGATGCCACAACCGCGTGCCAGACTCTACGCACGCTTTTTGTATTAATGACCGGGCCTTCAATAGATTCGCCCGCAGCAGGAGTGTTTCCATGCCCCCGATTTCCCTGCACCTGCCCGACTGGTTTGTCAGCGGTGGCGCCACCATGTGGGTCCTCGCCTTCATGTCCGTGATTGCCCTGGCCACCCTGATCTCCAAGATCCTGCAGTTCGCCCGCGTTCGCCCGGGCAGCGCTCGCCAGGCAGACCGCCTGCTGGACGCCCTGGCCAAGGGTCAGCAGCCCGGCAAACCCGGCAAACTGACCAGCCCCATCGACCAGGTGGTATGGCAATGCTGGCAGAACAGCAAGCTGGAAGAAGCCGCCTGGCAAGAAGAAAGCCTGCGCCTGGCTCGCAGCTCTCTGGACAACCTGCGCGGCGGCCTGCGCATCCTCGAAGTGATCAGCGCCGTAGCGCCCCTGCTCGGCCTGCTGGGTACCGTATTCGGCATGATCGGCGCCTTCCAGGCCCTGGAAACCGCCGGCTCCCAGGTCGACCCCTCCATCCTCTCTGGCGGTATCTGGGAAGCCCTGCTGACCACCGCTGCCGGCCTGACCGTGGCCATTCCCACCCTGGCCGCCTTCCACTGGGCGGATCGCAGTCTGGAGCTGTGCCGGGAAAAGATGCAGGACCGTCTGTCCCGACTGAAAGTCCTGCGCAACAACCACGCGGAATCCGAACCCCTGGAAGAGGACCGCGACCAATCGGTGGCGCATGCATATTGAACCGGAGCGTCACCGCACACCCTTCATAAGCCTGACGCCACTGATTGATGTAGTATTTATTCTGTTGGTGTTCTTTATGCTGGCCACCCGCTTCGGGCAGTTCTACGACCTGCCCGTCAACGTGCAGCCCGCAGACAGCATCAACAAACCCGATGACAAGTGGCTGGTTATCGAAGTGGAAGCCGACGGTGACCTGAACCTGAACGGTGTCAGCTTTACCCCTGATGCGGTAGCCGATCGACTCGACACCCAGAAGAGCAAGGTGTGGGTCACGGTCAGCGCCGATGCCACCCTGCAGCAGGCCCTTGCCGCCGTGGACGCCATCAAGGCCGCCGGCGTCAAGGATGTACAACTGGAGCTGTTGCCGTGATGATCATGGAAACCTCTTCCCGTCGCCCGCCGCTGGAACCGGTGTTACCGCTGATCAATGTGGTGTTTCTGCTGTTGATCTTCTTCATGCTGGCCGGCCAGCTGGCCAAAAGCCCCTCCGTGTCCGTGGATACCCCACTGAGCCAGAGCGCCAATGGCCCCGAAGCCCGTGACAAGCTACTGCTGGTGTTGCAGCAGGATGGTCAGTGGTTTGCCGAGGACAACGATACCGCGCTCACTGAAGCGACACTGCAAGACTATCTGAGCGAACGCCCGGAAGGTGGGGAAGTGCGCCTGTTGGCGGACGCCGGTGTCACCATGACCACCCTGCGCGAGCGTCTGGAAATCCTGCAAGGCCTGGGCGTGGAACAGGTACGCCTGGTGACCCGCAACGACGGGGGTGACCAATGACATCCCGTACCCTGTTTGCCTGGGTCGCCTCTGCCCTGATTCATGCCAGCGTACTGGTCACCGTAGGTGCACTGACCCTGGCCGGCGGACGCCCGAGCAAACCCGGCGTCACCGAAATGGTAGTGAACCTGTCTGCGCCGCCAGCGGAAAAGCCTGCTGCGCCGCCCGCACCGGCGAAACCGGAACCGGCCCCGAAACCCGAGCCGAAACCCAAGCCCAAGGTAAAGCCAAAACCGAAACCGGTGGCGAAACCCAAACCGGAGCCGAAACCGGAACCCGAGCCTGAGCCTGAGCCTGTAGTGGCCAAGAGTGACGTCGTAGAGGAACAGGACACCCAGGAAGACGCCGAGAGTGAGCAGGCCGCTGCCAGCCAGACGCAGCAAGTGGGCGCCAAGGGCATGGCCGGAGACCCGGGCGAAGGGGTGCATCAATCCGGAGACACGGAAAACGCCCTGAACAAGTACCTGGCCAAGGTGCGCGACACCATCGACTACAACAAGCAGTATCCGCACCGCGCCCGCATGCGTCGCCAGGAGGGCACCGTAAAAGTGTCGTTCTGGATCAACGCTGCCGGGCGGGCGGAAAAAGTGGCAGTGGTAGAAAGCTCTGGCAGCCGTATCCTGGATCGGGCGACCCAGGAGCTTGTCTCCCGTTTGCGCTTTGATGCCCCACCGAAGGATCTGGACAGCATCCCGGTGGAAATCCTCGCCCCGGTGGATTACGACCTCAGCAACAGTTGATCCCTGCTCTGCCAGTCTTTATGTTCGACCTGACCCGCTAATTTCCACATGGGCTCAGGTTGAATGTATGGCGGGTACTTGCCTGTCCCATCCCTGCAACAAGGATGCCCTCCCCATGAGCGCTCTGACCCTCGCCTTATTGCTGAGTCTGGCCGCTGGCCTGAGCATGGCCGCCGGCGCCCTTATCGGCGTCAAACAACACATCGCACGGGGCTGGCTGGAGCAGGAAGTCCGCCATACGGTTATCGCCTTCGGCGGCGGCGCCCTGCTGGCTGCGGTAGCGCTGGTGCTGGTGCCGGAAGGCGCCCAGCACCATACCCCCTTGTCCGCCACCCTGCTGTTTGTGGGCGGCGGCATTGCCTTCATGGTGGTGGATCGGGCCCTGGCCGCCCATGGCGGCGCCATGTCCCAGCTGCTGGCCATGCTGCTGGACTTTGTTCCTGAAGCCATCGCCCTGGGGGCAGCACTGGCGGTGGGTGGCGGCCAGGCCTACCTGCTGGCATTCCTGATCGGCATGCAGAACCTGCCAGAAGGCTTTAACGCCTACCGGGAAATCCGCAACAGCAAAGGCAACACCCTGTCCTCCACCAAAATCATCCTGGCGTTCGCCACCCTGGCCCTGCTCGGCCCGGCCAGCGCCGCCCTCGGCTTTCTGGTACTGGTGAACAATCCCCTGATTCTGGGCGGTATCATGCTGTTTGCCAGCGGCGGCATTCTCTACCTGGTGTTCCAGGACATCGCCCCACAGGTGCCTCTGAAAAAACACTGGGCTCCCGCCCAGGGAGCGGTAGCTGGTTTTGCGTTGGGGTTGGTGGGGCACCTTCTGGTGCATTGAAACGAAGCCCCGTAGGAGCGCCGC
>NZ_DEXN01000047.1:114746-151772 GCF_002364155.1 Alcanivorax sp. UBA3183
ACGAAGCCCCGTAGGAGCGCCGCTTGAGGCGCGAACCGAGCGACAGCGAGGCAGCAGTAACAAGCCCTATCCGCTATTCGATCAGAAGCCTGTCAGACCCTGATAAACCTGATCGCCCGGCGGGCGATTTCCTTGCTTCGCAAGGTTCGCGCCTCAAGCGGCGCTCCTACGGGGCTTCGTAGAAATGAAAGCGAGTAGCTGCTTGTGTGGCTTTGTAGAGTGAGGAACTCATTCCCCCCAGCGCTTCACCAGCGTCTGTTCTACCCCCAGATGATCCAGTAACCGGGCGACAATGAAGTCCACCAGGTCCCCTACCGTCTGCGGCTGGTGATAGAAGCCCGGCGCCGCCGGCATGATGGTGACGCCCAGGCGAGACAGCTTGAGCATGTTTTCCAGATGGAGGGGAGAGAACGGCGCTTCCCGGGGCACCAGAATCAGCTTGCGGCCTTCCTTGATGGCCACGTCCGCCGCCCGTTCGATCAGATTGTCACTGGCGCCACAAGCGATGGAGGACAGGGTGCCGGTGGAGCACGGACACACCACCATGGCGGCAGGCGCACCACTGCCGGAGGCCACTGGAGAGGTCCACTGCTCCAGCCCGCACACCACCAAGGTGCCGCGATCGGTCTGCACCCAGTCGCGCAGGGCCTGTTCAGCCTTACCGGTGCCGGCTGGTAGCTTCAACTCGGTTTCCATGCCGATCACCACCCGCGCCGCCTTGGACAGAATCACGAACACTTCGCAATCCGCTTGCAGCAGGCACTGCAACAGGCGCAATCCATAGGGCGCTCCTGAGGCGCCGGTAAAAGCCAGGGTTATTCGTTTGCTCATACACCCATTCCTACACCACGGGCCATCAACGCCGCGAGAATTGGCATCAGTACCACCAGGTGGAGTTCAGCGACCAACACACCGCGCAGATTGCGTTGCAGCGTGGCATCAATCTCGGGAACATGTCCGGCCTTAACGGTTTTCCGCCAGCCCAACAGGACCTTAGTGGGATACAGACTCAACAGCGCGATCAGAATAAACAGGGTTACCTTGCCATGAAACCAGGGGCTGGAGAGGTAAAAATCCCAGCCCTTTTCCGTCCACCCGGCCCGCGCAATACCACTCACCAGCACAGCCAGCGCCGAGAGACCATAGCCGATATCCAGCCACAGAAGAGTACGAATATTGCGTTCGTTGATGCCGGTTCGCCACAACAGGAGTTCCCCGTATAGAAAACCAAACAGCATCAGAATGCCGAGGTAATGCACCGATGCCCAAAATACGGACCAGAACATGACAACCTCCCGTGTTGATTCACGCCGAACACCAAGCTAACCGTAAAGCCGGCCACCGTTGGAGCTTTGCTTGCAAAGCGAAAGGCCCGGCCCCTGAGAGAATTCGCCTTGCGAGCAAGGCTCCAACGAACCCTCAGGAATCACATGCGGTAAGGGGCTTATGCTTGCAGCGCATCCAGCAATTTCTGATGAATGCCGCCAAAGCCACCGTTACTCATCACCACCACGCTCAGTGGTTTGCCTTTGCGTGCCACCACCCGGGCAATGATGTCGTCAATGTCATTGCTCACCGATGCCGGTACCGGCGATTCGCTAACCACCGGGTCGAGAGACCAGTCCAGCCCCGGCGGCTGATACCAGATTACCTCATCCGCCGCCCCGGTGCTGGCCGCCAGCGCTTCCTTGTGGCTGCCCATGCGCATGGTGTTGGAACGGGGCTCGATCACCGCGAGAATCTTCCCGTCTCCCACCTTGCGGCGCAGGCCATCCAGGGTGGTGGCAATGGCCGTGGGGTGATGGGCAAAGTCGTCGTACACTCGCACACCATCCACTTCCCCACGCAATTCCATACGCCGTTTCACGCCCAGGAATTCGCACAGGGCGGCAGCACCATCCGCCAGGGTGACTCCCACATGGCGGGCCGCCAGCAATGCAGCCATGCCATTGTTCACACTGTGCTGGCCGGTCTGGTCCCAACGTACCTGGGCCACCGGTTCACCATTTTCCAGAACGGTAAAGACGGACCCGTCCGCGTTATCCAGGCGATAACCCAGGGTCTCGTTTTCGCCGAAGCGTTCAATCTCGCTCCAGCAGCCTTTCTCCAGCGTCTCTTCCAGGGCCGTTTCACCGTGCGGAAGAATCAGCCGCCCGGTGGCGGGCACGGTACGAATCAAGTGATGGAACTGGGTCTGGATAGCGGCCAGGTCGGCGAAGATATCCGCGTGATCGAATTCCAGATTATTGAGAATGACGGTGCGCGGTCGGTAATGAACAAACTTGCTGCGCTTGTCGAAGAAGGCGGTGTCGTATTCGTCCGCTTCCACCACAAAAAACGGTGTCTCACCGAGGCGGGCAGACACCCCAAAATTGCCGGGCACACCACCAATCAGGTAGCCGGGGTTGAGCCCGGCGTGCTCCAGAATCCACGCCAGCATGGAGCTGGTGGTGGTCTTGCCGTGGGTGCCGGCCACCGCCAGCACCCAACGACCGGGCAAAATCACATCCTCCAGCAGCTGGGCGCCGGAGGTATAGGGCAAGCCCCGATCCAGCACGGCTTCCACGGCTGGATTGCCTCGGCTCAGGGCATTGCCGACCACCACCAGATCCGGCGCCGGTTCCAGCTGCGCCGGATCATAACCCTGGGTCAGTTCGATGCCCGCCGCTTCCAGCTGGTCACTCATGGGCGGATAGACGTTTTGGTCACTACCGGTAACACGATGGCCCTGGGCCTTGGCCAGCTGTGCCAATGACCCCATGAAGGTGCCGCAGATGCCGAGGATATGGATATGCATGGGAATAAACCGATGAAAAGAATCCCTGCACCTTAACGGCAAGGGGCCTTCAGGTGAAGGGATCAGTGATCCCCTCCCACCAGAATCCGCACCTGTCGGGAGCGGCGCAGCACCGCCGAGGGGCTCATGCCGAGCATGCTCTTGAATACATGGGTCAGATGAGAGGAGTCGGAAAACCCTGCCGCCAAAGCCGCATCCGTCAGCGTGCTGCCCATGGCCATCATTGATGAGGTGACGAACAGCCGGTGCCAGAGACGATAGCGGCGGATAGGGATACCGGTGGTCTGCTTGAACAGCCGCTGCAAACGATCCCCGGACAGCCCCACCTGTTCTGCCAGCGCCTCATTGGACAGGTTGTCCGCCGGGTCGGCGCGGATCAATTCAACCACCTGGGCAATCCTGGCATCCGGTTCAAAACCGGCCACCGGCTCGTTATCGCCGGGGAAGACCAGCCCCCGCAGTCGGGCATAGGCCTCGGCAGCTTCAGTGGCACCGTCGTGGAGAGTCCGCAACATTGCCAGTTGATCGACTTCCCGGATGGAATCCCGATAAACGCCACATTTCTCTGCGGTCATCGTCGGCGCATGAAACAGCAGGTCCTTGCCCAACGGGTCCAGAAAACAGCAGGCGATACGCTTACCCAGCGACTCCGCCGAGAACAGTGCCCCTGCCGGAATCAGGTAGGAGCGCGCGGATAAGGTCTGCCCCTCTACCGTCAGCGGAATCACATCATCCAGCCCGAACAGCAGCGTATGCGCTCCCTGAGAGTGTGATGACAGGCGTTCAATCCGGCCCAGATAAAGCGTTCGCTGCCGCCACAGATACAGCGTAGACGCAGGCAAACCGGGTTTCGCTGACAAGGTCATTGTTGTTTTTTTCCGAGTCGTCAAGCACGCGACAGAATCGCGAGCGGGATCACAGTTTTTCTGTTTATGACAAAACGAGGCACCAATTCCTACAAGTTACTACCACCCAACCTGCTTATAGTCCAATCGTCGACAAAACACCCAGCCCTGGCGCCGGCTGTCAATGAAGGCCGAGAAAGGCCTACAAATAACAAGACAGGAGAACAACCATGTCGATCCGACTACGCGGGCTGCTGGCAGCCCTGACTCTGCTCGCTACTACCTCCCAGGCCCACGCCTGGTGGCCATTCGGCAAGGACACAAGCTACGCCGACACCCGCTATCCGATCGTGCTGGTCGGCGGCATCATCGCCTTCGATGACATCCTCGGTGTGGACTACTTCTACGGCATAGCCGACAACCTGCGCGATTATGGCGCCCAGGTGTACGAAAGCAACGTCAGCGCCCTGCAAAGCAATGAATACCGCGGCGAGGAGCTGATCGTCCAGATCGAAAACTACCTGGCGGTCACCGGCGCCGACAAAGTGAACCTGATCGCCCACTCCCAGGGCGCCCCTACCTCCCGCTACGTGGCGGCGGTACGGCCGGATCTGGTGGCATCGGTTACCTCCGTGCACGGTGAGAACCGCGGCACCGCCCTGGCCGATGTGGTTCGCGGCCTGACACCGGAAGGCGGTATTGGTGAAGACCTGGCTGACAGCATCGCCGGCGCTTTCGGGGCGCTATGGGAATTTGCCTCCGGCGGGCCCAACCCGGACAACCAGTCCGCCAGTACCGTGCTGGCCGCCTCCACCACCGCAGGCATGGCCGAATTCAACCAGCGTTACCCCCAGGCGCTGCCCGCCGATGCCTGTGGCACCAGCGGGCAACATAGCGTCAACGGCGTGCGCTACTGGTCCTGGGGTGGCACCGGTGTCCACACCAACCTGCTCGACCCGTTCGATAGCATTATGGTCACCGTCACCCGGTTTGCCTTCCCCTCAGGTGTCAAACATGACGGCATCCTGCCCCTGTGTGGCATGTACCTGGGCAAACCCATCCGCCACGACTACCGCCACAACCATGCGGATGCCATTCGCCACCTGTTTGGTCTGATGGGCTGGGAAACCGACCCCAAGACGCTCTACCGCAACCACGCCAACCGGCTCAGAAACGCGGGCCTGTAAAGCCGCCCCGCAGGGCCTGGTGCCCTGCGGGCCAACCGGAACAGGAGAGTCGTTATGAAACGCCATCTCACCCTGCTGGCCTCTGTCGGGTTATTGGCCGCTGCAGGGTTCTGGGGGCTGCAACAGATGCCTGCCGCCGCGCATGGGGAAGCCCGCCCGGCGGCTGACACCCCCTCGCAGGCTGCCCGCACTGATAGACCCACTACGCCCCTGCCTTCACGCCCGGTTACCCAGGCTCTGGCCAACACCTCCCTGGCCGGCACCACAGTGCCTGCCGATCTGGTCATGGACGGCGAGGGGCAACTGGTCGTGAACAGCGGTACCCGGGCCATTCTCGAGTACTTCCTGTCGCTGAGCGGGGAGCTGACGGATGAGCAGATACGCCATCTGATCCGGCAATGGGCTGAAGAGAACGCCAGCCCCCGTGCCGCCAGTGATCTGCTCGCGTTACTGGGTCGCTACAACGATTACCGCCAGCGATTTGCCAGCGGCGACTTTGCCGCCAGCACCGCAAGCGACATCACCGACAAGCTGAACCAGCGCCGACAATTGCGTGAAGAGCTATTCGGCGCCGATGCCGCAGCCCTGTTCGCCGACGAAGATCGCTATGACAATTTAAGCCTGCAGCGACATGCCATCCTCACCGGTGATATGAGCAATGCGGAAAAGGAGCAAGCCATGCAGACTCTGCATGCATCACAGCCGGCCCACCTGGCAGATCAGTACCGGCAACAGCAAGCCCTTCAGCGTCTGCAAGACACAGAGCGATCCATCAAGGAAACAGGGGGAAGCAGCACAGACCGGTTCGCCTACCATCAGCAAACCTTTGGTGATGAGGCCGCGCTGCGCTTACAGTCTCTGGCCAGAGAACGGCAGCAATGGCAACAGCGCTATCAGGATTATGCGACACAGCGGGATCAAATTCTGACATCCGGCCTGGCTGGCAACGACCAGCAGCAACAGCTCGAGCAATTGCGTGCCAGATTGTTCGCTGAAACCGAACAGCGGCGGGTCGCAGCCTTGGACCGGCTTGAAGAACCGACCGGCGAATAACCAGGCAGGAGACACGGAAGGTGGCGATGTTGGCAATGTCCAAGGTCACGACAAACAGCCTGACCTCGGTGTGCATTCATGTGATCGAGGCAGTTCAGCGAGTCACCGTCACCACTTCCGGCACCAGCATCACCACCGCCGCATAGCCGGCCACCAGCAGGGTCAGGGCGATACCCAGGCCCAGAAACGGCCCCACATTCATGGCCCGGTGGTAGACAAAACTCTGCGCTGCCAGCTGCCAGCTCACCAGCACCAGATACAGCCCCTCGATCCAGCCCAGGGACTGCTCCGCACCCGCATTGATCGCCAGCAGTGGCAGAGTCACCAGGGTCAGCACCACATCGATGCCCACCAGCGACAGGGCTGTCTGCAGCCAACGGCTCTGCAGCCCCTTGAACCCCAACAGCACAAAGATGCCGGCCAGAATCACCGTCATCGAGGTGAGCTGGCTGCTCAGCAGCACCAGTACCGGCAGCGCCGTCTGCAAGCTGCCAACCAGCAGTTGCAGGGCACACCAGCCCAGCAACACCAGGCCCAGCAGGCTGGGCGAGTAGGGAGCGTTTTCGGGGCCGGCACGAAATATGGCCAGCCGCCAGAACAATGTCATCAATGCAGTCATGGATCCTCCGGCGGGCTATTGTTCCAGAGCCGGAGGGAAGTAGCTACTAGCCTCGAGCGACTAGCTTCGAGCTGAAACGTGCACTTGTAGCTAGAAGCTCGAAGCTAGCAGCTGTTTCCTTTCGTCCGACAACACCGGGTGTGTTTCATGGGCTCCTTCGCTAGAATGCACGCAAATTGAATCAAGGGGTCTCTCATGGCGCGTAAAAACGCTTTCTATGCTCAGTCCGGCGGTGTCACCGCTGTCATCAATGCTTCCGCCGCCGGCGTGATCGAAGCCGCCCGCGAAAACAAGGATGTGATCGGCAAGGTCTACGCCGGCCGTAACGGCATCATCGGCGCCCTCACCGAGGAGCTGATCGACACCAGCAAAGAAAGCAAAAGCGCCATCGACGCGCTCAAGCACACCCCCGGCGGCGCCTTCGGCTCCTGCCGCTACAAGCTGAAAGACCTGAAGACCTCCCAGCGCGAGTACGAGCGTCTGATCGAGGTGTTCAAGGCCCACAACATCGGCTACTTCTTCTACAACGGCGGTGGTGACTCCGCCGACACCTGCCTGAAAGTGTCCCAACTCTCAGAGAAGATGGGCTACCCGATCCAGGCCATCCACGTGCCCAAGACCGTGGATAACGACCTGCCCTTCACCGACGTGAGCCCGGGCTTCGGCTCCGTGGCCAAGTACACCGCGGTGAGCTGCCGCGAGGCGGCCCTGGACGTGGCCAGCATGTGCGCCACTTCCACCAAGGTGTTCGTCATGGAAGTAATGGGCCGCCACGCCGGCTGGATTGCCGCCGCTGCCGGGCTGGCAAAGGAAGAGAGCGACGATGCGCCTCACCTGATCCTGTTCCCGGAAATTGCCTTCGACAAGGCCGCCTTCATGAAGAAGGTGCAGGCCACCGTGGAGAAGGTCGGCTACTGCGTGATCGTGGTGTCCGAAGGCGCCCGCTACGAAGACGGCACCTTCCTGGCTGACGCCGGCAACACCGATGCCTTCGGCCACAAGCAGCTTGGCGGCGTGGCCCCGGTGATTGCGCAGATGGTCAAAGACGAGTTCGGCTACAAATACCACTGGGCGGTGAGCGACTACCTGCAACGGGCCGCCCGCCACATTGCCTCCGCCACCGACGTGGAGCAGGCCTACGCCGTGGGCCGCGCTGCCGTGGAATTTGCCGTAGCCGGCAAAAACGCGGTGATGCCCACCATCGAGCGCAAGAAAACCAAGAAATACAGCTGGACCATCGGTGAAGCGCCGCTGAAGAAAGTGGCCAACGTGGAAAAGAAAATGCCGCGCAAGTTCATCACCAAGGATGGCTTCGGCATCACCCCCAGCGCCCGCGACTATCTGGCACCGCTGATCGGCGGCGAATCCTATCCGCCGTACAAAGACGGTCTGCCGCAATTCGCCAAGCTGAAACTGGCCCCGGTGGCCAAGAAGCTGAACGACGCGTTCGAGGTGTAACCCACCCCGATACGACAAACGCCCCGCATTGCGGGGCGTTTTTGTATGTGCTGGTCTATGCCTATAGCGGATACACCGCTTTCACCGCCCCCCACAAGCATTCTATCTGCCGCCCAAACACTGCAACTTCACCGCTGGTGTGAAACGCTTCTGTGCCGATGCTGTCCGAATCCGCCAGCAACCCCTCACACTTCAGTCGCCGCACCACTTCCCGGGCCACCGCCGACTCGGTACTGACAATCTGCACATCCGGTCCCGCCACCAGGGCAATGCGCTCAGCCAGATAGTTGTAATGGGTACAGCCAAGCACGATGGTATCTGCTCCCTTCTCCAACAGCGGTAAGATATAGCGATGCAGCAGCTCCAGGGTCCTGTCATCATCAAAACGCAACGCCTCAATCTGGCCCACCAGATCCGGACAGGGCTGTACCGCAATACTCACCGTACTGGAAAACCGCGCAGCCAGAGCGCTGAAGGAATGGGTCTGCAGAGTTCTGGGCGTGGCCAGCACGCCCACCACCCCGCTACGCGTCGCCAGCACGGCCGGTTTCACCCCCGGCTCCACGCCGATAATAGGCACCGACCAAGTAGTCCGTAGCTGCGCAATGGCGGAAGTGGTGGCGGTATTGCACGCCACCACCACGGCTTTAGCCCCCTGGCCGAGCAGGAAATCCGTCACCGTGTTCATTCGCTCCAGAATAAAATCATCGGATTTGTCGCCATAGGGCGCATGACGGGAATCGGCCACATAAAGGATATCGTCGGCAGGCAGCAGCTCACGGACTTTCGCGGCCACGGACAGGCCACCGATGCCGGAGTCGAAGATACCGATGGGACGGGAATGGGGCATGGCAGAATCTGGGGGTCGGGTTTACCTTGGATGGATAGTGTACTCGACCGGGGCGGAAACAGGGAAAGAGTTGGGGTTGCCCTGAGGCCAAAGCACAAACAATGATTCTTAAGAAGGCGGTACAGATGGCGGATATTGTGGCGTTTACACTGCAAAAGTCACTGCCGTGCACCTGTCACTGTTCTCGGGACCACAGCGGTGGTAGCGTCAGAAAGTAAAAAGGAGAACCCGTGAGCAAAACACTCGACGAGTTGTCAAAACAGGCGTTCGTGTATGAATGTGCCAGCCGCGCCCTGGCAGGGGTGTCTCTGACCCATTTCTTGCGTGCTCAGGCTTTCAGGCTGGTTCACAATCTAGGCGCACTTTTGAAGGCATGCTGGTTGCCTGTCGAGAAAGTGCAACAACGAGTGTGGGCCAGCCTGGAAGCCCCGGAGGGCGAGGCCTGAAGCTTGCATCTGCTGCGCCTTGTCTCTAGGAAAGGGGCCCACCCTGTCCGTCAAGACAAGACACAACAGCTGCAAGCTTCAGGCCACGCTGAGTACGCAAGAAATGGGTCAGAGACACCCTGGTTTTTCCAACCCCGCTGCCAAGCCTTCTATTGCCAGCATGGTCCGGGATGCAGAAAAGCTGTGGGACGAGTTGCAGGAATGGCAAAACCGACAGGAGTCAGAATGATGAAACGTTTCAGCCTGGTCTTACTGGTGCTACTGAGCACCCTCTCCGCGCCTCTATGGGCCGCCGACAGTATCAGCATCAACGAACTCAAACAGGCCATGCAGGCCGACAAGGCTCCCATCATCATTGATGTCCGTGATGAGGACGAATACCTGGCTGGGCATATTCCCGGCGCCATCATGGTGCCGGCCAAACAGATGGACCAGCATCTGGATATGCTCAAGCAATACCGTAAGCAGGAAATCGTGCTGTACTGCGTATCCGGCCGCCGCGCCAGCACCGCCGCCACCGTGCTGGAGGACGCCGGTTTCAAGAAGGTGCGGCTGCTTGAAGGCAACTACCCCGGCTGGAGCGAGGTCCAATAAGCCTGCCCGAGCCCCCAGGGAGCCCGTCATGGGCTCCCTAACTCCTTGACCGTAAAGCCATTATCCTTAGTCCTTAGGCTACGACCTTCCGCCATTAGCCGGAACCGCCCTGCATTGCTATAATCCGCGCCCACCACCAACCCTGTTTGAGAAGGATAGATCATGGATTTTGCTAAGGTTCCCGCCGGGAAAGAGATTCCGGAAGACATCTACGTGGTCATCGAGATCCCGGCCAACGCTGACCCGATCAAGTACGAGATCGACAAGGACAGCAACGCCGTATTCGTCGACCGCTTCATGGCAACCCCCATGTTCTACCCGGCCAACTATGGCTACATCCCCAACACTCTGTCCGAAGACGGCGACCCGCTGGACGTGCTGGTTGTGACCCCTTACCCGGTGGTTCCCGGTTCCGTGATCCGCTGTCGTCCGGTCGGCATCCTGAACATGACCGACGAAGCCGGTAAAGATGCCAAACTGGTGGCGGTACCGCACACCAAGCTGACCAAGATCTACGACAACGTGAAAGACATCAACGATCTGCCTGAACTGCTGCTGGCTCAAATCAAGCACTTCTTCGAGCACTATAAAGAGCTGGAAGCTGGCAAGTGGGTGAAGGTCGATGGCTGGGACGGCGCCGAAGCCGCCAAGGCCGAGATCCTGAAATCCGTGGAAGCCTACGAAAAAGGGTAAGGCAAGCCACAAGCTTCAATCTGCAACGCGAGATAGTTTCGCGGTAAGCAGAGAGCAAAAAGGCCGCGCCCCTTCAAAAGGGCGCGGCCTTTTCTTTTTCAGGATTTTTCCCTGCCAAATCCGGCGGCGCGGCATAAACGCTAATCAGCGTGGCTACAACCGCAAGCCGCGCCTTGTAGCATGAAGCTTGAAGCTTTCTCTTACCTCTGCTCCCGGTAGGCCCGCGGCGTGACCCCACTCCAGCGCTTGAATGCCTTGGAAAAGTTGGCCACATCACTGTACCCCAAGGAATAAGCCACCTCGCTGATGCTGTTATCCGGCTTCGCCAGCAGACGCTGCGCCTGGCGATAACGCTCCTGATCCTGAAGTTGTCGATAGCTAAGCCCGGATTGTTGCAGATGGCGCTTGAGAGTGCGGGGGGAGACTGACAGCTTTTCCGCCATGGCCTCCAGGGACGGCAACGGCGCCGTTCGATCCTGCAAGGCACTGCGGATACGCTCTGCCATGACACCGTCTTCCTCGGTACGCCACTGACGGAACTCCAGCTCACACTGCTCCCTTGCCAACGCCGCCACCTGCGGATCAGCCAAACGTGGGCGGGCAGCCAGGGCGGGCAGCGGAAAGACCAGGGCATCCTCATTCTGATCGAACAGAACTGGCACCCCCACCTCTTTTTTAAGCGTCGACAGATAGGCCGGTGCACTTCCACGGCGGCGGATCTCCAGCCCTTCCGGCGGTGCATCCAGCAACTGTTCGATCATGAACGCCAGCCCCACCAGCATCGCTTCAATAACAAAATCATGGGCCACGCCCAGTGAAGCCGTACTGCGAAGTTGCACATGGGCCAGTTCGCCCTGACGACACTGGTCAATCACCAGGAAAGGCGCCCGCAGACCGAGGAAGCGGCAGGCCGCATCCAGGGCATCCTGGGCGCTGGCGCTGGACAAGGCCAGCAGGCCCACAGGGCCATGCAGGGTGATGCTCATGGCCCGGGCATAGCGGAACCCCAGCCCTCGCTCATCAACCATGGCCACCCCCCGCTCGGCCACGGTCTGGGCCAGGGACATGGATACCCGCCGATCCGGGGCCAGCAACTCGTCGCGGCTCACTCCCAACCCCGCCAGCAGGGACGTGGCATCCAGCCCCATGCCCGCCAGCACGTCATAGAGCAATACCACGTAAATACCCGGTATCCCGGCACTTCCCCAGGGACGGCCCGAACTCACCATTTGTTGGCCCTCCACGACAAGACCTTGATTGCAAGACTGAGCATAGTAGTTGTCATTGAACGATGTCATCAATGGCATTTGTACCAGGAGACACTGATGAATCTGAAGCTGGTGAAAAAAAAGAAACACCCTTCTGTGCCCATTATCCCGCGTCGCATGGGATTTTCCTTCGACGGCATACAGCATGATGACTACTGGTTCGATAACGACCCTGTGCTGACCCATCTGTTGAATATCCTGTCGCTGACCTTCCCGGATGGCGAGCGTTTCTTTGTGGATTCTGTTCGTGCCCTGCGGGACAAGGTAGAGGACAAGGATCGTCAGAAGGATATTTCCGGCTTCATTGGCCAGGAGGCCATGCACTCCCTGGAGCATCAGGCATTCAACGACCTGATTGCTGACGGCAAGTATGACGACATCGTTGCCCATGCGCTTGCCGTCACCAACAAGCTGCTGGCCGGTGCCCGCAAGTACATGAGCAAACGTCAGCAGCTGGCGGCTACCGCAGGCCTGGAGCACTTTACCGCCATTCTTGCCGACGCCATCCTGCGCCGCCCGGAGTTGCTGCAAAAGATGGACCCGGCAGTCCGTGACCTGTGGGTGTGGCACGCTATCGAGGAAACCGAACACAAGGCCGTAGCCTACGATTTGTACACGGATGTCAGCGGCAACTATCTGGAGCGCCAGCGACTCTTCCTCTCCAGCACCGCCTACCTGATCGGCTTCTCCAGCTACTTCACCTGGCAGATGCTCAAGCGGGACAATGTTCACCGTAAACCACTCACCCTGGCCAAAGGGCTGTGGAAAGGGTTCGGTTACAAAGGTGTGATCAGCAGCATCATCCCTGCCTGGTTCAGCTACCTGAAACCCGGCTTTCACCCCTGGGATGATGACAACAGCGCGCTGATTGAAAAATGGCGGGCAAGCCTGCCTCAGCCCAAGGAAAAGAATGCGGCGTAAAATAATTGATAGTTGATAATGGGTAATTGATAACTGCGCGATCAGGCGCAGTCATAATCAGAAAGCAAAGAGGCCGCGCCCAATGACTTGGGCGCGGCCTCTTTCGTTCAGGATATCCGAGAGACTGGCTCGCGACGTTATCAATTATCCATTATCAATTGCCTTTCTCACCCTTCCTGCAACAGTTTCCGCAGATCCACCAGTGCCGCATTGGCGCGGGACACATAATTGGCCATCACCAGGGAATGGTTAGCCAGCATGCCAAAGCCATCGCCGTTAAGAATCAGCGGACTCCACAGGGTTTCCTGGGTCGCTTCCAGCTCGCGTACCATCTGGCGAAAGCTGACAGTGGCGTTCTTTTTCCGTAGCACTTCGGCGAAGTCCACCTCGGCAGCACGCATCAACTGGGTCAACGCCCAGGTTGCGCCCCGTGCTTCATAAAACGCATCGTCGATTTTCAACCAGGGCGTTTTCACAAAGTCTTCTTCATTACCGGGCTTGGCAACGGACTCGGCACTGCCCACATCCATATTCAGCTCACTGCGCCCCACACTCTGGCTCAATTTCAGGCTCAGGGAGCCCAGCCGGCTCTGCACTTCGTTGAGCCAGTAGTTGAGGTTATCCGCTCGGGCATAAAATTTGCCGTCGCCTTCGTTGGCATCGGTAAGGCGATCCAGATAGCTTTGCAGCGCCTTGATACCCCGGCGGTATTCACTTTCCGTGGCGGGCATAGCCCAGCTCTGTGCATCAAAGTTGAATTGGGGCTCGGCAATGGCCAGATCCCGGTCTTCCTGACTCTGGGACTGGGAGCGACTCATATCCCGACGTAGCACCCGGGTAAAATCACGCACCTGCACCAGTACGCCGTACTCCCAGGCGGGCATGTTATCCATCCACAGACGGTGGGGCAGGATATCGTTACTGAGATAGCCTCCCGGCTTGGACAGCAAGGTGTCAGAAACGAAGATAAGTTCACGGGCAATGGTTTCGCCGGCGACCACGTTTTCGCGACTGGGCAATTCACGCAGATCAGGCTCCTGGCTCCAGTACCAGCTCAGCAGAACATCCACTAGCAGTAGCAGCCCCAGCAACCACAGCACCCCTTTCCAAATCCGGTTATGGCGGGGGTCGAGCATGGCGTCACCCATTTTTTCGCTGAATTTTTCGTTACTCATGATCACTCCCAAGATCGACGAACCACCACTATAACCCAGGCATTTCAGTAGCGGCAGGGAGTAACACGATAGCAGCTGCAGGAGAGTCCGCACACCGTTTACGATAAGACAGGCTTCCCCCATAGAGCGACAGGATGCCGGTGACGATAGACAGCCCCAAACCCGCGCCATCCTTATCGGAGTGACCGCGGCTGAAACGTTCCCCATAGCGATGCCCCTGATCCTGGCTCAGACCTTCACCGCTGTCAGAAATCGCTATGCGCACGTGATTGCCCTGTTTCTCGGCGTTCACGCCAACGATACCAGGATCGGCATAGCGACAGGCGTTATCGACCAGATTGCGCAACACCAATCGCAGCGCCTCCTCGGGAATAGCTACCCAGAGGGAAGTATCCAGACACAACTCCAATTGCTGATGGAGACGATCCGCCACCGGCACCAGGGACGCCAGTGTTTCCCTCGCCACTCTCAATACGTCGACACAGCCACCCTTCTCAGGAGGCCCGAGAGCAGGATCCAGACGGGCCAGCACCAAAAGCTGCTCAAGCATGCGCTCAGCCCGCCCCACCGCCTCCTTCAGTGCCTGCAGAGAGGCTTCCCGCTGCTGAGGGTCAGGCAAGGAGATCGCATTCTCCACGTGCAATTGCAATACCATCAGCAGGGTTCGCAATTCGTGGGCCGCGTCCGCAGTAAAACGCTTTTCTCGCTCAATACCGGCTTCCAGGCGCTCTAATAATTGATTGATGGCCTCCTTCACTGGCTCCAACTCTCGCACTTTTTTGCCATCGGACAGCCGGGTTAAGTTATCCGGTGAACGTCTGCTTACTGAACGAGCAAGATCCGATAGAGGCGACAGGCCTACACGTATGGCCAGCCACACCAGCAACATGATGAAAGGCACGCTGATCAGATAAGGCGCCAACAACGAACCTGCCACGTTCCTGACCATTGAGTGACGAGCATAATCACTCTCCGCCAGGATCAGCCAGCGCTCATTGGCCAGAGGCAGCGAATAAGCATGCCAGCCTTTTTTTTCCTGATACAGCGGCTGACTATTCAGCGCGATCAACGGCATCTCGGGAGAGCCCTCGCTGGCGGCGACCAGGTTGCCGTCTTGCCAGAGCTGATAGATGAAATAACGCAGGTAGCGAGACTCCTGATTATCCAAAACCGACAGAGACGCATCTGGCGGATATCCCTCCCGCCAGAAACCCGCCAAGAGATGGGCGCTTTGCACCAGCTCCGCGTCGTACTGCTCATCCAGTTCGTGATAAAGGGTTCGGTAGGCAAAAAAAGCCTGTAACAGGCCACCTCCAACGATGACCATCAGCAGGGACAAGATCAAAAAACGGCGAATGGAAAAAGTCATCCCGTCTCACCCGCCAAGCTGTAACCCACCCCCCTGACCGTACGAATCAGACCACTCCCCAGCTTTTTACGTAAATGGTGGATATGTACCTCCAAAGCATTGCTTTCCACATCCTCGTTCCAGCCATACAGCCCCTGCTCAAGCTGGTCACGAGTAAGAACACGACCACGATGGCGCACCAGCTGTAATAGCACACTCATTTCCCGTCGTGACAGGTTTACCGGCTCGCCGCCAAGTGTCACAAGGAACCGCTCGGCATCGATTTCCAGTTCACCGATCTTTAGCGTTTCCGTTCCCGGGGCTTCCCGACGGCGTAGTCGTGCACGAATCCGGGCGATCAGCTCCATAGAGGAAAACGGTTTCACCAGGTAGTCATCTGCCCCGCTATCCAGCCCGCTGATGCGGTCTTCCAGAGCATCTTTGGCACTGATGATAATCACCGGAATCTGTTTATCCTGTTGCCGCAAGGCTTTTAATGCAGCCAGGCCCTCCAGCCCAGGCAGGCCGAGATCTAGCAGCACCAGTGCAAAACCGCCGTCTTCCAGTGCCGGCATCACCAGATCACCCCGATCAATGTGATCCACCGTGTAACCTTCTGCACGGAGTGCACGCTGCAAGCCATCAGCTAACAGGGCGTCGTCCTCAACCAGTAGCAGGCGCATCGTCCCCCCATTGAATCCAGTATTGCGCACCGGCTTCATCAAGCAGGCGCTCGGCATCTTTTCCCTGCAAAATAGCCAGAGTTGAAAGCAGTCCTGCCTGGGTACACTGTTGTCCAAATACGGTGACGGCACGGGGAGCACTGGAGACAGGCCAGCCGCTGCGCGGATCCAGCACATGACTGTAACGAATCCCGTCACGCAGTAAAAAACGGCGACTATCGCCGCTTGTGGCCAGCGCTCCGGTAGTGAATTGCAACCGCCCGGCCAGAGGCCTGGCGGTGCCCTCCATGCCGACCAACCAGGGTTCCTGCGAAGCCCGCCCCACCAGATCGCCGCCAAAGTTCACCAGCAGATCCGCCTCAGAGAGCTGTCCCGCCAGATTGAAAGCTCGATCAACCGCGTACTCCTTACCGATACCACCAAGATCCAGCTCCATCCCTGCCTGCAAACGAATGCTATGGGCCCGCCGATCGACTTTCTGCCAACCCACCAATGGCAGCAAGGTATCGATCTGGGCCTGCTCGGGCAGACAGTCTGAGCCATCAAACTGCCAGGCACGGCGAAGCACCCCCGAGGTAATATCAAAGGCGCCCTCACTGAGTCGCCAACACTGATCGGCAAAATCCAGCAAACGAGCCGTCTCGTCATCCAGGGCCACCCACTGCCCGCTGGCGTTATTGATGGTCGCCATCAAATTGTCATCCCGATAGCGGGAAAACTTGTGCTCGATGCGCCAGACCTCTTCGGCCACACATTGGATCGACCGCCAGGCAAGGCTCTCGCTGACACCTCTAATCAGACATTCGCAGGGGCTGGCCATGGCAGCAAAACGGCCCCGCCAGAGAGGGCCATCCTGTTCCATGATGATATCTCTGCCCTGGCTCATACGGGCTCCATCGCAACGATTACCAATAGAAGGTATACCCGACCTGCGTAATCAGCGCATCCAATTCCGAGGCATCACTGTCACCGCTCTGCTGGAAGCTTTCCACGCGCAAGCTCAGCTGCTGGTTGTTCTTCCACTGCTTGCCAACCTTCACCCCATAGGTGGTATCGGTAAGATTGCCCAAGCGATAATCCGCCGACACTTCGTCGAGAGAGCCCACCTGCGCAGCAGTAACAGATTCCTGGTAGAAATCGGCTTCCCCCTGGTCATACCAGCGCACATGCGGTTGCAGGAACCAGCCATTGTCGAACTGAAAGCGATATTTCACATCCAGAGTATGTGACGTAATGCCCCAATCGTCCGACATGAAACGATAGCCCACCGCCAGCACATCACGATTGAAGTGATAGCGATTCTCCCAATAAAGCGCATTTTTGGTGCGTGAATCCGGCCGCAATTCGAAAATTTGGGCGTCGCCGGCACCAATGTCCATCGCACCAAAACTCTCCGCTTCCAGCGGGTCGCCATTGGCACCCACCACTGTGACGATTTTGTAGGGATCAGTGTGATAACCATCCGAGACCGACACGTTGTAATTTAGCTGCATCAACCAGTTACGGTTGATCACCTGGGTAACACCAAACAGCAAATCATTGATTGAACGGTCTTCCGAACCATCGGTTTTCTGCTGATCACTCTGGAAAGTCAGCCCCACCGGGCTACCCCCTACCGGATCAATGGTGTCCGCCTCATGGGCCAGACCAAAAGTCAGGGTCGTATTTTTGTTGTTCAGGTCCCACAACAGGCCGGCATTAAGGCCCATGGAGGTAAAGTCATACTCGTTGGAAAAGTTCATTCCTGCAGTCCAGCGTAACGTCCGGCTGAACGGACGCGTATACTGCATGTTGGCAGCAACCCGAGTATCTTTGAAAGAGTCATCCAGCGGCACTTCGTTAGTGACCTGGTATTGCTGACCGCCTGACGGGGACGTAAAGGTCTGCGGCTTGTCTGATTTGATTGCCCCGTTATGGGAAGCACCGGTCAACGAATCCAGTGTCAACTTGAGCTCCAGCTCGCTGTCATCGGAAAACTGTTTCTTGCCGCGCACCACCGGCTCAACCGCCGTGACTCGATCTTTCTCGCTATAATAAAGCACGGCAGAGTCGAACTGCCAGGCATCCGCATCCCCCTGGGCCAGGGCAGGCTGCCCCAGCAAGGCGCAAGTTGCAGCGGCAATTCCGACACCGATTTGTTTTCCATCCAGTTTCTTTTGCATTGTCATTCCCTCAGTTACAGCCGCAGCCACCACCACCAAAACCGCGCCCACCACTGGACGCTTCCTTGCTGAAATAGATGTGATCATCCAAAGCATCATCCAGACCGTCAGCAGCGCCAGGTGTCATCACCGGCTTGGCCATAAGGTCCCTTTGCCAGGGCTGAACGCCGAGATTTTGACAACCGCTCAAGCCAGCCAGTGCAGCCAGCAGTACGGTAAAGGTAAATAGGGTTTTCATTGTTGAGACTCCATCAGACGGACGATTTCCTTCTCGTATTTGTCGCTATGCTTGGCGACAAAACCGATATGCCTGGATAGCTCGCTTCCGTTTGCCGCCAGTAACACTGCGCTCGGCATTCCCTCTAGTTGATATCGGGAAGCCAATTCGCCATGAGGATCAAACACCAACGGAAATAGGGCTGGATAACTGGCCAGGAATCGCTCGGCATCAGCCCTCTCCTGATCTACATTGATACCAATCACCGTAAACCCCTGATCGCCATATTTTTCCTGCATTTGATTGAGCCAGGGAAAGGAACGACGGCAAGGCACACACCAGCTGGCCCAGAAGTCCACGTAAATCACTTTTGCGTCACCGACCTGCTCCGGCGAGAATGGAAGGGGATCGGCATGGGCTAGCCAGGGAATGGCCAGCAGAACAAGCACCCGTAAATAGCGCATGAGGCTCTCCTTATTGTGAGCCCACAGCTTCCACCGGACGCCTTAAAGGAACCTTAAGGCACCGTTAATAAACACCCCTGAAACTAATTCGCCTATTCGGCATCGAAACTGGGCCGGTAATATCTTTGGGGTTTGAGGAGACAGTAATGCAGAACAGCTGGCAGCGACTGGGGCTTTTTCTTTCACTGTTTTGTTTATGGCCTATTGCCATCGCGCAAGACCTGTTTGGCGAGCAGCCTCTTCCTGGCGTCGATGAAGCCATTCAATTGATCACCGATGCAGACTGGGACAACCAGCAACTGCTGCTGGATTTCGAGCTTATGGAGGATGTTTACCTCTATCAGCACCGTTTCGGCTTCAGCCTGCGTGACCAGAACGGCAACGTGCTGGAGGATTTCGCTGACTACACCCTGCCTCCCGGCAAGGACAAGACCGACGAGATTTTCGGGGATGTGGAGGTGTACTACGACCGGCTTACCCTGAACTTGCCAGTGACCAGCGTACCGCTGGTGGCGACCGAGCTTGAGGTGCGCTACCAGGGCTGTATTGAGGACACCCTGTGCTACCCGCCCACCAGGAAAGTCATCCCGCTGGCCAACCCGTCACCGGCAAAAAAGCCCCCGGCCGCTCAGGCGGCCCGCCCCGCTGATACCGCCAGCAGCAATAACGATGACGGCGGCTTCCTCAGCACCCTGCAATCCGACGATGCCAACGCCTTCAACCGCTGGATGAACGACCGCTCCCTGGGCCTGGTAATCGGCCTCTTTTTTGTCGGCGGGCTGCTGCTGGCGTTCACCCCTTGCGTGTTCCCCATGGTGCCGATTCTGTCCGGCATTATTGCCGGCGAGAAGGAGCCCAGTGCCAGCCGTGGCTTTGTACTAAGTACCAGCTATGTGCTGGGCATGGCGGTGCCCTATACCTTTGCCGGCCTGCTGGTTGCGGTATTTGGCGCCGGGCTCAACCTGCAATTTCTGTTGCAACAGCCAGCGGCCATCATTACTTCCACCGTGATCTTCGTGCTGCTGGCGCTGTCCATGTTCGGCCTTTATGAGCTGCAACTGCCCGCCTTTCTGCGTAACAAGTTGCACCAGCCCGGCGAGAGCAAGCGCGGCAGCCTTTTCGGTGCCGCTATCATGGGAGCCATCTCTGCCCTGGTCGTGTCTCCCTGTGTTACCCCGATTTTGGCCGGTGCACTGATCTATGTGGCCGCCAGCGGTGATGCCCTCACCGGCGCCGCCTCCCTGTTTGCCCTGTCCATGGGCATGGGCTTGCCGCTGATCATCTTTGGCACCGGCGGCGGCAGCTTGCTGCCCCGGGCCGGCATGTGGATGGAAGAGATCAAACGCTTCTTCGGGGTGGTCATGCTCGGTGTTGCCATCTGGCTTCTGGATCGCATCATCAACGGGACCATTACCCTGGGCCTTTACGGCTTGCTTCTGGCGGTCTACGGCGTGCAGCTCGGCGCTCTGGAAGCCGCCGGCGAAGGCATCGCCCGGCTCAAGCGCGGCATCGCCCTGGTGCTGGCCCTGTATGGCTCGGTGATGATCGTCGGTGCGCTCAGTGGCGGCGACGATCCACTCCAGCCCCTGGCGCCGATGACGCAATCGGCACCGGCCGCGGCCACCGCCAGTGCCCCGGGGGACCACGGGCCCTGGCAAACCATCTTGGGACGCGACAATCTGGGCACCGCCCTGGCTAATTCCCGCCAGGCAGGCAAACCGGTGCTGGTGGATTTCTTTGCCGAGTGGTGTGTGGCCTGCAAAATACTGGAGGAAACCACCCTCAGCGACCCGCAGGTACTCGCCGCCATGCAAGACTTCGATCTCTACCGGGTGGACATCACCGAGATCAACGCGGACAGCCAGGCGATCATGGAGCAATACAACATCCTCGGCCTGCCGGCGCTGGTGTTCTTCACCCCGGAAGGCATGGAACTACCGGAATCCCGGGTGCTTGGGGAAATGAAGCCGGACCGGTTTCTGGAACACCTGGATAAGCGGGTTATGCCGGGGCTGTAGCAGGTAATATCGACGTAGCTGTCGTAGGAGCGGCGCTTGAGCCGCGAACCGCGCTTTGCGCGGAAATCGACCGCAGGGCGATCAGGAATCCCAAAAATCGACAGGTCTATCCACGATAGCGTCGCGGATACCCACGTCTTCGTCGCCTCGCTGACGCTCGGTTCGCGGCTCAAGCGCCGCTCCTACAACAGCCCTGTTGAAATGTTGTTGTTCCTGCATCTAAACAAAAACCGTGAAACAGTACCGATTGCCCGGCATCTTCCGGTAACTTGTAACGAATGTTGTAAACCCCTTTTTTCTGTCATGATTTCCCCCTAATATTGCACAAGTGCCAGAAACGCCGGGATAACCGGTGCATTTCCTGCACGTTCACGGCAGATAACGACAAATTCCCCAGGGGGACCTGTTTTGGCTTCCATTCTGGTCTTACACGGCCCAAACCTGAACCTGCTCGGCACCCGCGAGCCGGACAAGTACGGCCATACCACCCTGGCCGATATCAACCAGCAATTGCAGGCCCAGGCCAGCGATGCAGGCCATCACCTGCAGCATCTGCAAAGCAACGCGGAATACGAGCTGGTTGAACGGATCCACGATGCCCGCACCGAAGGCATCGACTTCATCATCATGAATCCGGCGGCATTCACCCATACCAGCGTGGCCCTGCGTGACGCCCTGCTGGCGGTGGATATCCCCTTTATCGAGGTGCACCTGTCCAACGTGCATGCCCGGGAAAGCTTCCGCCATCATTCCTATTTTTCCGATATTGCCCGGGGCGTGATCTGCGGGCTCGGCGCAACCGGCTACCAGCTGGCGCTGACCGCCGCCCTAGAACAACTGGATGGTTAATACATGGATATTCGCAAGGTCAAGAAACTGATTGAGCTGCTGGAGGAATCTGGCATTGAAGAGCTGGAGATCTGCGAGGGAGAAGAGTCCGTGCGCATCAGCCGCGGCTCCCGCCACCCTGCAGCGCCGGCACATTACTATGCCTCACCGCAGGCCGCCGCGCCGGCCCCGGCCCCGGCTCCCGCCGCTGAAACACCGGCACCGGCTGACAACACCCCTAGCGGCCACTTGGTGCGCTCGCCCATGGTCGGCACTTTCTACCGCTCCCCGTCGCCGGGGGCCTCCTCCTTTGTTGAGGTAGGCAAGAAAGTCCAGGCCGGCGACGTGCTGTGCATCGTCGAAGCCATGAAAATGATGAACCAGATCGAAGCGGACAAGTCCGGCACCATTGATGCCATCCTTGTGGAAGACGGCGAACCGGTTGAGTTCGATCAGCCTCTGTTCTCCATCGTTTAACGGAGGCATCTCATGCTGGAAAAGGTTGTCATTGCCAACCGCGGCGAAATTGCCCTGCGTATCCTGCGCGCCTGCAAGGAGCTGGGCATTCGCACCGTGGCGGTTTATTCCAAGGCGGACCGGGATCTGATGCACGTGCGACTGGCCGACGAAGCGGTCTGCATCGGCCCGGCCTCGTCCACCGAGTCCTATCTGAACATCCCGGCGATTATCAGTGCGGCGGAAGTCACCGACGCCGACGCCATTCACCCCGGTTACGGCTTTCTCGCAGAAAATGCGGATTTTGCCGAAAGCGTGGAACGCTCAGGCTTTACCTTTATCGGCCCCAAGGCGGACACCATTCGCCTGATGGGCAACAAGGTGGCCGCCATTGAAGCCATGAAAAAGGCCGGCGTCCCTACCGTACCCGGCTCCGACGGCCCCCTGGGCGACGACGGCGATGCCTCCCTGGCCATGGCGGAGAAGATCGGCTACCCGGTGATCATCAAGGCCGCCGCCGGCGGCGGTGGCCGTGGCATGCGCGTGGTGGAAGACGCCAAGCACCTGCTGAACGCCATCACGCTGACTCGTTCCGAAGCCAAGAACGCCTTCGGCGACGCCACCGTCTACATGGAAAAATTCCTGCAGAAACCCCGCCACGTGGAAGTGCAGGTGCTGGCAGACGGCGCCGGCCATGCCATTCATCTGGGCGACCGGGACTGCTCCCTGCAACGTCGTCACCAGAAAGTGGTGGAAGAAGCACCAGCGCCTGACATTCCCCAGCACCTGAAAGACGAAGTGGCCGAGCGTTGCGTCAACGCCTGCAAGGAAATCAATTACCGGGGTGCCGGCACTTTCGAGTTCCTCTACGAAAATGAAGGTTTCTACTTCATTGAGATGAACACCCGCGTGCAGGTGGAACACCCGGTCACAGAAATGATCACCGGTGTCGACATCGTCAAGGAACAGCTGCGTATCGCCAGCGACGAAGGCCTGCAATTGCAGCAGACCGACGTGAACTTCCAGGGCCATGCCATCGAGGTGCGCATCAACGCTGAAGATCCAGTGCGTTTCACTCCCTGCCCCGGCAAAATCACCTATTTCCATGCCCCCGGCGGTAATGGTGTACGGGTGGATTCCCATATCTACAGTGGCTACACCGTGCCCCCCTACTACGACTCCCTGATCGGCAAGCTGATCACCTGGGGCGAAAACCGCGAGATCGCCTTCGCCCGCATGAAAAATGCGCTGGACGAAATCGTGGTGGAAGGCATCAAGACCAATGTGGAACTGCACCGCAACAAGATCTTCAAGGACAAGGCCTTTATTGCCGGCGGGGTGGATATTCACCATCTGGAGAAAAAGCTGGGAAGCAGTGAATAGTTAACAATGAACAGTGAATAGCTCGCGTTCACTGTTAACTGTTATATTACCCCCTGAGGCCGCGCCCATACCCTGTGCGCGGCCTCATGCGTTCTGAATAACGACCGCATCTCTCGCGCAGCTATTAACTGTTAACTGTTCACTATTAACTAGAGCGAAGCGACAACATGGCCTGGCTCCAGCTACACCTTGCCACCACCGAAGCCCACGCCGATGCCTTCCAGTCCGCACTGGAAGATATGGGAGCTTGTGCGGTCACGCTGACTGATGGCGCCGATCAGCCGGTGTTTGAACCGCCCCCCGGTGCCCGCCCGCTGTGGCAGAACACCGTGGTCAGCGCCCTGTTCGATGCTGACCGTGACCCGGCATTGATCCTCGCCGCCCTGCAACAACAGGGGCTGGACGCTCAGGCCCATCACCACGAGACGCTGGATGACCAGGCCTGGGAACGGGCCTGGATGGATGACTTCGCTCCCATGCGCTTCGGCGAACGGCTGTGGATCGTCCCCAGCTGGAGCGAGTCACCGGATCCACAGGCCGTGAACCTGAAGCTGGACCCGGGCCTGGCCTTCGGTACCGGCACCCACGAGACCACCGCCCTGTGCCTGGAATGGCTGGACCGGACCGACCTCCAAGGCAAGGCGGTGCTGGATTTCGGCTGTGGCTCGGGGGTGCTGGCCATCGCCGCCCTGCTGTTGGGCGCAGGCAATGCCACCGGTACCGACATCGATTCCCAGGCACTCACCGCCAGCGAGGATAATGCCCGCAATAACGGTGTCGCCGACGGTCTCAGCCTTTACCTGCCGGAAAATCTGCCGGCGGATTACCGCTGTGATGTACTGGTCGCCAATATCCTGGCCGGCCCGCTAGTGGAACTGGCCGACCAGCTTGCCGGTTATTGTCGCGCCGGGGCCAGCCTGGCCCTGTCCGGCATTCTTGCTGAGCAGGCAGAGTCGGTGCGCAGCGCCTATGCCCCCTGGTTCGACCTGAATCCCACCAGCCAACAGGGCGACTGGGTTCGAATCGACGGGGTACGACGCAAAACTGAGTGACAGGTCCTTGCGGCCTGTCCTGCTTTTTCTGTAAAACGTAGTTGCCTGCACACCATCTTGATTCCCTGGCTGCGTGGTAGCCTATTGCGTGCAGCTTGTTGCGTCTCATCACCAATAACAATCAGGCGAAAGCCATGGCCGCCCAATACAAGACCCGCTGCCCGCACTGTGCAGCCCAGTTCAAGATTACCGAAGAACACCTCAAGCAGGCGCGCGGCGCGGTTCGCTGCGGCTCCTGCCTGCAGATTTTTCAGGCCAGCGACTACCTGATTGATCCGCCTCTCGCCCAGGAAGAACCCGCCGGTGACCGCTGGGCCAGAGCCCTGGAAAGCGAAAGCACCAGCGTACCGGATAGCGCCGAACAAACCTTCACCGATGACGATGATGGCGCCTCCTCCAGCCCCAGCATTGAGGGCATGGAGCTAAGCGACTCTTTCATCAATCTGGATGAAGATGCTGCCGAATCCGGTCTCGGCGAAGACTTCTCCGATATGCACGGCGCCGGTCGCGCCAGCCACCACGAAAATGCCGACGAGGCCTGGGCCGAAGCCCTGCTCAAGGAACTGGAAGAGGACGAGGACCAGCCCGCCAAGCAGGAAACCCGTCAGCCTGCCAGTTTCGGCCCCCGGGAAAGCCAGGCAGACAAACGCAAAGCGCCTTCACCGCCACCACAGGCGAAAAAGAAACCGGCCCCCAAACCACCCAAGGATGACGACGAAGACGATTTCTTTGGCGGCCTGGACCTGTTTGGTGACGACCTGACCGAGGAGCCGGTGCCGCTGTCCCGGCCAGTACGCGAACGCGACACCCCCTTCCGTCAACAGCGCGACTGGGGCGGCCTGCTCAAGTGGAGCGGCCTGTCCGTGCTGGCCCTGGTGGTACTGGTGGGACAATACGCCTACTTCAATTTCGACGACCTGGCCCGCAGCCCGCAATGGCGACCGCTCTACCAACAGGCCTGTGGTGTACTTGGCTGTCGGCTCCCCAACCGCACCGACATCAGCAAACTGCGCGGCGCCAACCTGGTGGTACGCAGCCACCCGGATTACGCCAACGCCCTGATCGTGGACGCCATCCTGTTCAATGAAGCCCGCTACCCGCAACCCTTTCCGGAGCTGGAACTGAGCTTCAGCGCCCTCAACGGCAACCCGGTAGCCAGCCGCCGCTTCAGCCCGGCGGAGTACCTGCGTGGCGACCTGACCAACCTGGAGGCCATGCCGGTGAACACCCCCCTGCACATCTCCCTGGAAATCGTCGATCCTGGCGAACAGGCGGTAAACTATAACCTGCGCCTGCTGCCGGCCGTGGAGGCTCAGGAGCGGGTGAGCCAGCGCTAACACGCCCCCGCGGATCAACGAGTCACGAGGGACGAGTCTCGAAAAGCCAAGCCTTTCGAGACTCGTTCCTCACCACTCGTCATCCGGATAGCTCCATCACATTCATCCGTAATCGCGCATTTTTTACCCTGTGCCCTTTCATCCCCGCGCGCCGCTCACTATCATTAGCGCCCCTTTCACACATGCCATTGCGACCCTATGCAGATCGGCCCATATACCTTGCCCAATTCGCTGATTCTGGCCCCCATGGCCGGCGTCACGGATCGCCCTTTCCGGCGTTTGTGCCGGGATCTGGGCGCAGGTCTGCTGGTGTCGGAAATGGTGACCTCGGACACCCGTCTGTGGAACTCTCGAAAGTCACGCCAACGGCTTGATCACAGTGGTGAACCCGGCCCGGTGTCGGTGCAGATTGCCGGCGGTGAGCCGGCCATGCTGGCCGATGCGGCCCGCGCCAATGTGGATCATGGCGCCCAGATCATTGATATCAATATGGGCTGCCCGGCAAAGAAAGTGTGCAAACGCGCTGCAGGCTCTGCCCTGCTGGCGGACCCGGACCTGGTGGCCCGCATCCTGGATGCGGTTGTCGCTGCCGTGGACGTGCCGGTGACGCTGAAAATCCGTACCGGCCCGGATCGCGACCATCGCAACGCGCTGGAGATCGCCCGTATCGCGGAAGCAGCGGGCATTCAGGCCCTGGCCATCCATGGCCGCACCCGTGCTGACAAGTTCAACGGTGACGCCGAGTACGCCTCCATCGCCCAGGTGGTGGCCGCGGTGAATATTCCGGTTATGGCTAACGGTGACGTGGATAGCCCGGAAAAAGCTAAACGGGTACTGGAATCCACCGGCGCGGGTGGTATCATGATCGGCCGCGCTGCACAGGGGAACCCGTGGATCTTCCGGGATACCCTGCATTACCTCGAGCACGGCTCGCTACCCGCAGCGCCGTTCGTAACGGAAGTCCACGATTGCGTGCAACAGCACCTCGCCGAACTCCACCAGTTCTACGGAGAGTTCATGGGAGTGCGTATCGCACGCAAGCATCTGGGCTGGTATACGCAAAACCTGCCCGGTGGCGAAGACTTCCGGCGCGGATTTAACACACTGGAAAATGCCACCGATCAACGGTTGGCAATCGAGCAGTTTTTCCAACAGATAAACGCCACGACCGACCGGGTACGATTCGGTTGTTATGGCGAGGTGTCTGCCCGGAAGAAAAACGGAGCCTTGGCCGCATGACCCTTTCTTCAGTTAACACAGCCGCTGCACGGACACTTACTGAAATGAACACCGCAGAAGCACGAAAGCCGCACCTGACCATCGCGCGCAGCGAAACCCACGACACTCTGCGCAATTGTGTGCGACGTTCGTTAAACGATTATTTCAACCAGCTGGACGGTGAGGCCGTAAGCGAACTCTACCCGATGGTACTGGCGGAAATGGAAATCCCGCTGCTTGAGAAAGTGCTCGAGTACACCCGCGGCAACCAGACCAAGGCCGCCGAGCTGCTGGGCCTGAACCGCGGCACCCTGCGCAAGAAGCTCAAGCAGTACGGTCTGCTTTAAGCACGACCCCAGCGATAAAGGGCAGTCCTTACTGCCCTTTTTTTGTTTTTAAATGAACCACTTATCCCAGAACGCAACTTGGTGAAATCCCATGAGCAACGCGGTTGAACGTGCACTGATCAGTGTTTCCGACAAGACAGGTATCGTCGAATTTGCAAAGGCACTGGCCGAGCAAGGCGTGGAAATTCTTTCCACCGGCGGCACCTACAAGAAACTGCAGGACGAAGGCATCGCCGTGCGCGAAGTCTCCGACTACACCGGTTTCCCGGAAATGATGGCCGGCCGGGTGAAAACCCTGCACCCGAAAGTGCACGGCGGCATCCTTGGCCGTCGCGGCCAGGACGAACAGGTCATGGCCGACAACGACATCAGCCGCATTGATCTGGTGGTAGTCAACCTCTACCCGTTCGAAGCCACCGTGGCCAACCCGGACTGCTCCCTGGAAGATGCCATCGAGAACATCGATATCGGCGGCCCGACCATGGTGCGTTCTGCGGCCAAGAATAATGCCAGCGTGGGCATCGTCACCAATACCAGTGACTACCAGCGTGTGCTCGACGACATGGCCGCCCACAACGGCGCGCTGTCCGACACCCTGCGTTTCGACCTGGCCATCAAGGCGTTCGAACATACCGCCGCCTATGACAGCGCCATTGCCAACTACTTTGGCAAGAAGGTGGGCGACAACAATGCTGACTTCCCGCGCACCATCAACCTGAATTTTGAGAAAACCCAAAACATGCGCTACGGCGAGAACCCGCACCAGAAAGCGGCCTTCTACACCGAGCGCAACCCGGCACCGGCCTCCATCGCCACCGCCAGGCAGCTGCAGGGCAAAGAGCTGAGCTACAACAACATCGCCGATACCGACGCGGCGCTGGAATGCGTAAAAGGCTTCACCAAGCCCGCCTGTGTGATCGTCAAACATGCCAACCCCTGCGGCGTGGCGGTGAGCCTGGACGGCATCGGCAAGGCCTATGATCTGGCCTTCGCCACCGATACCGAATCTGCCTTCGGCGGCATCATCGCCTTCAACCGCGAGCTGGATGCGGCCACCGCCCAGGCCATTGTCGACCGTCAGTTCGTGGAAGTGATCATCGCGCCTTCTGCCACCGACGAAGCCCTGGCCATCACAGCCGCCAAGAAGAATGTGCGGGTGCTAGTATGTGGCGAGATCGAGGGTGCGGCCGCTGAAGGCCTGGACTACAAGCGCGTGAATGGCGGCCTGCTGGTCCAGGACCGCGATATCGGCATGATCACCGAAGGTGAGCTGAAAGTGGTCACCAAGCGCGCGCCCAGCGAAGCCGAGATGCATGACCTGATCTTCGCCTGGAAGGTGGCCAAGTTCGTCAAATCCAACGCCATTGTCTACGCCAAGAATCGCCAGACCGTAGGCGTAGGTGCCGGCCAGATGAGCCGCGTCAACTCCGCCCGCATCGCCGCCATCAAGGCCGAGCATGCCGGCCTGCAGGTAGAAGGCTCGGTCATGGCTTCCGACGCCTTCTTCCCGTTCCGCGACGGCATCGACAATGCCGCCAAGGTAGGCATCAGCTGCGTGATCCAGCCGGGCGGCTCGATCCGCGACGAAGAAGTGATTGCTGCCGCCGACGAAGCCGGCATGGCCATGGTCTTCACCGGCATGCGCCACTTCCGTCACTAAAACCAAAAGCGGCTGTTACCACAGAGGGCACAGAGGTCACTGAGATAAACCCATCCGGCTTTGATAGCCCCGGTTTGCTCCCTTGAGCTCTGTGCCCCGTGGAAAATTCGAATCAGTCCTGGCAGGCCACGACAAGCACAGGAAACGGAAGACAATGCCCTGATCGGTATTCTGTTTTTCCTCAGTGACCTCTGTGACCTCTGTGGTAAAAAAGCATTTGATCTTACAAGGTTGAAGCAAGATGAAAGTTCTGGTGATTGGCGGCGGTGGCCGCGAGCATGCGCTGGCCTGGAAAGTGGCCCAGGCTGAGCAGGTAGAAAAAGTGTTTGTGGCGCCGGGCAATGCCGGTACTGCCCGCGAAGCCAAGTTGGAAAACGTGGCCATTGATGTGCTGGATCAGCCTGCCCTGCTGGCATTTGCCCAGGACAATAACATTCACCTGACCATCGTCGGCCCGGAAGCGCCACTGGTGGAAGGGCTGGTAGACAACTTCCAGGCCAATGGCCTGAAGTGTTTCGGCCCCAGCAAGGCGGCGGCGCAACTGGAAGGCTCCAAAGCCTTCACCAAAGATTTCCTGGCCCGCCAGAACATTCCTACCGGCGCCTACGGCAACTTCACCGATATGGACGAGGCCCTGGCCTATGTCCGTGAACAGGGCGCCCCCATCGTCATCAAGGCCGACGGCCTGGCGGCGGGTAAAGGCGTGATTGTCGCCATGAACCTGCAGGACGCCGAAGACGCCGTGCGCGACATGCTCGACGGCAACAAATTTGGCGACGCCGGCCACCGCGTGGTGGTGGAAGAATTCCTGGAAGGCGAGGAAGCCAGCTTTATCGTCATGGTGGACGGCAAGAACGTGCTGCCCATGGCCACCAGCCAGGATCACAAACGCGTCGGCGACGGCGACACCGGCCCCAACACCGGCGGCATGGGTGCCTACTCCCCGGCCCCGGTGGTCACCGATGCGGTCTATCAGCGCATCATGGACGAGGTGATCACTCCCACCGTAGAAGGCATGGCCGCCGAGGGTATGCCCTACACCGGCTTCCTTTACGCCGGGCTAATGATCAACCCGGATGGCGCCCCCAAGGTCATCGAGTACAACTGCCGCTTCGGTGACCCGGAAACCCAGCCGATCATGATGCGTCTGCAATCCGACCTGGCCGCCCTGTGCCTGGCAGCACTGGACGGCAAGCTGGACCAGACCGAAATACAGTGGGACCCGCGCCCCACTCTCGGCGTGGTCATGGCCGCTGGCGGCTACCCGGACAGCTACGACAAGGGCGACGTCATCGACGGCCTGGATCAAGCCGATTCCGACACCGTGAAGGTATTCCATGCCGGTACCGCCGAGAAAGACGGCCAGGTCGTCACCAGCGGCGGTCGCGTTCTCTGCGTGACCGGTGTCGGCGATACCGTCAGTGAAGCCCAGGCCAATGCCTACTCCGGTGTGAAGCAGATCACATGGCGCGACGCCTACCACCGCACAGACATCGGTTACCGTGCAGTGGCCCGCGAAAAGTCATAATGTAGCCTCTACGAAATAAAGGTGAGCCTACTTTGGCTCACCCACTAACGAAGCACCGGGGGCTACCAATGAGCGATGTCGTCGCCGACATGTCTCGTCTCGAGAATTTCATTCCCTTTGACTGCCTGGGCGAATCGCATCTGAAGGAAATCCAGGGCCAGTTCGAAGTCATCAAGATCGGCCCCGGGCGACTGCTGTTCAAACGCGGGCAGACCAGCGACAAGGCCTATTTTCTGGTGGAAGGTTCTCTGGATCTCACCGACGCCAGTTTCCAGGTACGCCACTTCGCCGCCGATGACGACGAGAATTACCTGGCGCTGGACAACTATCCGGAACACACCATCAACGCCATTAGCGCGGAAACCACCACCCTCTACGCTATCGACCGTAACAAGCTGGATTTGCTGATGACCTGGACCCAGGCCGCCGAATCCATGCTTGATGAAGACGATGACGAAAGCGAACGGGACTGGATGGATGCGCTGCTGTCCTCGGAGCTGTTTTCCGCCATACCGCCGGCCATGATTCACAGCCTGTTCGTGAAATTCGAGGAACGGGAAGTGCAGCTTGGCGAAACCGTAGTCACAGAAGGCGAGGATGGCGACACCTTCTTCGTCATCAAGCAGGGCAAGGCCATGGTCACCCGCTCCAAGGGGGCCAAACAGGAAACCCTGGCAGCCCTTTCCGCCGGGCGCTTCTTCGGTGAAGACGCCCTGATCAGCGACAGCCCCCGCAACGCCACCATCACCATGACCAGCGACGGCGTACTGATGTGCCTGGGCAAGCAGGACTTCCAGTCCATCCTGCAGGACTCGGTAATCCGCCATCTTAGCGAAGACGAGCTGGATACCATGGTGCTCGAGGCTGAAACCGCCTGCATCCTGGTGGATGTGCGTCTGCCCATGGAGTTCCGCCACGACCGTACGCCGGGAGCCCGCAACCTTCCACTCAACGAACTACGCCGCGAAGTTCACAATCTGGAAAAGGATTTTTTCTATGTGGTGTGCGGAGATGGTCGACGCAGTGAGCTGGGAGCCTATATCCTCTCGGAAGCAGGCCTGAATGCCTATGTGCTGGACCGGGGAAAAGCGACGGATGCAAAAAAACCAACGGAAGTGGCCTGACTCTTTTCTGTTCAGAGGCGCTCTGATACTCCTGCTGGGCCTGGCTGGCAGCCTCTGCCGGGCCAACCCGGAACCACCTCCACCCTTTGTGATCCACAGCCTGCCAGATCAGGCGCGGATTACCATCTACTCCGAATACCTGCGCGACCCCTCCGGCGAGCTGGACATCCATACCGTCAGCCAGCTACCGGCCATGGATCATTTCCAGCCGGCTACGCGTTATATCGAACGCCTGGGCATCCGCAACGGCCACTGGTGGGTGCGCGTTGCCATCAGGAACGAACTGGGTAATCAGCACGATTTCGCTCTGCACCTGCGCGGTAACCCGACGGCACAACTCTATCTACCAGACGCAGACGGCGTCTACCGGCAACTCGAGCCGGAACAGCGCATTCCCGGTCGCGGCAGCAGTTTCCAGGTGCACCTGCCCACCGGTGAAACCCGACTCGCCTATCTGCAACTGCCACCCCGGGCCTATCTCACTTACGGACTGACCCTGACCACCGTCAACCACTTGCTTGAGACCCAACAGCAGCACAATGCCATCTACATGTTGCTGGCCGGTGCTCTATTGATCCTGGCGATTTATAACCTGATTGTCGGCGCGCTACGTGGCGGAGCCACCTATTACTACCACTGCGGCTTTATCCTCAGCATCCTGTTGATCGGACTGACCCTGGCTGACTTGCTACCCTCGGGCCTGAGTGAAAATAACCTGCTGCATCCACGACTGCTGTTTGCCGGCATGATGCTGGCCATGTGGTCGGCCACCGGCTTGTCACGCAGCTTTTTCAACCTGTCGGACCAGACCGGCTGGCTGCATTACTGCACCCTCCTGCTGCAGATGCTGGCCCTGGCCAATCTGCCTTTTACCGTAATTCTGCCGCTGGCCGCCGCCGGCTACATCAGTTTCGCCCTGGTCACCCTGGCCACCCTGTTTCTGCTCACCATGGGCTACACCGCCTGGCACAGGGAAATTACCGGCGGCGGACTGTTTTTCCTGACCTCCCTGTTAATCAGTTTTCCAGCGTTGCTGGTATGCCTGGCCTGCCTGGGAATTGTGCAAACCGGCGCGGAACTCCCCCAATGGCTACTGGGCGCTACCGTGCTGGAGGCAATGACTCTGGGCATCGGCCTGCGGCTACAACACAGCCAGCAGGCTCGTATGCAGATCGAGAAGAAGCGCTCCGAGGCGGTTGCCGAAACCGTGGACAGCACCCGCCGGGAAACCCTGTCACGGATCGGCCATGATATTCGCACCCCGCTCAGTGGCATCCTGGGCATGGCGGAAATTCTTGGCGACACCCCGCTTACCCCCAACCAGCGCGAATGCGTCGGCGCCATCCAGAATGCCGGCGACAGCCTGCTGCGCATCATCAATGACGTACTGGAGCATTCGCAGCTATCCACCCAGGGGGCCGATATCAATCACAGCGCCCTGGACATCCATGACCTGATCATGGAAGCCATCGACCTGTTCAAGGAAAAGGCCGAGGAAAAACAGATCGAACTGATCACCCATGTGCATACCAATGTGCCCACAAGGGTAATCGGTGACGCGGGGCGACTGCGCCAGATCCTCACCAACCTGATGGGCGCTTTGGTACGCCATGGCAGCCACGGGGAACTGGTGGTGGATGTCTCCATGGAGCCCACCGGCCAGGCGGACCGGGTGCGCTTCGGGTTCTCCGGTAGCGCCATCAGCGACGACATTCTCAAACGCCTGCGCAGCACCACCAAACAACCAGAAAGCAGCCACCTCAGCCTAGCCATCGCCGAGCAGCTGGTGGAAGCCCTGCACGGCCGCATGGGCACCCTTCAGGATCAGCGCGGCGCCCATTACTGGTTTGTGGTTCCCCTGCCGCCAGAAATCACCGATGCGCCACCTCCTGTAATGGTGGATACCTCCGCGCTGGAAGGTCGCAGCCTGCTGGTAGTTGATGATTCCAGCACCGTAACCCGGGTGCTTCGCCATCACGCCTTGTCCTGGGGCATGCGTGTCACCGCCTGCCACGACCCCCGTGAAGCACTGGCCTCCCTGCGGACCCAGGCCAACATCAACGAGCCCTATGACGTGGTGGTGCTGGACCACAACATGCCCGGCATGGACGGCATGCAACTGGCCGCTCGGATCCACGAGGACCCGGTGATCATGCATCCCACCGTGCTGGTGATGCTCACCGGCATCAGCCTGGCCCCCACCGCCACCCAGGCCCGCAACGTGGGCATCCACCGGGTGCTGTCAAAACCGGTTTCCGCCCCCCGTCTCCGCCAGGTACTGGCCGAGGAACTGGGGCTGGGCCACCGCCCCATTCCCACCAAGACCGAGCACAAGCCCGACCCACAACTGAACATCCTGGTAGCAGAAGACCATTACCTGAGCCAGAAAGTGATTCGTGGCATGCTTGCCAAACTGGGCCTCAAGGCTGACATCGCCTCCAACGGCCAGGAAGCACTGGCCCTGGCCGAGAAGCACCGCTATGACCTGATCCTGATGGATTGCGAAATGCCGGAAATGGACGGCTTCGAGGCCACCCGACGGATTCGTCAGTACGAGCAGAAACAGGGACTTCCGGCAGTGCCCATTGTCGCCCTCACCGCCCACATCCTGCGCGAGCACAAGGAACGCAGCCTGGCGGCGGGCATGAATGCCCACCTGCCCAAGCCGGTGGAGTTGAATGTGCTTCGCGATACCCTGGTGCGCTTTACCCGCCCCGACGCCACTGATTCGGACTTGTTCCTCGCCAACGACGAAATGCCCGACTGAAAGAACTGGATTCGGCGAAGCCCAGCAGCAGGGCGATTTCGGTCAACGACAGCGCCGGGTCCTGCAGATACAGCTCCGCCAGACTCTGGCGCAAACCATCCAGGATTTCCGCAAATCGCAATGAACGGCGCGCCAGCCGGGCGCTGAGCGTGCGGGCGGGCATACCCAGGCTATCCGCCACGGATTCCAGCGATGGCTCGCCATCCGCCAGCTGCTGATAGATGCGGGCGCGCACGGCACTGACCAGATTGGTATTAGCGTCAAAGTTGGCAAGCAGGTCACGGGCCTCGCGCTCCATCATGACCGACAACCCAGGATCTGCCGATTCCAACGGCAGCGACAGGTACTCCGCCGGCAATTCCACCCCGTCGAAATCCGCCGCGAACCGCACCGGCGCATCAAAAAACGCCTGATAGCGTTGCTCATCCTCCGGCGCCGGGTGGCGAAAACACACCCTGGTAGGACTCAACTGCCGGGCTATCAGCGGGCGCATAAACGCCACCCAACCGGTTACCGCCGCCTCAGTGAGATAACGGCCCGGCTCGCCGGCCAGCGGGCACTGCCAGCTCAAACGGACTGTGTCGACATGGTGCGACAGTTGCGTCTCTCCCAGCTTGCCGGACAGGCTTTCAAAGCGGATCAGACGCTCGATGGCCTGGCCCAGATCGCGGCTGGCCAGAATCACATAACCCAGCACTTGATAAGAGCGCGGCTTAACCCGCTTGCCGATTTCGAAGCCCAGCCCGGAATCGCCGCAGGCCTGCAGAATCACCAGGAACAGCCGCAATACATCCACCAACGGCAGCAACTGTCCCGGCTCCGCAAACGGTGTCTCGCTGAGCCCGGCCTGCTCTAGCACCGCGTCCCGGGACAAACCGTAATGATCCAGCAACGGCGGCAGCACCGCATCCACATAGGCCGCAGTGAGACTGCGATCAGAGCCCGCCAGGCCGGGATCAAGCACCGGCATGAACCGCCCTGCCCTGGCACCACTGCCGCAGCCGCGCCAGGGATTCCGCCATGGTCACCGACAGCGGCACGGTGGCCGCCAGCTCAGCCTCCAGCAGCGCCTGGTCCAGCACGCCATCGGCAGCGCTGGCACTGTAGAGACCGGCCACCACGGCCTGTTCGATTTCCGCCCCGGTAAACCCGTCGCTGTGCGCAGACAGGGTGGGCAGATCAAATCGCTCCGGCGCCTGGCCGCGTTTTTCCAGGTGAATGCGGAAAATCACCTCGCGCACCGCCGGCGATGGCAGATCCACAAAGAAGATTTCGTCCAGGCGCCCCTTGCGGATCAGTTCCGGTGGCAGGCGCTCGATATCGTTGGCCGTGGCCACCAGGAACACCTGGCTCTGGTTTTCCGCCATCCAGGTGAGCAGGGTACCGAGCACCCGCCGGGAGGTGCCGCCATCGTTGTCGCCCACGGCGATGCCCTTCTCGATCTCATCGATCCACAGCACACAAGGGGACATGGTTTCCGCCAACTCCAGGGCCTCGCGCACGTTGCGCTCGGATTCGCCGAAGAACTTGTTGTAGATCGCCCCCATGTCCATGCGCAGCAGTGGCAACCCCCACAATCCGGCTACGGCTTTGGCAGCCAGGCTTTTGCCGCCGCCCTGCACGCCCACCATCATGATGCCCCGTGGACTGTCGATATCGGTTTGCCCGTGAAACGCTTGCTCTCGTTTGCCCAACCAGTCTTTCAGACCCTGCAAGCCGCCCACGTCGGCAAAGCTTTCCGTGTCGTACTCATAGCTGAGCACGCCGTCCATTTCCATCAAGGCAAACTTGGCCTTGTTGATCTCCGGCAGGTCCGCCTCGGTAATGGCACCGTCATGGATAATCGCCCCCCGGGCCAACTTGCGGGCATCTTCCACGCTCAGGCCACGCAGGTTGCGCACCAGTCGATCGAGTAAGTTCCGGTCCGCACGCACCCGCTCGCCTTTCTCCTGTTTGAAACGACGGGCCTCATCCTGAACGATATGCTCCAGCTGCTTCTCGTCCGGCATGGACAGGGAAAAGCGGGTGCAGTAACGACGGATTTCCGGGGGAATGGAAAACTGGTGGCTGATCAACACCAGGGTGTGATGCAGGCGCTCATGATGCAGGGCAATTTCCTTGAGCAGGCGCACCTGTTTGGGCTCACCCTCCAGATAAGGATGCAAATCACACAGGGCATAAATACCCGGCTCATTGGTGCCACGAATCTGGCCCAGCACAGCGTCGGGTTCCACCGTATGCTTCTGGCTGGGCGCGTCCTCGAATTCCAGCCGGCGCAGGCCATCCACCCCGTTCCAAGCGAACACCGGCCGGCCCTCGCGCATTCCCAGGCGGCGAATCAGATCCAGCGCCCGCAATTCCTCCCAGGTCTCGATGACCACGATGGGATAGCGGGATTCCAACAGCATTTTCAGGTCGTTCAGGTCACTCATGGTTTTACGCTGGCACGCCTCACGCAACAGGCTTCACGCTGGCTTGCATCGCCCTTGTTATTTTGTTTTGTCAGTAGGAGCGACGCTTGAGTCGCG
>NZ_DEXN01000047.1:151902-152140 GCF_002364155.1 Alcanivorax sp. UBA3183
TTCGCGACTCAAGCGTCGCTCCTGCAGCACCCCCACACACCCCAGGGTGATTTAATTAAAGCGCTCTTAGGCTACACTAGGAGTCCCTTACTTTTCACGCGTGCAAGCATGTTGCATGTTTGCGTGCCAGCGATCATCTGCCATGACCGAACGTCGACTGTCACCGCTGGATAAACTACTGGCCCGGGCCGATAACGCCCTGCGCACCCTGACGCCGGGTACCATCCAGGCGGAGCGC
>NZ_DEXN01000047.1:152282-152883 GCF_002364155.1 Alcanivorax sp. UBA3183
CCCCTGCCCATGCGTCCGCGGCGCCGGATGCCCCCGAAGCCGGCAGCCTGCCCACCGACAAGCGCCGTCATGTGCTGGGACTGATGCGCATCAACCATACCGGTGAAGTGTGTGCCCAGGCCCTGTATCAGGGCCAGGCCAGCACCGCCAGCCTGCCCCATGTGCGCCATGCCATGGAGGAAGCAGCCCGTGAGGAAGAGGATCACCTGGCCTGGTGCGAGGAGCGGATTCAGGAGCTCGGTGGTGTCCCCAGCAAGCTTAACCCGCTGTTCTACGCCATGAGCTATGCGGTAGGCGCCACTGCCGGCCTGGTCGGCGACCGCTGGAGCCTGGGCTTTGTGTCGGAAACGGAAAACCAGGTGGTCAAACATCTGGAAGCCCACCTGTTCCAGGTCCCGGAAAGCGACCTGCGCACCCGCGCCATTCTGGAACAGATGAAAAGCGACGAACTCAAACACGCCGTCACCGCCAAAGACGCCGGCGGCGCAGACCTGCCCCCACCAGTTCGCCACGCCATGACACTGATGAGCAAGGTGATGACGTTCACGACTTACAGAATCTGATCGGCGCGCTGAAAAAGCACCTGTAGGAGCGCCTCTTG
>NZ_DEXN01000047.1:152931-160292 GCF_002364155.1 Alcanivorax sp. UBA3183
AGCGCCTCTTGAGGCGCGAACCGAGCCTTGGCGAGGCAACCCTTCAAAACCCTACTGATCTTTCTATCGAAACTCTGTCACGGTTTGGAGTGTTTGATCTCCCTGCGGGCGATTCCGTGCTTCGCACGGTTCGCGCCTCAAGAGGCGCTCCTACAGCGGCTTCGTAGCCAACAACAAAAAAGCCGCACCCAAGAGGATGCGGCTTTTTTGTTTTGCTTTGAGCTTGAAGCTTGTAGCTCGAAGCTTCCTTACCCCATATTCCGGCTGTAGAAGATCTCCAGCATCTCGGTGCGCAGGCGCTCCTCAATCTGCTCCAGCTCTTCCTTCTCGAATTCGTCACTGCCGGCACCGAACAGATAGTTGTCGATGTCGAAGTCCTTGAGCAACATCTTGGTGTGGAAGATGTTCTCCTGGAACACATTCACGTCGATCATCTGATAGGCGTTCTGGGTGTCTTCGGTGAGGAAGTTCTGGATCGAATTGATGTCGTGATCAATGTAGTGCTTGGTGCCATCCAGATCCCGGGTCATGCCCCGCACCCGATAGTCGACAGTAACGATATCGGAATCGAAGCTGTGGATCAGGTAATTCAGCGCCCGCAGAGGTGAAATCACTCCACAGGTGGACACATCCACGTCCACCCGGAAGGTGGAGATACCGTTATCCGGGTGGGATTCCGGGTAGGTGTGCACCGTTACATGGCTCTTGTCCAGATGCGCCACCACGGAGTCCGGCAGCGGGCCAGGCGCTTCTTCGTCCCAGTCAGTGCCATCCGGCGGACTCTCATGCTCGGCAATCAGCATGGTCACACTGGCGCCCTGGGGATCGTAATCCTGGCGAGCCACGTTGAGCACGTTGGCGCCGATGATCTTGGTCACGTTGGTGAGAATCTCGGTGAGACGCTCGGCATTATACAGCTCGTCAATATACTCGATGTACTCCTTGCGATGCTGTTCCGTCTTCGCATAGGCGATATCGAAAATATTGAAGCTCAAGGATTTGGTCAGGTTGTTGAAACCATGAACCGTAATCTTGGGATTGGGATCTTTCACCACAGCTGTACCCCGTAGGCGTCACCGCCACAATAAAACCAACACACCACCGCAGACTCTGCGGCTACCTGTTTGCGAGACCTCAGGGCCTCAGCTTGCCTCCGGCTTGCGCCGGACCGTTGACCGGGCAGGAATCAAGCTTCCTGCCCCTCAATGGTATAACTATGGGTGATCTCAACACCACCTCGGGTCAGCATGATGCTGGCCGAGCAATACTTTTCAGCAGACAGCTCCACCGCCCGCTTCACCTGGTTTTCTTTCAGGTTATTGCCGCTGACGATGAAGTGCAGATGAATCTTGCTGAATACCGCAGGCACTTCATCAACACGCTCGGCGGTCAACTCACAGCGGCAGTCCGTCACGTCCTGGCGGGACTTCTTGAGGATATGCACCACATCAAAGGAGGAACAACCGCCAACACCCAGCAACAGGGTCTCCATGGGACGCGGTCCCCGGTTCTGACCACCGTGATCCGGCGGACCATCCATGAGCACCTTATGGCCGCTTTCAGTCTGCGCTTCATAGCAGGCTTCGCCCTGCCATTTAACCACTGCTTTCATGGGGGATCTCCCAGGTTCCAGTCACCGCTCCAGGCTGCCTTTATCCAGCCCCGAAAGGGGGCGCAGAGTACCATAGCGCGGGGGCGCCGCCACCCCCCTGACAGCCCCGGATGGCAGATAATTTTGCCACCGGGCAGCCCTCCCCATTGCCTGCTGATCCGGTGCCGGTCAGCCATAAACCACCGCTGAGCCTGTGAAAATTGAGAGTGAGAGCCAGTTCCCTTGGCATCAATGATAAAAACAGGCAATATCCTTACGCTTACCAGCTAAGACATTTTTCTGGCTTAATATTGAGCACCCATGACTGACGGCAACAAAATTATTCCAAATCTGGACCAGTTTCTGGCCCACTGCCATCGCCGCAAGTACCCGGCGAAGAGCACCATCATTTATGCGGGTGATGAATCGGATGCGCTTTACTATATTTTGAAGGGCTCCGTGACGGTCATGATCGAAGACGACGATGGTCGCGAGATGATCATGGCTTACCTGAATGAAGGGGATTTCTTCGGTGAAATGGGGTTGTTCGAGAACGACCCGTCACGCTCTGCCTGGGTAAAAGCAAAGACTGAATGCGAAGTCGCCGAAGTCAGCTACGGCAAATTCAAGCAACTGGCCCGAGAAGACGCCGACATCCTGTTCGCCGTCTCCGCCCAGATCGCCGGTCGCCTGCGCGCCACCACCCGCAAGGTGGGCGATCTGGCGTTCCTGGATGTGACTGGCCGTGTGGCTGGCACCCTGCTGGACCTGTGCAAACAGCCCGACGCCATGACCCACCCGGACGGCATGCAGATCAAGGTCACCCGCCAGGAAATCGGCCGCATCGTCGGCTGCTCCCGGGAAATGGTCGGCCGGGTACTGAAGAACCTGGAAGAACAGGGGCTGGTGTCTGTTAAGGGTAAGACCATGGTGGTTTACGGAACACGGTAAAAAGTTGACAGTTGATAGTGGACAGTTGACAGCGTCGCGGGCGAAGTCATTGGTTCATTAAAACAAAGAGGCCGCGCCCAAATCTATGAGCGCGGCTTCTTTGGTTTCAGCATTCACAGAAATTCAGGCGCGAGCTGTCAACTATCAACTGTCAACTACCCTTGAACGCCTCCATCTCCCGCTGAATGAAGTATTCCACCAAATCCCGGTAAAGCTTCTCGACCATGTCTGCGTCCAGCCCTTCCTGCTCCGCCCAATCCCGCCGGGTCTGAAGCATGCTCTTAAAGCGCTCTGGCGCACGAACCCCATCCTCACTTGTCTTGAACGCTGCGGCAGCATGAACATAGCCTACTCTTTCGCCCAGCAGGGCAATGATTTGCCGGTCGCGGCTGTCTATTTCAGCACGCACATCCTCCATGCCCAGGCATTCCTGCGGTGACTTTCCTGTCATATGCTCCCCCGGTAACAAAAGGCCGCCCCCATACTTATGGACGCGGCCTCACAAATTTCAGCATTCACAAAAGTTCAGGCGCGAGCTGTCAACTGTCCACTATCAACTGTCAACTCAGAAAAACAGCGCCTTCAGCGCCGCCCCCGGGTCCTCCGCCCGCATGAAGGCCTCGCCCACCAGGAACGCATTGATGCCGTTCTTGCGCATCAGCGTCACGTCTTCCGAGGTGTGGATACCGCTTTCGGTGACGATCATACGGTCGCCGGGGACCTTTTCCGCCAGCGTCAGGGTAGTATTCAGGCTGGTCTCGAAGGTATGCAGGTTGCGGTTGTTGATGCCGATCAGCTCGGCGTTGAGCTTGACCGCCCGCTCCAGCTCTTCTTCGGTATGCACTTCCACCAGCACATCGCAGCCGGCTTGCTGGGCAGCGTGGTACAGCTCGTTCATCTGCTCATCAGACAGGGCCGCCGCGATCAGCAGAATGGCATCGGCCCCCATGGCCCGGGACTCGAAGATCTGCCAGGGGTCGATCATGAAGTCCTTGCGCAACACCGGCAGATTGACCGCGTTACGTGCTGCACGCAGGTAATGCTCATCACCCTGGAAGAAGTCCTTGTCGGTGAGCACCGACAGACAGGCCGCGCCGTTTTTCTCGTAGCTGCGGGCAATCTCCACCGGATCGAAATCATCACGGATCACACCCTTGCTGGGGGAGGCCTTCTTGATTTCGGCGATCACTGCCGGCTGGTGGTCACGCACCCGGTCAAACAGGCTGGAAATGAATCCCCGGGACTTGCGCTCGTTGGCGGCCATGGCCTCCAGCTCACCCAGGGTGTAGTTGTTCTTGCCGACCGCAATTTCTTCCTGCTTGCGGGCAATGATCTTGTCGAGAATGGTGCCTGTGCTCATAACCGCTCTCCTTATCAGTCCGCAGCGGTGAGGGCCGTGCTGTATTGAGCCAGTTCACGCATGCGCTCTGCTGCCTCTCCATTGTGTATCAGGTCTTCGGCCATTCGTACCCCTTCTTTGTGAGTCCGGGTGATACCGCTCACATAGATGGCCGCCCCGGCGTTGAGGGCGATCATGTCCGCCGCCTTGCGGGCCGCATCGCTGCTGCGCTTGCCGAAGGCATCACGGATCAGCGCCAGGGAGGCGTCAGAGTCGGTCACATCCAGGCCGACCAGCGAATCGGAGTCCAGCCCCAGATCTTCCGGGGTCACCTCATATTCGCTGATTTCCCCGTTACGGAATTCCGCCACATGGGTGCGGGTGGCCAGGCTGATCTCATCCAGGCCATCCCGGCTATGCACCACCATCACGTGCTCGGCGCCCAGACGCCCCATCACTTCTGCCATGGGCCGGCACAGCTTCTCGGAGAAGACCCCCAGCACCAGGCGCTGCACGCCCGCCGGGTTGGTCATGGGGCCGAGAATATTGAACAGGGTACGCATGCCCAGTTCCTTGCGCGGGCCCACCGCGTATTTCATGGCCTTGTGGTGGTTGGGGGCAAACATGAAGCCCACCCCCACGTTATCCACGCAGCTGCCAATCTGTTCCGGGGTCAGGTCCAGGGCAATGCCGGCAGTTTCCAGCAGGTCCGCCGAACCGCTTTTCGAGCTCACCGAGCGCCCGCCATGCTTGGCCACTCGGGCCCCGGCGGCGGCGGCCACAAAGGCGCTGGCCGAGGACACATTGAACAGGTTGGCGCCGTCGCCACCGGTGCCGACGATATCCACCAGATACTGGCGGTTCTGCACCGGTACGGCGGTAACCAGCTCGCGCATCACCTGCACGCCACCGGTAATCTCGTCCAGGGATTCGCTCTTCATGCGCAGAGCCACCAGGAAGCCGCCGATCTGGGCGTCGGTGGCGCCGCCGGTCATGATCTGCCGCATGACTTCCTGCATTTCCTCGATGCTCAGGTCGATCTGCTCAACCACCTTGGCCAGGGCCTGCTGGATATTCATGCGGCGTCCCCTTGTTGTTCGCTTTTCAGAAAGTTCTCGAGCAGGGCATGGCCATACTCACTCAAAATAGACTCGGGGTGATATTGCACCCCTTCAATGGGCAAGGTCTTGTGGCGCATGCCCATCACCTCGTCCACGCTGCCATCCTCATTGCAGGTCCAGGCGGTCATCTCCAGGCAGTCCGGCAGACTGTCCTTTTCCACCACCAGGGAGTGATAGCGGGTGGCCGTGTAGGGAGACGGCAGGTTACGGAAAACGCCCGCACCGCTGTGGTAGATCGGTGAGGTCTTGCCGTGCATGACCTGGCGGGCACGGATCACCTTGCCGCCGAAGGCCTGGCCGATAGCCTGATGGCCCAGGCAGACCCCCAGAATCGGCAGCTTGCCGGCAAAGTGCTGAATGGCAGCAATGGAGATGCCTGCCTCGTTGGGGGTACAGGGCCCCGGGGAAATCATCAGCCGGTCCGGGTTCAACGCCTCGATCTCCTCGATGGTGATCTGATCATTGCGGTGCACCAGCACCTCGGCGCCCAGCTCCTGCAGGTACTGCACCAGGTTGTAGGTAAAGCTGTCGTAGTTGTCGATCATCAGCACACGCATTACCGCTGCCCTCCGTCTTCCAGGTTGAGACCACCCAGTGCCAGATTGACTGCCCGGAACACCGCCCGGGCCTTGTTCATGGTCTCGTCCCACTCGGACTGGGGCACGGAGTCGGCAACGATGCCGGCGCCGGCCTGTACGTAAAGGCGTTGATCCTTGACCACGGCGGTGCGGATGGCGATGGCGGTATCCATGTCACCGTTGAAACCGATATACCCCACTGCACCGCCGTAGACGCCACGCTTGGTGGGCTCCAGTTCGTCGATGATTTCCATGGCGCGAATTTTCGGCGCGCCGCTCAGCGTGCCGGCCGGGAAGGTGGCACGCAGAACGTCCAGTGGCCCCAGGCCGTCGCGCAACTCACCTTCCACATTTGAGACGATATGCATGACGTGGGAGTAACGCTCCACCACCATTTTATCGGTGAGCGTGACCTTGCCCGGCTTGGCCACCCGGCCCACATCGTTGCGGCCCAGATCGATAAGCATGAGGTGCTCGGCGATTTCCTTGGGGTCGGCCAGCAGATCTGCTTCCAGAGCCTGGTCTTCCTCGTTATTGGCACCGCGCTTGCGGGTACCGGCGATGGGTCGCACGGTGACGGCGCCCTGCTCTGCCCGGGTGAGAATTTCCGGGGAGGAGCCAGCGATATGGAAGTCCCCCAGATCCAGATAGAACATGTAGGGCGACGGGTTCAGGTAGCGCAGGGCCCGGTACAAATCCAGGGCCGGCGCCTTGAAAGGGCAGCTCATGCGCTGGGCCGGCACCACCTGCATCACGTCCCCGGCGAGGATGTACTCGCGCACCTTTTCCACACCGGCCTTGAACTGCTCCTCCGGGAATTCACTCTGAAAATCGCTCTCGTCCACGGGCTCGCCATAGACGGTATGCTCCGGCTCCGGCAAGGGCGCGCGCAGCAGGGTTTGCAATTCGTCGAGACGCTGCGCGGCCTGCTCGCCGGCGTCCGCGTCACGGGGATCCACATGTACCACCAGAAACAGGGCACCGCGCAGATTATCGAACACCACCACTTCTTCGGAGCGCATCAGCAGGATATCCGGCACGCCAAGCACATCCTCGCCGGGCGCCGGGCCCAGCCGGGGCTCGAAATAACGCACGCTGTCATAACCGAAGTAGCCCACCAGGCCGCCGTTGAAACGGGGCAGCCCGGGGATTTCCGGTGAGCGATACTGCTGACGGTAGTCTTCAATCCACTGGATCGGGTCAACCACCTCGGTGGTGGTTTCGCCCTGTTCATTACTGACAGTAACGGCCTGGCCGGTGATGCGAATCACTTCCGTGGCCGGCAGCCCGAGAATGGAATAACGGCCCCAGCGCTCGCCCCCCTGAACGGATTCAAACAGGTAGCTGTAAGGCCCCTGGGCCAGCTTGCGGTAGGCGGTCAGCGGCGTATCCAGATCCGCCAGCACCTCGCGTACCAGCGGCACCCGGGTATAGCCCTCTTGGGCATAACGATCCAGTTGCTGTTGTGACATGGTTGTCCCTATTGGTCTTCGCTCGGCCATTCAAACGCACAGGCCGACAAGTGCAACAATTGTAGAGGAAAAACAAGGCAAAAAGGGCGTGTCCGTGCAAGCGTTCAACACAGGCACAGAGGGAGCGTCACCATCGCCAGCTGGCGGGTGCGGAGAGGAAGGCAAAGCTGTTGATCAGGGCACGGTCCAAGGGGGACGTCCTTTCTCAAACGTGAAGATTCGGGGAATTCTAGCTAATGATAGCGCCCGACGCCAGACACTCCCCCCAGACCATGCCCCCGTTGGAGCCTTGCTCGCAAGGCGAAGGTT
>NZ_DEXN01000047.1:160344-160966 GCF_002364155.1 Alcanivorax sp. UBA3183
CTTGCGAGCAAGGCTCCAACGGCTATCGCCCCCTTAACAACGGTGGATTCAAGCGCGTTTTGGTAGACTGTTGCCTGAATGTCTGTGTTAGCCTCCGGCCTCAACCCAGGAGCCCCATGAAAATCCTCGCCCTTTACACTGCCAGCGAATCCCGCGGCCCTGTGGAAAGCCAGCCCGCCGTGCAGCTACGTGCCGGGTGCGGCATCGTTGGCGACCGGCATTACAAACGCAATGCAAAACCCGCCGAACAGATTACCCTGATCGAATCCGAAGCCATCGCTGCCTTCAACCGTGATTATCAACAGCAGGTTGAATCACACACCCTGCGCCGCAATGTCCTCACCGAGGGGGTGGACCTGAATGCCCTGGAGGGCCGGGAATTTCTGCTCGGCGATATCCGCCTGCGCGGCATCGAACTATGCGAACCCTGCTCCGTGGTGGGCAAACTGCTGGCCGGAGACCTGACACCTCCCCAGGTGGTCAAGGCCCTGCTGGGGCGAGGCGGCCTGCGTTGTGAAATCCTGTCCAGCGGCGTGGTTCGCGTGGGCGACAGCATCAAGACTGAGGCCCCATGAATACCACTACACCGGAAACCGTTATCGCCGCCACCCGCCAGTGGCTC
>NZ_DEXN01000047.1:161039-173667 GCF_002364155.1 Alcanivorax sp. UBA3183
CCCCCGCCAGTGGCTCGAACAGGTCGTCGTCGGCCTCAACCTGTGCCCGTTTGCCCGCAAGCCTCTTGGTGCCAGCCAGGTGCACTTTGCCGTCAGCGACAGCCGCAATGTGGAAACCCTGCTGGTGGACCTCTACGACGAACTGGAACGGCTGGATCACACCCCCGCCGAGCAGATCGACACCACCCTGCTGATCATCCCTGACCAGCTGGACGATTTTCTCGACTACAACGACATGCTCGATCTGGCCGACGGCCTGCTGGAGCAGCAGGGCTGGGAAGGCACCTATCAGATTGCCAGTTTTCACCCGGCCTATCAGTTTGCCGATACGGAGGTGGATGACCGGGAGAATTTCACCAACCGGGCCCCCTACCCGATCCTGCATATCCTCCGTGAAGCAAGCCTGGACCGGGGCCTGGCCAGCTACCCGGACCCGGAGCAGATTCCCGAGCGCAACATCGCCACTCTCAACGGCCTCAGTGACGACCAGTGGCGCAGCCTGTTCGGCAACCTGACAGGGAAAAAACCATGAGTCTGGATTTGACAGATATCGGCCTGGTCACGGCGGTGGTGGTAATCGCCGCCCTGTTCTGGCGCTCCCACGGCATCCGCGAACGGGCCCTGATTCACACCCGGCGTTTCTGCCAACGGGAAGAAGTGGAATTTCTCGATGACACCGTGGGACTGGAGAAGCTAACGCTGGAAAAAGACCGCCACGGCAAACGCCGCATCACCCGCATCTACCGCTTCGAATTCACCGTCACCGGCGGCGAACGCTACCCCGGCCACACCTATGTGCAGGGCGGCCTGGTGCAGCGGGTGGAGCTACCGCCCCACCGCTACACCCCACCGCCGGAGCGGGTTCACTAGGCCGCGTCTACCTCTGTCACCTGACTGTCGCGCAAGCGTTGTTCTTCCAGCTGACGGTTTTCATCCAGCCGGGCAAAGGCCTTGGGCAGCAAACGGCGCGCCACCCGGTTCACCGGCTTTTCCAGCCACTCGGGCAGGTCCATGCCCAGGGGATTGGTTTCCGCGATATCCGCCTCACCGATCACCCGGGTGCCCATGATGTAGTCGAACCAGGGACGGGTCACACACCAGTTGGCGTCCTGGTTGGTATTCATGTGGTGGTCGTAATGCCAGGGTAGGTTCGCTTTCGCCCACTCCGAGTCCAGGTGTGCCTTGCTGTGCTTGCTCCAGTACTGCCAGGCCCCGTAATAGATCCCGGCGGTGAAAAAGGGCGCCGCCACCACCGTAGGGGTAAACACCACACACAGTCCTATCAAGGCTATTTTTTCGTTGAACATTTCCTGATCTTGCCACATGGAGACGGTGTACCCCTCGTCTTCGAAACCATTCAAGCGGGCACGCTTGTGGTGGCGAATATGGGTAAAGAAGGGGCTGTTACGGTGTTTTCTGGGGTATTCGTGCAGCCACACCTTGTGGGCATACCATTCGAAGGCGTTGGCGGTAAGCAATGCGATGGGAAAACCGAGCATGGGAAAACCTCGTTGATAACCAGTTGCCGGCTATCGTGACCGGTTTCCCACCGATCGCTTTGATCCTTACGGCAGCCATCGCCGTCACCAGGATCAAGAATCCGGGTTTTCCGACTGCTTGCGTTTACGATAGGCAGAGGGGGTTTCCCCGGTCCAGCGCTTGAAGGCGCGGGTAAACGCCGCCGGTTCGGAGAAACCGGTGAGGTAGAGAATCTGGTCGATGGGTTCCTGGGTACGCGCCAGCAAGCGCCGAGACAGGCGCTCCCGGTAACCGGCCAGCAGCTGCTTGAAACTGGTGCCGGCCTCGTCTAACTCGGCGCGCAGAGCCCGGGGCTTGCGGCCAACCCGCGCAGCAAGGGCATCCACGGACGCATCGCCCTGCTCCAGCAGACTGCCCAGCTCCCGCTCCAGGGTTAGCAGGAAATCCTGGCGTGCCAGATCCGCCATTTTCTGCAGCGCCAGCTTCTCATGCACCGCCAGCAGCTCCGGCTCTGCCGCTGGAGAAGGCCGATCCAGCAGGGCAGCGGGAAACACCACCGCGCCCTCTTCTGCCCCCAACACCACCGGGCACCGGTAGATGCCCTGGTAACGGGCGGCGCTGGCGCCTTCAGCGTATTCAAACTGGATATGGTGTGGCTGAAAGTCCCCGTCAGAAACCTGACGCAGGAAACCCAGCACAATGCAGGTCGCACATTCCAGATAATGGCGAACCGGATGACTGAGCCCGGACAGGATCGCCTTGTCGCCCTCCACACGCAGCTGCAATTGCATGGCGTCGGTCATCAACCGGCTATAACGCAAGGCCCGCTCCAGGCCGGCACCAAAGGTCGGGCTACTGAGAAACAGATACTCCAGAACCTGACCCCGCCAGGTCGGCAACATACTGCCGATGCGCAGCCCGATATCCGTATCGCCACTGACCTGTTCCGCCGCGTCCCAGAATCGTCGCTGGGGAGAATTGATACGACGCTGAGACTGATCCGGCGGCTCATCCGGCATGCCAACACTGGCAAAGATGGCAGCACAATCCAGGCCCGCCTTGCTCATGGCCTGGTAGGTCATCCACAGAAAAGTCCCATTATCGCTGGCGGGTATGTTGCTCATGGCAGTGAGTATACGGGGACGCGAGCAGGCAGGCACGCAACGACGACAAGCACCCCTTTTTTTGTAGGAGCGTAGCGAAGCGGAGCAACGCCCGCAGGGCGCGGCCCGGAGGGGTAAGCGCAGCGACGCGCCTACGGACAGCAAGGCAGGAAGGGACACTGAAACCTTTCGCGACTCAAGCGTCGCTCCTACGCGGCGCTGGAGAAAACCTTGAGGTTATTTGACCCGCTGCTTACCCAGCTTTCTGGCCAGGGTGCGGCGGTGCATGCCCAGACGGCGGGCGGTTTCGGAGATATTGAAGCCGGTCTCTGCCAGGGTTTCGTGGATGCGTTCCCACTCCAGGGTTTTCAGATCGGTTTCCCGGGCGGTGAGGGCAACGTCCGCGTCGCCTTCGGCACGCAGGAAGGCGGCTTCGATGTCGTCGGTGTTGGAGGGTTTGGCCAGGTAATGGCAGGCGCCCAGCTTCACCGCTTCCACCGCCGTGGCAATGCTGGCGTAGCCGGTGAGAACTACGATCAGCATATCGTCATTGTGTTCATGCAGACGCTGCACACAGGCCAGCCCGGAGGCCTCCCCTTTCAGTTTCAGATCCACCACGGCATAGCCGGGATCATGACTTTCCAGCAGGACGCGCATGTCTTCCATGCCGGCAGCATGAATCACGGTATAGCCGCGCCGTTCAAAGGAACGGCTGAGGGTACGGGCAAACGCCTCGTCATCTTCCACGATCAGCAGCAACCGCTCTATCTGTTGATCAACATCACTCACAACTTATTCCTCTTCCAGCGTGACCGCGGACAGGGGTAACGACAGCATCACCACGGCACCGCCCTGGACCAGATTGCGGGCGCGCAGGTTACCCCCCAGGGTACGCAGCACATTCATCACCAGGAACAAACCGAGCCCACTGCCCGGTCGCCCCTTACTGGATTGGTAGGGCCGCCCCAGGCTTTCCAGCATGGCCGACGGAAAACCCGGGCCCCGGTCGGTCACCGAGATCAGCAGGTTGTCATCGTCACGATGCACATCCAGACGCAGCCATTGCGGCGATGCCTCCAGGGCATTGTCCAGCACGTTATGGATACTTTGTTTCAGGGCCGAATCGGAGACAATGCTCAGGTCCTGGCCGAAGTCATTGCGGTAGATAAAGTCCTTCACTGGCCGGGTTTCCCGCCATTCGCTCACCAGGTCATCCAGGAATTCCCGGGCGGTGGTTTCCTCGGAGGATTCTCCCCGGGCCTCACCGGCGGACAGCAGAATGCCACTGACGATGGATTTGCAGCGCAGCACCTGGGTCTGCATTTCGCCGATTTCCTGGGCCATGTCCGGGTCGGATTTGAACGGCTCCATGTGTCGCCAGTCACCGAGAATCACCGACAGGGTGGCCAGCGGTGTGCCCAGCTCATGGGCGGCACCGGAGGCCAGCAGCCCCATGCGCACAATGTGCTCTTCCTCGGCGGCGCGCTGGCGTAGCTCCGCCAGATGCTCGTCGCGCTGGCGGCGGTTGCGGGTGATGCGGTTGATAAAGATCACCAGCAATACCCCATTGAGCACAAAGCAGATGATCATCCCTTCGATATAGAGACTAAACAGCCCTTTTGAATGATCCAGCGGCAACGGCAGCGGCTTGCCCGACCAGGCCAGCCAGGCAAAACACAGGGTGGTGGTGATCAGGATCACCCAGGTGGACCAGACCTTGAGCAGCACGGCACCGAGAATCACCTGCAACAGGTAGAGAAACACGAAGGGGTTGGTGGCGCCGCCGCTGAGATAAAGCAGGATGGTCAGCGTCGCCACATCAATCAGCAACGACAGGAACAGCTCGGTATTGCCGATGCTTTTCGGCAGCTTCAGGCGCAGCAGGCTGACCGCGTTGAGCAGCAGCAAACCGAACAGCACTACCAGCATCTGCCCCAGAGGCAGGGAAATACCGAAACCGAAGTGCACCAGCAGGATGGTCGCCAGCTGACCGCCCATGGCGATCCAGCGCAGCTGGATCAGCAGTTGCAGGTTCTTGCGGCCGGCCACGTCTTCACTGGAACGGCGAATGGCCGCCAGGGGCGGGGTGCCGGCGGGGGCTGTCATTGTCAGTTTCTCCATGGCGAATCAGTTTACCGACTTCGGCGTGAAGGTGTGAGGAGGTTCGCCATGCAAGCATAGCTCCTACAAAAAACGGCTTCAGCGCTTGCGCTGTTCGCGTACCACCAGCCAGGCCGCCAGGACCACACCCATCGCCAGGGCAAACCAGGTGATGGCGTAAACCAAGTGATTATTGGGGAAACGGATTACGGTGAGCCCACCAATCGGTCCGGGGTGGTCGCTGGCATCCGCATCGATAAAGAAGGGGGCCACCGGTGCCAGCCCGTGCCGCTCCCCCATGGCCAGCACATCCCGGGAATACCAGCGGTGTTTCGCGGGCACATTGTCCCGCAACAGGCCTCCGCCCGGTTCGTTGAGACGCAGCAAGCCGGCCACAGCAATCTCGCCGTCCGGAGTAAAGTCTCCCCGGCTGGCTTGCGCCCGCTCGGCCTGGGGCACGAAACCCCGGTTGATGTAGATCCAGCTACCATCCGCCCGCTGCAACGGCACCATCACCCAGTAGCCCTGGCCTTTTTCCGTGGCCGCCGCTACCAGCGAGATGCCGTCGGCAAGATATTTCCCGGTTAACTGAACACGCAGATATTCATGGGAGTCTTTACTGACGGCGGACCAGTCACCCTGCCCGGGCGCGTCTACCGGTAGCGCATGGACGCGGGCATCCACCCGGGCGATGAGATCCTCTTTCCAGGCCAGACGCTGCACCTGCCAGACGCCCAGGGCAATAAAGCCGGCAAAGGCCGCCAGACAAAACAGCAGAAACAGGAAAGAAAGAAGACGCCGACGAGCCATGGAGATGCCTCTTCAAACGAGGGAGAAACCTGTAGGAGGCTGCTTGCAGCCGAACCGTTTTACCTCTCAGTTCGGGGAGAGGGTTCGCTTGCAAGCAAGCTCCTACAGGGTGCGGGTTTCGTCAAACCAGGGAGCCCGTGCTACCCCATCATGCCCGGCATCATGTTGTTGTTCAGGCTGATCATCACCCACAGGGAACCGGCCAGGGTGATAAACACCAGCACCAGGGTGAAGATCAGTGCCAGCATGTTCCAGCCTCCTTCCGAATGGAAGTTCATGTGCAGGAAAAACACCATGTGGACAACGATCTGCACCACCATGAAGGACAGGATCAGCAGCGCTGTGGTGGTGGAGCTTTCAAACACATTGCCCATCACCAGCCAGAACGGGATCACGGTAAGGATCACCGCCAGCACAAAGCCGATCACGTATTCCTTCAGGCTAACGTGGGGGCCTTCCGCCTCGTGGTGATCGTGGTCGTGTGTATGCTCACTCATGGCAGCACTCCCATCAGATAGACATAGGTAAAGACACCCACCCAGACCACGTCCAGGAAGTGCCAGAACATGGACAGACAGAACACCCGACGCTTGTTGGCAGGGATCAGGCCGTGCTTCTTCAGCTGGAACAACAGGGTCACCAGCCAGACGATGCCGAACAGCACGTGCAGGCCGTGGGTGCCCACCAGGGCGAAGAAGGCGGTGAGGAAGCCGCTGGTCTGCGGCGTCGCACCGATGTGGATCAGGTGATAGAACTCGTACAGCTCCAGCCCCAGGAAGGCCGCGCCCAGCAGGCCGGTGATCGCCAGCCAGAACAGGGTGCCCTTCAGGCGGTTGGCCTGCATCTGCAGCATGGCAAAGCCATAAGTGATGGAGGACAACAGCAGGAACGAGGTGTTGATCGCCACCAGGGACAGATCGAACACTTCCATGCCGGTGGGCCCGCCCGCATAGCTGCGCGCCAACACACCGTAGGTGGCGAACAGGGCAGCGAAGATCAGGCAGTCGCTCATCAGGTAGAGCCAGAAGCCCAGCAGCGTACCGTTCTGGGGGTGGTGATCCCCCTTCACCAGGAACTCCAGCGGGCCGTCCTGCGTTTTCACGTCAGCGGTCATGGTTGCTTCAGACATTGGCAAGCACCTTGGTTCGTTCGGCTTCAATCCGTTCTACTTCCTCCGCGGGGATGTAGTAGTCACGGTCGTAATTGAAGGTGTGGTAGATGGCGGTGCCGATCAGTGCCACAAAGGTCACCGCCGCGGCCAGCCACATGTGCCAGATCAGGGCGAAGCCACAGGCCACGCTGATCGCCGACAGCACGATACCCGCCCAGGTGCCCTTGGGCATGTGAATCGGGATAAAGCCGGATTCCGGGCGCTTGAAGCCGTGCTGTTTCATCTGCCACCAGGCGTCCAGATCGTGCACACGCGGAGTGAAGGCAAAGTTGTACGGCGGCGGCGGCGAGGAGGTGGACCACTCCAGGGTACGGCCATCCCACGGGTCACCGGTCTCGTCGGCCAGCGCTTCGCGGCGACGGAAGCTGACGATCAACTGGATCAGGAAGGCCGCAATACCCACCGCGATCAGCACCGCACCGAAGGCGGCAATCTGGAACCAGATCTGCAGGGACTGATCCTCGAAGTGGCTAACACGACGGGTCACCCCCATCAGGCCGAGCACATACAGCGGCATGAAGGCGAAGTAGAAACCGATCAGCCAGAACCAGAACGACAGCTTGCCCCAGAACTCATCCAGCTTGTAACCGGTGGCTTTCGGGAACCAGTAAGTGATACCGGCAAACAGACCGAACAGCACGCCACCGATGATCACGTTATGGAAGTGGGCGATCAGGAACAGGCTGTTATGCAGCACGAAGTCCACCGGCGGTACCGCCAGCAACACCCCGGTCATGCCACCGATCACGAAGGTGACCATGAAGCCCAGGGTCCACAGCATGGGCACATCGAACTTGATGCGGCCACGGAACATGGTGAACAGCCAGTTGAAGATCTTCGCCCCTGTCGGTATCGAGATAATCATGGTGGTGATCCCGAAGAACGAGTTCACGCTGGCCCCCGACCCCATGGTGAAGAAGTGGTGCAGCCATACCAGGTAGGACAGCACGGTAATCACCACGGTGGCGTAGACCATGGAGGTGTAACCGAACAGCGGCTTGCGGCTGTAGGTGGCCACGATCTCTGAGAAGATACCGAACACCGGCAGAATCAGGATGTACACCTCCGGGTGACCCCAGATCCAGATCAGGTTCACGTACATCATGGCGTTGCCGCCCATGTCGTTGGTGAAGAAGGCGGTGCCCAGATAACGGTCCAGGGTCAGCATGCCCAGCACGGCAGTCAGTACCGGGAAGGCCGCCACGATCAACACGTTGGTGCACAGGGAGGTCCAGGTGAACACCGGCATCTTCATCAGGCTCATGCCCGGAGCACGCATCTTGACGATGGTCACCAGCAGGTTGATCCCCGATAACAAGGTCCCCACGCCGGCGATCTGCAACGACCAGATGTAGTAATCCACCCCCACCCCTGGACTCTGCAATATTCCCGACAAGGGCGGATAGGCCAGCCAGCCGGTCTTGGCGAACTCGCCGATGAACAGGGACATCATCATCAGCGCAGCGCCACCGGCGGTCATCCAGAAGCTGAAATTGTTCAGGAACGGGAAGGCCACATCACGGGTACCGATCTGCAGCGGGATCAGATAGTTCATAATCCCGGTCACCAGCGGCATGGCCACGAAGAAGATCATGATCACGCCGTGGGCGGTAAAGATCTGGTCGTAGTGATCCGGTGGCAGATAGCCCATGTTGTCGCCAAAGGCGAAGGCCTGTTGCAGGCGCATCATGATGGCATCGGCGAAACCGCGCAGCAGCATCACCAACCCCAGGATGATGTACATGATGCCGATCTTCTTGTGGTCGATGGAGGTGAACCACTCGGTCCACAGGTAGCCCCACAGCTTGTAGCGGGTCAGCGCCACCAGCATGGCCACGCCACCCACTGCCACCACGGCAAAGGTGGCAAGAATGATCGGATCATGGAACGGAATCGCGTCCCAGGTGAGACGTCCGAAAATGAGTTTGGTCAGGTCCAGGTTTTCAAACATGGTCGACACCTACTGCAGCAATGCGCTTTTCCTCCCCTCTCCCCTTGCGGGAGAGGGGTTGGGGGAGAGGGGGAATCCGCAAGGATTTATTCATGGTGGCCTCCATGCGCGTCATGGCCGGCGTGGGCATCGTGCCCCTGTTCGCTCGCCTCCTGCTTGCCATGGCCGCTGTGATACATCATGTCTTCCATGCACACGGTGCCCGGGTCCACGCAGCGGTTGAGAATAGCGTGGTACAGGGTCGGGTCGACGCTGGCATAGCGTGTCACCGGGTCCTTGATGCTGGGCACTTCCAGCGCCTTGTAGACCTCACGGCTAAGGGTGTTGCCGCTGGCCTTGTTCTTGTCCACCCAGGCCTGGAAGTCCGCCTCACTGAGGCCATGGAACTGGAACTTCATGTGCGAGTAGCCGGCACCGCTGTAGTTGGCGGACAAGCCCTGGTAGACGCCCGGCTCGTTGATCACGCCATGCAGCTTGGTCTCCATGCCGGCCATGGCGTAGATCTGCCCGGCCATGGCGGGGATGAAGAAGGAATTCATCATGGTGGAGGCGGTGATCTTGAAGCGGATCGGGTGATCCACCGGCGCCGCCAGCTCATTCACCGTGGCGATGCCCTGCTCCGGATAGATGAACAGCCATTTCCAGTCCAGCGCCACCACTTCCACGGTGAGCGGCTCCAGATCCGCCGGCACCGGCGTGCTGGCATCAATGCGATCCAGCGGCCGGTAAGGGTCCAGCTTGTGGGTATACACCCAGGTCATCGCCCCCAGGGCGATGATGATCAGCAGCGGCACCGCCCAGATCACCAGTTCCAGCACCGTGGAATGGGTCCAGTCCGGTTTATAGGTGGCTTCCGTATTGGAGTCGCGGTAACGCCAGGCGAACCATAGCGTCAGCACGATGACAGGAACGATGACCAGCAGCATCAGGATGGTGGACCAGACAAGCAGGTCCCGCTGTTGCACTGCCACATCACCAGAGGGGGACATCACGACTGCATCGCAACCCGACAGCAGGGCAGCGACAAGCAACGTCAGCGACACTCCACGCAAGTATTTGAATATTTGCATTAGCGGCTTTCTGGTTGGCTTATGGGATAGGAGCAATGTAGCCAAGGCAATGGCAAGCGGGTATTGGACATTTTGTCCCATGGCCTTAAAGTGCTAGGGGAATGAGTTGCGAGCTACAAGCTTCAAGCTACAAGGCGCGGTGGCGACCTTCAGGCCCTGCTTGGCCGTGCCCGCGCATTACCGTTAAGCGCGGGCACGGAATTGGCACATCAACCAAGCCTGACCGTGTTGCAGCTTGAAGCTTGTAGCTTGCAACTCCCCAACACGATATTCGAGCGCACAACATGTCCCAACCCCAGCAGTCCCACGGTTCCAGCCATGCCCCGGTGGCACCCAATGAAATCGCCGTCGGCGTGGTCATCGGCCGTACTTCCGAATACTTCGACTTCTTTGTCTACGGCATCGCCTCGGTACTGATCTTCCCGCAGGTGTTCTTCCCCTTCGTCGACCAGCTACAGGGCATGCTCTATTCCTTTTCGCTGTTTGCGCTGGCCTTTGTGGCGCGGCCCTTTGGTACCGCTCTGTTCATGGCCATCCAGCGTCACTGGGGCCGCGGCATCAAGCTCACCGCCGCCCTGTTCCTGCTGGGCACCGCCACCGCCGGCATCGCCTTCCTGCCCGGCTACGAGAAGCTGGGCGGCTACGCCATCGCCCTGCTGGCCCTGTTCCGCATCATGCAGGGGGTGGCCTTCGGCGGCTCCTGGGATGGCCTGCCCTCGCTGCTGGCCCTGAACGCGCCAAAGGAAAAGCGCAGCTGGTACGCCATGATCGGCCAGCTGGGCGCGCCGCTGGGCTTCGTCATCGCCAGCGCCCTGTTCCTGTTTCTCTATAACAGCCTGAGCGCCACGGATTTCCTGGGCTGGGGCTGGCGCTACCCGTTCTTTGTGGCCTTTGCCATCAACGTGGTCGCCCTGTTCGCCCGCCTGCGTCTGGTGCTCACCGAGGAATACACCGAAGCCCTGGAAGAAAGCGATCTGGAGCCCATCGGCACCACCGAGATGGTGCGCAAGCAGGGCTACAACATCTTTATCGGCTCCTTCGCCGCCCTGGCCAGCTATGCCCTGTTCCACCTGGTGACCATCTTCCCGCTGTCCTGGATCGCCCTGCTGGGCAGCCAGACCACCGGCCAGGTGCTGACCGTACAAATCGTCGGCGGCATCGTCGGCATCATCGCCACCATCGGCTCCGGCTGGATCGCCGCCCGCATCGGCAAGCGCACCACCGTGGGCGCCCTGGCGGCGATCATCGGCGTGTTCAGCCTGCTCACCCCGCTGTTGATGGGCGGCAGTCCGGCCATGCAGGACACCTTCATCCTGCTCGGTTTCGCCCTGCTGGGTGTCTCCTACGGCCAGGCCTCCGGCACCGTCACCGCCAACTTCGAGCGCCGCTTCCGCTACACCGGCGCCGCCCTCACCTCCGACTTCGCCTGGCTATTCGGCGCCGCCTTCGCGCCGCTGGTAGCCCTGGGCCTGTCCGCCAAATTCGGCCTGCTGTCGGTCACCGTCTACCTACTCTCCGGCGTCATCTGCACCCTGTTAGCCCTGGCGGTGAACCAGACCTTGTCGGATCAGGCGGAGGAGTAACCACCTGTAGGAGCACCTCTTGAGGTGCGAACCAACCCAAACAAAGAGGCCGCACCCGGAAATCCAGGCGCGGCCTTTTTCATGTCCGATGGTCCTCGTAGGAGCGGCGCTTGAGCCGCGAACCGCGTGCAAACGCGGAATCGCCCGGAGGACGATCAAGGACGTCAGAACGGAACAGCGTTTCCGGTAGAAAGATCGGAGCCAACTGACAATCTCTTCCTCGCTGTCGCTCGGTTCGCGCTTCAAGAGGCGTATTCGCTTCGCTCACCCCTTCGGGGCCGCCCTGCGGGCGTTACTCCGCTGCGCTGCGTTCCTACAGCGGCTCCGTAGAACGCAAAAAGGCCGCGCCCAGTCCCCGGGCGCGGCCTCTTTCCTATCCGACCCGACAAACCCGGATCGCGTTTTCCCTCGCAGCTAGTAGCTAGCCGCTATCAGCTCAGACTTCCCAACGCCTTCTTGGTAAACGGCGCAATCTCTTCCTCGCGCCCTTCCTTCACCTTGACCAACCAGTGCGGGTCCTGCAGCAGGGCCCGGCCAACCGCAATCATGTCGAACTCGTCGTTATCCATACGCCGGGTCAGCTCATCCAGCGCCGCTGGGTTGGCGGTGCCGCCCATGCCTTCCGGGCTGTTCAGGAAGTCGCCATCCAGCCCCACGCTTCCCACGGAAATGGTGGGCTTGCCGGTAATCTTCTTGGTCCAGCCAGCCAGGTTCAGGTCGGAGCCCTCGAACTCCGGCAGCCAGAAACGACGCGTGGAGGCATGGAAGATGTCCACCCCGGCGTCCACGAACGGCATCAGGAAGCGTTCCAGCTCTTCCGGATTCTGGGCCAGTTTGGCGTCGTAATCCTGCTGCTTCCACTGAGAGAAACGCAGCACAATGGCGAACTCCTCGCCCACCGCTTCGCGCACCGCCTTGACGATCTCCACGCCGAAGCGGGCGCGGTTTTCAATGGAGCCACCATACTCGTCATCACGCTGGTTGGTGCCCTCCCAGAAGAACTGGTCCAGCAGATAGCCGTGGGCACCATGAATCTCGACCCCGTCAAAGCCCACCGCCTTGGCGGCCCTGGCGGAGTCGGCAAAAGCCTGCACCACATCCTGGATATCCTCATGGGTCATGGCGTGGCCATTTTCCTTGCCCGGCTTGAACAGGCCGGACGGCGAATGCCCGGGCACGTCCTTGTCCGGGCCAATGCCGGGCTTGCGCACCGAGCCCACATGCCACAGCTGCGGAATAATCTGACCGCCAGCCTCGTGGACCGCATCCACCACCTTCTTCCAGCCCGCCATGGCCACATCACCGTAGATCGCCGGCACCCGCTCATAGCCGTTGGCCGCCTTGTGGCCCACAAAGGTGCC
>NZ_DEXN01000047.1:173852-194343 GCF_002364155.1 Alcanivorax sp. UBA3183
TCGTCATTGGGCACATAGCCCGGCGAGAAGGTGCGGGTCATGGGGGCCATGGCCACCCGGTTACGCAACTTCAGGGATTTATGCTCAAAAGGACGCAGCAGGCTGTCCAGGGAACCACTCATGATTACTCTCCCGAATTTCATTTCACTCTGGCGCTCAAGCGAGCGCGGTAAAAACAACAGAATCAGCGAGGCCATCAATCGACGGCCCTCAATTTGGTTGCGTTATAAAACCTTATTTGGTTTCGTTATGCAACCTTTCTGGCGTACAATGCCACCCATGACACGTAAACGTTTCGATGAAATGGGCTGCTCGGTGGCCTGCGCCCTCAATGAGGTCGGTGACTGGTGGTCCCTGCTGGTGGTCAAGCAGGCCATGCTGGGCACCCGCCGCTTTGTGGATTTCCAGCACAACCTGGGCATCGCCAAGAACATCCTCTGCAACCGCCTCTCCCGCCTGGTGGACAACGGCGTCATGGTGCGCGTGGACGTGGGCGAACATGGCAAGCGCTACGAATACCGCCTCACCGACAAGGGCCGCGACCTGTTTACGGTAGTCACCGCCCTGCGCCAGTGGAGCGAACGCTGGAACGGGGAAAAGGACAGCATGCAGCTGGTGGACCGCCAGACCGGAGAGCCGCTGGCGCCGGTTACGGTGCAGAATCAGAAAGGCCAAGCCCTCACCGTGCGGGATGTGCGTTTTGTGGATGAAGACGGCAGGCCATTAGAGGAAGCGGGATGACCACTGCGTCAGCCCTGCAACAACGATGGCGCACCGTCGTCGCCCCGCTACTGCCTGATCCGGACCACACCTGGCAACAACTAGCCACCCACTACAGCGAGCACCATCGCCACTACCACACCCTGGACCACATCGCCGCCTGCCTGGGCTGGCTGGATCACTACCGACACCTCGCTGAAGACCCGCTCTGCCTGGAACTGGCCCTGTGGGCCCACGATGTGATTTATGATCCCCGCGCCAGCGATAACGAAATTCGCAGTGCGGACTGGTTTGCCCAGAACTTTGCTGATAGCACGCTGACCAACCAACAGCGCGTCCGAGTACACGAACTCATCCTGGCCACCATCCACCCGCACCCACCCACAGACCCGGACATGGCCCTGCTGCAGGATATTGATCTGAGTATTCTTGGGGCAGATGCGGAATTGTATGACCGGTATGAAGGGTGGATTCGGCAGGAATATGACTTTGTGCCGGGAGCGGCGTTTCGGAAAGGGCGTAGTGCGGTGTTGCGGAGTTTTCTGGATCAGCCAGTGCTCTACCATACGGCTGAGCTGAGCGAGCGCCTTGAAGTGTCAGCGCGAGATAACCTTAGCCGGGCATTGGTAGAGCTCTCGGAGGGCTGATTGCCGCACGCTTTGGGAAATGGGAGACCTGACCCAGTATTATTAGCCTTTGCTATTTTCTACCTGAAGCATGGGACAATACCCCACTGTTCTGCTTAGCCCCCCAAATACGCACAGAGAAAACTGATCCTCGCAACCCTTTATACCTTCTTCCCCTTGAGTTTAAGCTGCATCTCGATTTTAGCTTTCTCCAACTCCAAGTAAAATCTTTCTTTTATGTCATCGTCATAAAAAATAGGCATTATTCTCTTATTGAAAACCCTATAAACCTTTAACGCGGCCTCAACAGGCTCCAAGTCAAAATGCTCCTTTTCAAGTTTTTTATTCAGAAGCTTTTCATGGGCCCGTTTCTCATCCTTTTTTGGGTTTGTACTTGGGAATATTGCAACCACCTCAAACTTACCAGCAACTCCAGTCGATGAAAGCTGCTTGATTCTTTCCTCAACCGTTTTTGCCGTTTGCCCTATTTTCACACCAACCTGATTTTTATTCTTTACCACATAAACAACGCCAGCAATTCTCTCAACTTCAAAGGGGTCCTCATTGCAGGATGGGCATTGACTTATAGGATCTCCGTTATGAACTAGAACATTCACATTTTCTGCACAATTTTGGCAAATACCTTTAATTTCAAACAACATGGCGCCCCCTCAACTATAGCTCTACATCCTTACAATTCATTTCACCCTTCGACTCTCCGGATATAACAACAGAACACAATCGTTCAGTTTTAAGTTCAGCCTCATAGCCTACACACTCAACACTAGCCGCTTGACTAGGAACACCAAACCTAACAATAGTAATCACAGGATTAGAATAAGCAGGAAACTCTTTATAAATAGGAACTGAATCCGATTTTATTTCAGATCCACTCGCCCCTGTAAAGGTACAGCTTACAGCCAGATCAACATATCCAAACCTTGATTTATTTTCGACAACAACAGAAACCTCGCTAGGATTGATAATTTCAGCCCTAACTGCAGTTGAAGCCATCGCCGCAGATTCATCAGTAAAATGCAGATCACCATCATTTTTCATATATATTGATAGAAACCGCACTCCGACAAAACCAAACAAGATCGCTACCCCCCAAACCCAAATACCCGGCCTCATCCATCCCCCTCAAAAAAGTCTCACAACTGTACTGGCACTGCCATTGCGGCTCTCAACGAGAAAAGCCCTGCAACAACTAACATCTATAGCCCCTCCCCTTGAAAGCGGAGCCATTGGGGGTCAGGTCTCCCATTTCCCATTAATCCTACAGCCTGGGAAATGGGAGACCTGACCCCATTTTTCGGGTTTCGGTAAACGAAGAGGCCGGGGCAGGAGTTTTCTTAGCGGCAAAGATCGCCCGCTTTTCTAGCGGGTTTCGCCTTGGTGCTGTGATTTCGGGTCTCAATCCAGGGTCAGGTCTTGCCTTTTGCTACTTGACGCACGGGGCAAGACCTGACCCCAATTCCCTGACCCTCTTTATTTCTTTCATACTCCCCAACGACCAGATCAGCCAAGACTAATTTCACCTTACTTGAGCTCACCAGCCCCTCTAGGGCAGACACAAGAGGGAGGTCATTTCTTTTCGTTGAAATATCCAGCAGAACACATGTATCGAGGAATATGTAGTTCATATAGCCCTTACTTTTATCTCTCGCACTGAATTCGATTCAATTCAAACCTATTTCAGCGTCGAGATTTATCGAGTCCGCTGGAAATACTTGTTAGGCTTGCGTCACCTTCATCAAGGACTTTAGATACAAGAGCTGCAAAATCTTTAAGTGAATCATCCTCAGCAGCGTCAATCTCAGACATTTTTTCTGCCACTTCACTTTCGGAAAACTTCTGAATACCTATGTCTTCTGGGACCAAGAAAAAAGCTTTAAATAGCTTTTGCATAGTCACTCCTAGAGTCACCATTTCTGACTTTTTCCTTTACAATTTCAAAGGAATTAGCTACGGCTGAAGCTGTTAAGTCCGCGGCAAATGCCATGGCGTCAACGTGAATTGGCTTAAATACACCAGCATCACGGCTTGTTATATATAAAAGACCAATCATACTTTCTCTTCTTCCAGACCAAGCATTTAGAGGGGCCACCATCATCGTTTTGACATCATCTGGGAACTTTTCATCGTTTTTAGTGAAGAAATAAGTACCATTCTCCTTTGCAGCTTTAAGATTGTTGTAAATGAGCACTCCCTGCCCATCATTATCTTCTTTCAAAAACCTCGGAATTCCTTTGTTTGCCGGTATGTCCTGAGAATTTTTTTTCCTTTGAGGATTAAACCCTTTAGATCTAGCATATGTTCTATAGTATATTTGGCGGTCGGATTTTTCATATCTCGCAAGACGAATGGCGACACAAACAGTTGAATCTCCAGTAATTAATTTAAAATGCGAAGATATATTTTCTGATACTTCACTTAGCAAAATCTCTAAGTCTTTATGAAGCTTTCCCAGACTATATTTCTTATCATCAAACAACTTCTCATGCAAATCCGTCTGCTTATCTCGAATGTCGTGACTTAGTTGGTGCAAATAGTATTTTGTATCTAACGAGCGAATACTCCTTTTCCTTAGATAATAAAAGGAAAAAGTGAAAAACCCACTTAACACAATAAGTGACCCTATTATCAAATCTTGGTACTTAATAGTTACCTGACCACTAATTTTATAGTTTTCGGGAATCCACCATGGGGCCCCCATTGTAATGAGCGTAAGCAAAGCAGTTAATGCAATTCCTTTTAGCCGAGTAAAAAATCCAATGGCACCTAGCCTCCAAGCATTTCGCCCTTCAGATAGATGCTGAACAGAGGGTTTATTCAAAACAACTCCTTACTTTATTTTTTTGCTTAACAACGTATTAAGTCGAAAATGCGATATATCGCTTTGCAATATACCCCCGGTCAAGATTTTTCCTTAAATCACACCAAATCAGCAACCTATCTCACCTAGCTTTTCTTGCATCCACGAATATGAAAATCCATTTTATCTCAGCAACTTACAATTTTCTGTAAGCCATATCCTACAAACTCAACTTGCGCGAAGGTGAAAAACTGGAGGTGGAGTGGCCACATATCAGGACGACAATAAGCGGGACGCTTCGGGTACAGCGGATGAATTACGGTTTGCGTAGGGTGCACTGGGCCTGGACCGAACTGCACCGCATGGGTGGGAAATGGTGCAGTTCGCCTTAGGCTCAGTGCACCCTACTCGTTCGATAGAGGGTAGGTGCGGTAACGCCAGGCGGACACGAGATTGAGCGTATTACAGGCCTGCCAGACGCCGCGCTTGCCAGTAACGCTGGCGCCAGTAGGGATTACTCAGGGACGAGGTCATCACGCCCTGGCTGGAGGACGCATGGAGGAAATCGCCGTTGCCCATGTAGATGCCTACATGGCGGTTGCCGGGGCCTGTGCGGAAGAACACTAGGTCGCCCACGCGGATGTCGTCGCGCTTTACCTTTTCACCGCTTCTTAGCAGTTCGAGGGTGGTGCGTGGCACTTCCATGCCCAGGCGGGACAGGAAGGTGAGATAGACGAAGCCGGAGCAGTCCACGCCGCGGGGGCTCAGGCCGCCGTAGCGGTAGGGAACGCCCTTCCAGTCTTCGTGCTGGGCTTGCAGGGAAACGCGCAGGGGTGGTGCTTCGGACATCACTTCTGCCACCAGCGCATCCATTTCCTGCTGGGACTGGAGATCCGGGGCAGTGTTGCCTGGGCTGGTTTTTTGCTTGGCACGGGTTGTTGCTGGGCCTTCGGGGGCCGATTCCGCGCCAGCGGGTATCCTGCCGGCACAGCCGGCCAGCAGGAGCAGCAAACAACTTAACAGAGAAAGGGTGTGGCGCATGGAGGGATAAGGCAGCGGTGTGGCCATTCGGTTCCCTCCTGAGCGGCATAGGCCCTCAGGCCTGCGCCAGCTCCTCGCGCATTTGCTGGATGACGGCGGCGTAGTCGTCCTTGCCGAAGATGGCGGAGCCGGCCACGAAGGTATCGGCGCCGGCGGCAGCCACGTCACGGATGTTCTTTTCAGAAACGCCGCCATCCACTTCCAGGCGGATGTCGTAACCGCTGGCATCGATCAGCTCACGCACGACACGGGTCTTGTCCAGGGTGGTGGGAATGAACTTCTGGCCGCCATAGCCCGGGTTCACGCTCATCAGCAGGATCATGTCCAGCTTGTCCATGACGTATTCCAGGCAGTCCGGGCGGGTGGCCGGGTTAAGGACCAGGCCGGCTTTGCAGCCGTGGCTCTTGATCAGTTGCAGGGAGCGGTCCACGTGCTGGCTGGCTTCCGGGTGAAAGGTGATATAGCTGGCGCCGGCTTCGGCGAACGAGGTAATCAGGTCATCCACCGGGCTGACCATCAGGTGCACGTCGATGGGCGCGGTGATGCCGTGGTCGCGCAAGGCCTTGCAGACCATGGGGCCGATGGTCAGGTTGGGCACGTAGTGGTTGTCCATCACGTCGAAGTGGATCACGTCCGCCCCGGCGGCCAGCACGTTATCGCACTCTTCCCCGAGACGGGCGAAGTTGGCCGCGAGAATGGAGGGGGCGATCAGATAATCCTGCTTGGGCATGAGGGTTCCTTAAATCAGAATGTTGGGATGCTGGGCTTACTTGGCTGACGCCCCTGCGGGTTCGCCATGCGAGCATGGCTCCTACGGGGAGCCGGCCAGCAATCGGTCCAGTTCGTCCAGGCGTTCCGGGGTGCCGATGTCCCACCACTGGCCGGGGTGGTGCTCACCGCTGACGGCATCCTCTGCCATGGCGGCGCGAAGCAGCGGCGCCAGTTTCGCTTCGCCATCGGGCAGATCCCGGAACAGGGCCGGATCGAACCGCCCCATGCCCGCATAGGTCAGCCTGGGTTCGCCATTATCGCGCACCCGGCCCCCTTCTGTCAGATGAAAATCCCCGCCCGGATGATGGTCAGGATTATCCGCCAGCACCAGATGCACCGGGTCGGGACGGTCTGCCACCAGCCGGGACAAGTCGAAGTCGGTCCAGATATCGCCATTCACCAGCACAAAGGGGTCATCCCCCAGCAAGGGCAGCGCCCGGCGAATGCCGCCGGCGGTTTCCAGCGGGGTGCCTTCATGGGAATAGACGATGGGGATGCCGAAGCGCCGGCCATCGCCCAGGGTGGCGGCCAGCCGGTCGCCCAGCCAGCCGGTGTTGATCACCAGGGAGTCGATGCCGGCGTCGCGCAGTTTTTCGATGTGGTACTCGATCAGCGCCTTGCCGCCGGCCTGCAACAGCGGCTTGGGAGTGTGGTCGGTGAGGGGCCGCATGCGCTTGCCGTAGCCGGCGGCCAGGATCATGGCCTTCACTCGTTGTCCTCGAGCTGATCCAGAATCCACTCCAGGTCCGCCAGCTCCGGGCGGCGGGCGATGACGGTGCGCAGGTAGGCGAAGAATCGGGCCACATCGCCCAGGTATTTGGGTTTGCCGTCCCGGTGGCAGATGCGGGCAAAGATGCCGATCACCTTGAGGTGGCGCTGGGCGCCCATCAGATCGCAATCGCGCAGGAAGGTATCGAAGTCCGCCGGCACCGGCAGGCCCGCGACGGTGGCCTTGTCGAAATACTGGCGCAGCCAGCCCAGCACCCGCTCTTCCGGCCAGCTGATAAAGGCATCCTTGAACAGGCTGATCACGTCATAGCTGATGGGGCCGGCCACCGCGTCCTGGAAATCCAGCACGCCGGGGTTGGGGTCGGACACCATCAGGTTGCGGGGCATGTAGTCCCGGTGCACGAACACCTGCGGCTGGGCCAGGGCCGATTCGATCAGCACAGTGAACACACGGTCCAGGCGCTGGCGCAGCTCGCCGGTGACCACCTTTTCCCGGTGGCGAAACAGGTACCACTGGGGGAACAGCTCCAGCTCCCGCTGCAGCAGGGCCTCGTCATAGACTGGCAGGCCGCTCACATCGGTATGCAACTGCTGGGTAATCAGGGTATCGATGGCGGCGCTATACCAGGCATCCGCATTGTTCTCGTTCAGGGCGGTCAGCCAGGTTTCATTGCCCATATCGGTGAGCAGCAAAAAGCCCTGCTCCAGATCCTGATGGACGATTTCCGGCACATGCAGGCCGGCACGCTGAAGACGCTGGGCCACGTCGATAAAGGGGCGACAATCTTCCTGGGCCGGCGGCGCATCCATGGCGATCAGGCTGCGGCCACCATGCTGATAGCGAAAATAACGACGGAAACTGGCATCCGCGGAAGCCGGCTCACCCGCCACACTGGCACCGAGGTAAGCACTTACCCACTGGTCCAGGGCGACCTTGCGGGGGTCGGCCTTATTGTCGGATTTACTTTTATCAGGCTGCATTGCCTTCCTTGTTCGATTACACTGCCGCTTTTACAGGGCGGAATTGCCGCCGCTGTACAAAACGGCCTTTTTACCTGTTCTGAGCAGCCGATGCCACTGCCCGTACAACGAATTCTTATCCCCGGCCTGCTGCTACTGGCAGGCACCAGCACCGCGGACAACGACCTTAACTGGGTTGACCGCGAAGAAATGGCCACGTTCCCTGCCGTGCAACAGCGCAGCATCCCGGAATGGTGTGGCGGCATCTACTATAACCCGGCCGTGGGCATCCCCGTGGCAGGCAGCGACACCGTGGTCACCGCCGACCACTCCACCATGTCGCAGAATGGCCTGATCGAGCTGGACGGCGACGTACTGATCGAACAGCCAGGCAGCCGCATTACCACTGACAGCGCGCAACTGGACCAGGCCACCGGCAAGTTCCAGCTGGAAAACGGCATGCGCCTGGAAAGCGACCAGGCCACCTTTATTGCCTCCAGCATGAGCGGCCAAACCCGCCGCAAGGAAGGCAGCCTGCTGGGTGTGCGCTATTCCCTGTTCAATACCGCCGCCCGCGGCAGCGCCGACTATATTTTCCTCAACGAAACCACCACCACCATTACCCGTGGCACCTACACCACCTGTGCGCCGGGCTCCAATGGCTGGTCGCTGGAAGGGGAACGTATTTTCCTGGACCGGGAAAAGGGCTGGGGCGAAGCCAATAATGTGGTGCTGAAGGTGAAGAGCATGCCGATCTTCTGGCTGCCCTGGATGACCTTCCCCATTGACGACCGCCGCAAGACCGGCCTGCTGTTCCCCACCATTGCTATCGGTGACAGCAGCGGCGGCCTGGACATTACCCAGCCGATCTACGTGAACATCCACCCCCAGCTGGATGCCACCATCGGCCCTCGCTTTATCGATGGCCGTGGCGAAGGGGTGGACTCCGAATTCCGCTACCTGACGCCCTGGGGCGAAGGCGACATCAGCTACGGGGTGCTGTTCAACGACCGCAAGTTCGATGACGAAGACCGGCAGGTGGCCCGCTGGACCCATAACGGCAATATCAACCGCTGGAACCTGAAGACCGACTTCAATTACGTGTCGGACGACTTCTATTTCAAGGACCTGGACACCGGCCTGGAAATCAGCTCCCAGACCCACCTGCCCCGGCTGGCGGAAGCCCGCTATTACGGCCGCACCTGGCAGGTCCTGGGGCGCATGCAGTCCTGGCAGACCATCGACCCGACCCTGGCGGATCAGGATCTGCCTTACCGCCGTCTGCCACAGTTGCAGCTCACCGGTGACCCGACCCTGTATGGCCCCCTGAAAGGGCTGTGGCTGTCCGATATCACCTCTTTCGAGCGCAGCGGGTCCGATGACAGCGGCAAGGCCACCGGCCTGCGCGCCCACGCGGCCCCGGCCCTGAACCTGCGCCTGCAGCAACCCTGGGGCTATCTGGAACCCCGCGCCCGGCTGTATCACACCCGCTATGAGCTGGACAGTGTGGACGCCAACGCGGAAGACAATCCGGATATCACCACCTGGGGGGCCAGTGTGGATTCCGGGCTGTTCTTCGAGCGCCCCAGCCGCTGGTTTGGTGAAGACTTCACCCAGACTCTGGAACCGCGCCTGTTCGTCAACAAGGTGGCGTTCAAGAATCAGGACTTCCTGCCCAACTTTGACAGCCGCGAGCTGACCTTCTCCTACAACTCGCTGTTCCGGGAAAACCGCTTTATCGGCTACGACCGCATTGGTGACGAGGAAAAACTGGCGCTGGGCCTGACCAGCCGTTTCCTCCATGATGCCACCGGCCGCGAACAACTTCGGCTGCGCCTGGCCCAGGGTTTCTACTTCGAAGACCGCAAGGTGGTCACCGAGCAGACCGTGGAAGACCCCACCGATGACCAGACACCACTGGTGGGTGACGCCCGATGGAACTTTGCCCGCGACTGGTACCTCTACACTGAAGCCCAATGGGATCTGGAAGAAAACGAGCGGGAACGCTCCAGCTTCCAGATCGGTTACAACGACCGGGAACGCCGGGTGGTCAATGTGGGGTATCACGACCGCCCTGAAGACGACATCCGCGAATCGGAACTCAGCGGCATCCTGCCAATTCATCGCCACTGGCGCATGGTAGGCCGCTGGATGTACGACCTGGAAAACAAGCGCACCCTGGAAACCATAGCCGGGGCCGAATACCGCAATTGCTGCTGGAAACTGCGCCTGCTGAGTCAGCGGGAACTGGTGGATGATGATGGCGATGGCGATCTCGAAGCCGACAGCACCATTTGGATTCAAATCCAGATGGTTGGCCTGGGCGGCTTCGGCGGCCAGGTGGATGCCCTGCTGGAGCGCAGTATTCCGGGATACAGGAGACAGTATGATTGATAGAACGCTGCACGCTGCACCAAGCACGCTGCACGCCAGACACACCCTGCTTGGCCTGCTGGCCATGGCCGTGCTGATGTTGCCGGCCTGGTCCCACGCCAAGGTGCAGATGCTCGACCGCATCGTGGCCGTGGTCAACGACGGCGCCATCATGGCCAGCGAGCTGGACGAGCGCATCAACACCATTGCCCTGCAATTCCAGGAAAAGGGCCAGCCGCTGCCGCCCCCGGCGGTGATGCGTGAGCAGGTGCTCGACCGGATGATCCTTGAGCGCATGCAGCTGCAACTGGCCGACCGGGGCGGCATCAAGGTAGACGACGCCACCCTCAATCAGGCCCTGGCCGGCATTGCCCGCCAGAACGGCATGACCCTGGAAGATTTCGCCGCCGCCCTGCGCCAGGACGGTTACGACTGGGCCCAGTTCCGTGAGCAGATCCGCCAGGACATGCTGATTTCCCGCCTGCAGCAGCGCAGCGTTGCCTCGCGCATCCGCATCACCGACCGGGAAGTGGACCGTTTCCTGAATTCGGAAATGGGCAAGAAAATGTTCGAAGCCGACTTCCGCCTTGGCCATATTCTGGTGCGGCTACCCGCCGGCGCCAGCCCGGAGCAAGTCCAGGACGCCAAACAGAAAGCCGAGAGCATCGTGGAACGCCTGAAGCAGGGCAGCGACTTCCAGCAGCTGGCCACGTCGGAATCCGACGGCCCCAAGGCCCTGGAAGGCGGTGACCTGGGTTGGCGCCCGGCGGCCCAATGGCCCAGCCTGTTCGCAGAAACCGCCATCGACATGAACAAGGGCGAGATTTCCCAGCCGCTACGCTCCGGAGCCGGCTTCCATATCATCAAGATGATGGACCGCAAGGGCGGCATCGAGAAAGTGGTCACCCAGTTCCAGGTCCGTCATGTACTGATCAAGGCCGATGCCTTGACCACAGCCCAGGAGGCTCGTTCGCAAGCCATGCGCCTGCACGACAGCATTGCCTCTGGCCAGCAAGAATTTGCCGCCGTGGCAGCGGAGCATTCCGACGATCCGGGTAGTGCCCGTAACGGTGGCGAGCTGGGCTGGATCACCCAGGGCGAGATGGTGCCGGAATTCGAGGACATGATGCTAAACACCCCGGTGGGCGAGCTGTCGCCGGTGTTCGAAAGCCAGTTCGGCTTTCACTTCCTGCGCGTGGACGACACCCGCGACGCGGACATGAGCGAAGAATTCCGTCGCATGCAGGCCACCCAGGCCCTGCAGAAGCGCCGCTTCGAGGAAGAGCTGGAAACCTGGCTGCAGGAGCAGCGCAGCGAATCCTACGTGGATATTCGGTTGTGATGGAACACTGGACGCGGGATGCCGGACGCTGGACGCCTGGCCTTGCCAATCAACGGCGGGGGGCGGCCCGGCACCAGGCGCCTCCCCATCCAGCGTCAGGCGTCCGGCATCAGGCGTTCCTCTAGCCCATGGCCTGCACGCCGACCCACCCCATCGCCATCACCTGCGGGGATCCCGCAGGCATCGGCCCTGATCTGGTACTGACCCTGCCGGCATCCTTCCCGGACGCCCGGCTTGTTGTCATCGCTGATCACGACGTCCTTACCCAGCGAGCCAGGCAACTCGACCTGGCCATTACGCTCTCCGACTGGCAGCCAGGGCAACCGCTGACACCGGGCACCCTGCCGGTGTGGCACACCCCGGCCGGGGCTCCGGTCACTGCAGGCAAACCGGACCCGGCTACCGCCAGCGGCACGATCAGCATGCTCCGCCGCGCGGCACAGGGCTGCCTGGATGGCACCTTTGCTGCCATGGTCACCGCTCCGGTGGCAAAGAACGTGATCTGCGACGGTGCCGACCCGGCCTTTACCGGCCATACCGAGTTTCTCGCCGAACAGGCCGGGGTGGACCAGGTGGTGATGATGCTCACCGCCCGCGAACTGCGGGTGGCCCTGGTCACCACCCATCTGCCGCTCAGTCAGGTGTCCCGGGCGGTAACGGCAGACAGCCTGACCCGCACCCTGACCATTCTCCGCGACGACCTGATCGGCAAGTACCGCATTGAGGCGCCGCGCATTCTGGTGCTGGGGCTTAACCCCCATGCCGGCGAAGGCGGCCACCTGGGCCGCGAAGAACTGGATGTGATCATCCCCACCCTGGATGCCCTGCGCAATCAGGGCATGGCGCTCACCGGCCCGGTGCCGGCGGATACCGCCTTTCAGCCGGACCTGCTGGCACAGCACGATGCGGTGCTGGCCATGTACCACGACCAGGGCCTGCCCGTGCTCAAGTACGCCGGCTTTGGCGAAGCCATCAATATCACCCTGGGGCTGCCCTTTATCCGCACTTCCGTGGACCATGGCACCGCCTTCGATCTGGCCGGCACCGGCCAGGCCAAGGCCGGCAGCCTGATCGCCGCCACCCGACTCGCTCTGGAGCTTGCCGCCACATGACAGAACACCGCACCCGCAAACGTTTCGGCCAGCACTTTCTGCATGACCGCAATCTGGTAGACCTGATGGTGCGTACCCTGGGGCTGCAGAAAGACGACACCCTGGTGGAAATCGGCCCTGGCCGCGGCGCGCTCACCTACCCGCTGCTGGAAAAGCTGCCGCATCTGCACGTGGTGGAGCTGGACCGGGACCTGATCGCCATGCTGCGTCAGGAAAACAGCCCGGAACGCCTGACCATCCATGAAAGCGACGCCCTGCGCTTCGACTTCCGCACCCTGAAACCGGCAGACAAGCCGCTGCGGGTGATCGGCAACCTGCCCTACAACATCTCCACGCCGCTGATCTTCCACCTGCTCAGCCAGGCGGACGCCATCAGCGACATGACCTTCATGTTGCAAAAGGAAGTGGTAGACCGGCTCACCGCCCGCCCCGGCACCCGTGACTGGGGGCGCCTGTCGATCATGGTGCAGTACCACTGTCAGGCGGATTACCTGTTCTTTGTCCCCCCGGAGGCCTTCAGCCCGCCGCCCAAGGTAGATTCCGCCGTGGTCCGGCTGATGCCCCATGCTGCCCTGCCCCACCCGGCGGACGACGAAGAACACCTGCGCCGGCTGGTGGCCCAGGCCTTCACTCAACGACGCAAGGCCATCCGCAATAGTCTAAAATCACAGGTCACCCTGGAGCAGTTCGAGCAGGCGGGCATTGACGCCGGCCTGCGCCCGGACCAGCTCTCCGTGGCAGACTATGTGGCCCTGGCCAATATCACCCGGCCGGACGCCACCAAAGCCTGACCGGGTTCTGCCGCACCGGAGCCTGGCCGCATCGGCTCACAAGCCATTCAGAGATTCACATCAACGGAGCAAACATGACCCCGCGCCACAATATCCAGGTTTCGGTAGATACCGAGTTTCTCGCTGATCAGAGCGATCCGGACAGCCTGCGCTGGGTGTTTGCCTACCACATCACCATTCGCAATGAGGGCACTGTCAGCGCCCGCTTGTTGACCCGTCACTGGGTGATCACCGATGGCGAAGAGCGCGTGCAGGAAGTCCATGGCGAAGGCGTCATCGGCGAACAGCCCCACATCGCCCCGGGCCAGGCCTTTTCCTACACCAGCGGCGCCATCCTGGAAACCGAAGTCGGCAGTATGCGCGGCAGTTACCAGATGATTGCAGAAGATGGCACACACTTCGACGCAAAAGTCCCGATGTTTACTCTTGCGGTACCCCATGCTCTGCATTGAAGACGCCGGACGTCTGAGGCCGGACGTCAAACGCTTGAAGGGCCTCTGTGTTCCACACAGTGAGGTGTCGGGTGGAAGGCTCTGTGCCGGGCCCCTGGCCACGGGAGGTAGCTGATGAGCGATTATGCCATCGGGGATCTGCAGGGCTGCCTGAAGCCCTTCAATTGCCTGCTGGAACAAATCAATTTCAATGCGGATCGCGACCGGCTGTTCCTCGCCGGCGACCTGGTCAACCGGGGCCCGGATTCCCTGGGCACCCTGCGCCGGGTTTATGAGCTGCGCGAGAATGTGCACGCCGTACTGGGCAACCACGACCTGCACCTGCTGGCGGTGGCCCAGGGCAGCACCGACAGCCGCCGTAAGGACACCCTCACGGATATCCTCGAGGCACCGGACCGCGACGCCCTGTTGGGCTGGCTGCAGAACTGCCCGCTATTGGTGGATATCCCTGAACATCAGGCGGTGATGACCCATGCCGGCATTCCGCCACTGTGGACACTGGCCGAAGCCCGGCAACGGGCCCGGGAAGTGGAGCAGGTGCTGCGCGGCCCTCAGGTGGGCGAGTATTTCGCCAACATGTACGGTAACCAGCCGGCGGGCTGGGACAACGCCCTGCAAGACGCGGAACGCTGGCGGGTCATCACCAACCATTTCACCCGCATGCGTTTTGTGGACCTGGCCGGAGATCTGGATCTGGGCAGCAAGGGCGAAGCCGATGCCCCTCCGGAAGGTTTCATGCCCTGGTTCCTGCACCCCCATCGCCAGGCCACTGACACCCGCATCCTGTTCGGCCACTGGGCGGCACTGGAAGGCCACACTGACGTGGTAAACGTAGACGCCCTGGATACCGGCTGCGTCTGGGGCGGCAGCCTCACCGCCCTGCGCCTGGACGATCTGACCCGCATCGCCTGCCACTGCTGACTCTCAGCGCAGGCAGGCGCTTTCCCTCGCTGTAACACCGCGCGGAAATCGATGGCAATCTGCCAGCTACCTGCGCGTGTTCGAACGGTGTTTTGCTTACCCCTTGCCGCCCTTTACGGCTCGCCTCCGGCCTGTCAGACATTCGCCACACTTCATCCTTTTTCTGCCAAAAAACGTTTCTTTCCGCTTTGACTTCATCTGCCGTTTGGCTACATGCTAAAGATGTGACTGCACGGTCAGGCCTGCAGTCATGAATACCCACTTTCATTTTTTATTTACGCGACTTTTTTTAATAATCAATCAAAGTGATCAAGGCATCTATCAAGGACACGTACCGCATGTAGTTTTGTTGTGACCATTGTTGGTTTCGCCAGGAGGAAGCAGGCATGAGTATTATCAGCCACTACCAGGCCCGGTTTGACAGCACACAGCAGGAAGAAATGTCGCTGGAAGAATACCTGGACCTGTGCAAACGCGACCCCAGCGCCTACGCCACGGCCCCCGAGCGCATGCTGATGGCCATCGGCGAGCCGGAAATGGTCGACACCGCCAAGGACCCACGCCTGTCACGCATCTTCTCCAACAAGGTCATCCGTCGCTACCCTGCCTTCGACGAGTTCTACGGCCTGGAAGAGGTGATCGAGAATATCGTCAGCTACTTCCGCCATGCCGCTCAGGGCCTGGAAGAAAAGAAACAGATCCTTTACCTGCTCGGCCCGGTAGGCGGCGGCAAATCCTCCCTGGCGGAAAAGCTCAAGGCGCTGATGCAAAGAGTGCCTTTCTACGCCATCAAGGGTTCCCCGGTTAACGACTCTCCCCTGGCCCTGTTCGACCCGGAAGAAGATGCCCCGATTCTGGAAGAGGAATACGGCATCCCGCGGCGCTATATCCGCACCATCATGTCGCCCTGGGCGGTAAAACGACTGCATGAATTCGGCGGCGACATCAGCCAGTTCCGGGTGGTGAAACGTTACCCGTCTATTCTCGATCAGGTCGCCGTGGCAAAGACCGAGCCGGGCGATGAAAACAACCAGGATATTTCTGCCCTGGTGGGCAAGGTGGATATCCGCAAACTGGAAGATTTCGCCCAGGACGACCCGGACGCCTATTCCTTCTCCGGCGGTCTGTGTCGGGCCAATCAGGGCATTCTGGAATTCGTGGAGATGTTCAAGGCACCGATCAAGGTGCTGCATCCCCTGCTGACCGCCACCCAGGAAGGTAATTACAACGGCACCGAACACATGGGTGCGATTCCCTTCGACGGCATCGTGCTGGCCCACTCCAACGAAGCGGAGTGGCACACCTTCAAGAACAACAAGAACAACGAAGCCTTTATCGACCGGGTCTATATCGTCAAGGTGCCCTACTGTCTGCGTGTCACCGAAGAAATGCAGATCTATGAAAAACTGCTGCGCAATTCCAGCCTGCGTGACGCCCATTGCGCACCAGACACCTTGCACATGCTGGCGCAGTTCTCTTCCCTGACTCGCCTCAAGGAACCGGAAAACTCCAGCATTTATTCCAAGATGCGGGTCTATGACGGCGAGAACCTGAAAGACGTGGATCCCCATGCCAAGTCCATGCAGGAATACCATGACATGGCCGGCGTCGACGAAGGCATGAACGGCCTCTCCACCCGCTTCGCTTTCAAGATCCTGTCCAAGGTCTTCAACTACGACCACACCGAAGTGGCAGCCAACCCGGTGCATCTGATCCATGTGCTCGAGCAACGCATTGATCAAGAGCAGTTTCCCCAGGAGCGACAGGAGCAATACCGCCGCTTCATCAAGGAGTACCTGGTACCGCGCTACGTGGAATTTATCGGCAAGGAAATACAGACCGCCTACCTGGAGTCCTATTCCGAGTATGGCCAGAACATCTTCGACCGCTATGTCACCTACGCGGACTTCTGGATTCAGGATCAGGAATTCCGCGACCCGGACACCGGTGAGATTTTCGACCGTCAGGCTCTCAACGAGGATCTGGAGAAAATCGAAAAGCCCGCGGGCATCTCCAACCCGAAGGATTTCCGCAACGAAGTGGTCAACTTCGTCCTGCGCGCCCGCGCAAACAACAATGGCAAGAACCCCAGCTGGCTCAGCTACCAGAAACTTCGCGACGTGATAGAGAAGAAAATGTTCTCCAACACCGAAGACCTGCTGCCGGTGATTTCCTTCAACGCCAAGGGCAGCGAAGACGATCAGCGCAAGCACAGTAACTTCGTGCAGCGCATGGTCTCCCGAGGCTATACGGAAAAACAGGTACGCCTGCTATCAGAATGGTACCTGCGAGTTCGCAAGGCGCAGTAGCAAACTCCCCGTAGGAGCTATGCTTGCATGGCGAACCTGCTTGCGAATGCCCATGATTCGCCATGCAAGCATAGCTCCTACGCAAGGGGCACATAGCCGGAGGAAGCAATGAGCTACATCATTGATCGCCGCCTGAACGACAAGCGCAAGAGCACGGTCAATCGCCAGCGCTTTCTACGTCGTTATCGCAAGCACATCCGCGAAGCCGTCAATGATGCGGTGAACCGTCGCTCCATTCAGGATATGGAACAGGGCGAGCGTATCAATATTCCCCGCAAGGACCTGTCCGAGCCAATTTTTCATCATGGCCCCGGCGGGCAACGCAGTATCGTGCACCCCGGCAACAAGGAGTTTCACCAGGGCGACCGGATCATGCGACCGGAAGGCGGAGGCGGACAAGGCAGCGGTGATGGTCAGGCCAGTGACCAGGGGGAAGGCGATGATGCCTTCGCCTTTGAAATCGACAAGCAGGAATTCCTCAACTTCCTGTTCGAGGACCTGGAGCTTCCCAACCTGATAAAACGACACCTGGAAGGCGCCCAGACCTTTCAGACCAAACATGGCGGCATTGTCAGCCAGGGCATGCCCGCCAAGATCAATATTGTCCGCTCCATGCGCCAGGCCTCCATGCGACGCCGGGCACTCACCGCCGCCACCCGGCGACGCATTCGTGATTTCAAAGCGGAACGAGAGGAACTGCTACAACAGGACCAGTCCCCGCAACGCCAGGCTCGCCTGCAGGAACTGGACGAGCAGATTGCCAAGCTGGAACGACGCCTGGATCGCATTCCGTTTCTGGATACCGTAGACCTGCGCTTCAATCATCATGTGAAAGTGCCGGTGCCGGTGAGCCGGGCGGTGATGTTCTGCATCATGGATGTGTCCGGCTCCATGAATCAGGACATGAAAGATCTGGCCAAACGTTTCTTCCTGTTGCTGTATCTGTTCCTGCAGCGCAATTATGAAAAAATCGAGGTGGTTTTTATCCGCCACCACACCAGTGCCAAGGAAGTGGATGAGGAAGAGTTTTTCTACTCCCGGGAGACCGGCGGCACCATTGTCTCCAGTGCATTGAAACTCACCCGCGACATCATCAACGAACGCTACCCGGTGGCGGAGTGGAATATCTATGCCGCCCAGGCCTCCGATGGCGACAACTGGAATGATGACTCCCCGGCCTGCGCCAAGTTGATTGAAGAAGAACTGCTACCCAAGTTGCAGTACTTCTCCTACGTGGAAGTTATGCCCCGTGCCCACCAGGCCCTCTGGGACCACTATCAAAGCATCATGGAAAAACACCCCACTGCGTTTTCCATGGCACAGATTGACGAGCCCGGCGAGATCTACCCGGTTTTCCGTCACCTGTTCAAGAAACGCATGGAGGACGCATGAGCTTTTTATCTCAAGGGTCCGACTGGGATTTCGAACTGCTGGCGCGCTATGACGAGGCGATTGCCGATATTGCCCATAACACATATGGCCTCGACACCTACCCCAACCAGATCGAGGTGATTTCCTCCGAGCAAATGATGGACGCCTATTCCTCGGTGGGCATGCCGGTGGGCTACAACCACTGGTCCTTCGGCAAACAGTTTGTCGAAGTGGAGGGCCGCTATCGGCGCGGGCAGATGGGGCTGGCTTATGAAATCGTCATCAACTCCGACCCTTGCATTGCCTACCTGATGGAAGAGAACAGCATCGCCATGCAGGCCCTGGTGATCGCCCACGCCAGCTACGGGCACAATTCCTTCTTCAAGAACAATTACCTGTTCAAGACCTGGACCGATGCCTCGTCCATCATCGATTACCTGGTATTCGCGCGGAACTACATTGCCGAGTGCGAAATGCGCCACGGTGTCACTGCCGTGGAGGAAACCCTGGACTCCTGCCATGCCCTGATGAATTACGGGGTAGATCGCTACAAGCGTCCCTCCCCCATTTCCGCCGTGGAGGAAAAACGTCGCCAGCGCGAACGGGAAGAGTCACTGCAGAAGCAGGTCTCGGAGTTATGGCGCACCTTTCCGCAATTACAGCCGGCCACTCAACGTCGCGAGGAGGACGGCACCTTTCCGGCTGAACCACAGGAAAACCTGCTTTATTTCATCGAGAAAAATGCCCCTCTTCTGAAACCCTGGCAACGGGAAATCATCCGCATCGTGCGCAAGATGGCCCAGTACTTCTACCCGCAACGCCAGACCAAGGTAATGAACGAGGGCTGGGCATGCCTGTGGCACTACACCCTGCTCAACGATCTCTACGACAAGGGTCTGGTCACCGATGGCTTCATGCTGGAATTCCTGCAGAATCACAGTCAGGTGATCTACCAGCCCCCCTTTACGGCCCCCTTCTACAGCGGCATGAATCCCTATGCGCTGGGCTTCAACATGTTCCAGGATATCCGCCGCATTTGCGAAAACCCGGATGACGAGGACCGGGAGTGGTTTCCGGAGATCGCCGGCTCCAACTGGGTCGAGACGGTGAAATTTGCCATGGAGAGTTTCAAGGATGAGAGCTTCATTCAGCAGTTTCTGTCACCGAAACTGATCCGTTACTTCAAGTTCTTCCAGATCGACGATGACGATCACAACGATTACGTGGAAGTGGCGGCGATTCATAATGAACAGGGTTACCGCAAGGTCCGCGACGCCCTGGCCGAGCAGTACAACCTGAGCATTCAGGAGCCCAACATCCAGATCGTGCGCGCCAACATTCATGGCGACCGAGCCCTGACCCTGCGTCACCAGCGTAGCAGCAGCCGACCTCTGGATGATGACAGCGCCCGGGAAGTCCTGCGCCACCTGCACCGGTTGTGGCAGTTCGACGTACACCTGGAAAGCGTGGAAAACGGCAGCGTTGTCAGCCATCACAGCATGCCGCCGGAGCCGGCCCCTACCGTTTCTTCGTAACCAATAGCCTGTGCCGCAAGACTGAACGGCAAAGGTCGCAGCCATCAGAGAAACGCGTAACAACCAGAATGTGTAGGGTGCACTGAGCCCAAGCGAACTGCACCAAGCCAGGGCCGCAGCGGTGCAGTTCGCCTGGGCTCAGTGCACCCTACAAATGCCGCCTACTCATAACGTCCACAAACGTTCGAGCCGCGTTACCACTTTCAACTTTCCACTTGAAACCGCTTGAGCTGCCGCCTTACCTGATGGTCCCCCAGCACAAACAGGGACAGCGCCAGCACAATCACCCCGGCACCGATCAGCACCATACTGCCCAGGCTCTCGCCATTGAGCAGATTGCCCAGTGCCAGCGCCAACACGGGTGTAATCAGTGTGACCAACGCCACCGTGGCGGCAGGCAGCCGTGACAGGATCTGGAAATAACAATAGAAACCCAGCAGAGAGCCAAACACGGCCAGGTAGATAATGGCGGACAGCCCACGCAGATCGCCGCTAAAGGCAAACGACTGGCCAGCAATGAGCATGGCCACTGCGTAGCACGGCAATGACAAAATCAGGCCGCCGACAGTCTGTTGCATGGGCTGCAGACCGGCGCCCACCCGCTGCACGGCAATGCCGCC
>NZ_DEXN01000047.1:194477-270444 GCF_002364155.1 Alcanivorax sp. UBA3183
CCGGCAAACAGGGTCACCGCAGACAACATCCACAATAGCCCGGTACCACGCTCACCCAGGTCCGCGCCGGCCAGCAGGCCCGCCAGGTTTTCGTCAAACACCAGCGCCAAGCCGAACAAACCCAGCAGGCAGGCGCTCCAGTGCCAGCCATTCAGTCGCACGCTGCCCGGCAAAGATTGCATCATCAGCCCGGAGAGTAATGGGGCCAGACCGAAAATCACCGAAATCAGACCGGAAGGCAGATGTGTGGCCGCCATGTAGCTACACGCCATGGCCCCAAAAATACCCGGCAAGGCAACGGTATAACTGAGCACAGCGCGACCATGCAGCGGCAGGCTCTGACGCTTCCAGCACAACCACATCAAGCCCAGCAGCGCAGCAATGGCCATACGCACGCCGGCTGCCGCCAGCGGTGCCATGGCATCACCACTCCATTTAATCCCCAACGGCGTGGTTGCCCACACCGCCACTACGATCAAATACGCTGCCAGGGTTGGCATGTCGTTCTCCTATTCGTTAGCTACGAGCTTCTAGCTGCGAGCTACTACGCGGTTTAACCCTGTCCTGAATTCAGCCCATGAAGCCGCGCACAAACTTTCGTGCGCGGCCTCGGTGCTAAAAAACAGAAAAGGCTCTCCCGTGTAGCAGCTCACAGCTAGAAGCTCGCAGCTGGTTTACGACCTGCCACCCCCAAAACGAAAAAAGGCCGCAGGTCAGGGACACTGCGGCCTTTTTGCAGAACTGAAACTATCAGTCACACAGCCGCAATCCCTGCGCACGCCATTTGCGTGCACAGCGGTCTGCGACCAGCATGTGTAGTTTCAGTACGATAGAAAGCATGCGACCATTCTGTCCAAGATAACGAGAGCGCACAAGATGAAAATTTATCTGGTGGGTGGTGCCGTGCGGGATGCATTACTGGGACTGCCGGTGACAGAAAGAGACTGGGTCGTCGTCGGTGCCACACCCGACGAGATGCAGGCCAAAGGGTTTCGCCCGGTGGGACAGGATTTTCCCGTCTTTCTGCACCCGAAAACCCAGGAGGAATACGCCCTGGCCCGCACGGAACGCAAATCCGGTCACGGCTATGGCGGCTTTACCTTCCATGCCGCCGCCGATGTCAGCCTGGACGACGATCTGGTGCGCCGTGACCTGACCATCAACGCCATGGCCCAGGAGGAAGGCGGCCAGGTGTTTGATCCCTTCAACGGCCGGATTGACCTGAAGGCCCGCCTGCTTCGCCATGTCTCCCCCGCCTTTGCAGAAGACCCCTTGCGGGTATTACGGGTGGCGCGGTTTGCTGCCCGCTACCACTGGCTGGGTTTTCGGGTAGCCGATGACACCCTGGCACTGATGCGGCAGCTGGCTGACAGCGGCGAGCTGGATTATCTGGTGCCAGAACGGGTCTGGAAGGAAACCAGCCGGGCGCTGATGGAGCGCGATCCCCAGGTCTTCTTTCAGGTGTTGCATGCCTGTGGCGCCCTGCGGGTGTTGTTTCCGGAACTGGCTGCTCTGGATGGGGTTCCGCAACCGGAGCAGCACCATCCGGAAGTGGATACGCTGGTGCATCAATGGCTGTGTCTGGAACAGGCCAGTCGACTGAACCTGCCGTTGACGGCCCGTTACGCCGTGCTTTGTCATGATCTGGGTAAGGGCAAAACGCCCGAGGAAGAATGGCCCCGGCATATCGCCCACGAAATTCGTAGCGCCCGGCTGGCAAAAACCGTGTCAAAGCGCTGGCGCGTCCCCAAGGACGCCGCCACCCTGGCGGCCCTGGTGGCGGAATACCATACCCACTGCCACCGGGCCCTGGAGCTGAAACCCGCCACGGTCTGGAAGCTGCTGAAAACGCTGGACGTAATACGCCGACCTGAACGGCTGGAGGATTTTCTTCTCTCCTGCGAAGCCGATGCTCGCGGTCGTACCGGCCTGGAAGATCGCCCCTACCCTCAAGTGGATTACTTGCGTGGTGCGGCGCAGGCAGCCAGCAATATTGATGTTGCCGCACTGCGCCAGAGCGGCATCGAAGGGCCGGCACTGGGCGAGGCCATTGAAAAAGCTCGCATTCATGCAATCTCGGAGTTTAAAAAAACATGGCAGACCCCGTCGCCCTGATTACCGGTAGCGCTCGCCGCATCGGCGCAGAAATCGTTCGGACCCTGCATGCCGATGGCATGCGGGTGATCATTCATTACCGCAACAGCGCACAAGAGGCTCTGGCTCTGGCGGACAGCCTGAATAGCTCGCGCCCGGATAGCGCGACCACGCTTCAGGCAGATCTGGATCAACCCGACCAGGTGCGGCAACTGGCCCAGGATGCCCTGGCCTGCTTCGGCCGCATGGATCTGCTGGTCAACAATGCCTCCAGCTTCTATCCGACCCCCGTCGATCAGGCCGATGATGCCGACTGGGACAGACTGGTTCACAGCAACCTGCGCGCTCCCTTTATTCTCAGCCAGACACTGACCCACGCCCTGCGGCAGCAACAGGGCAGCATTATCAATATTGTGGATGTCTACGCGGAAAAACCGCTACAAAACCATACCCTGTATTGCATGGCCAAGGCCGGACTGGCGATGATGACCCGCAGCCTGGCCCGCGAACTGGGGCCGGATATCCGCGTCAACGGCGTATCACCGGGCCCCATCCTGTGGCCGGAGGCCGGGCAGATGAATCAGCAAGCGATACAGGATGCCACCGCACTGAAACGCTGCGGCACACCGCAGGATATTGCCCAGACCGTCTTGTGGCTGGGAACACAGGCGCCGTTTGTTACCGGCCAGATTCTGGCCGTGGACGGGGGGCGCTCACTCACATTACAGGGAAGTTAAACGTGTTCGGGGGGACAAAATGAAAGGACTCATTACACTACTGGCATTGCTGCCACTGCTCGCCAGTGCAGAGGTGTACCGCTGGCAGGATGCCGACGGTAACTGGCACTTTGGCGATCAGCCGCCACAGGAACAGCACGAGAAACTGGATATCAAGGCGCCGCCCAAGATCGGCCAGGGCGAGCGGGTCCGCGAAATCAATCAGCGCACCCTGCGACTACGCGAAAGCGAACAGGCCAGGGCGCAGGAACAGGCGGCCAGAGAGCAAAAACAACAAGATGCTCAGGACAAGAAATGCCGAAACGCCAGGGCAAAATTGAAGCGACTGCAGGGCCGTTTCGTCTACCGGGATGACGACGGCAATGTCACCCATCCCACCATGGATAAGGTAAAAGCCGACCAGGACGACGTTCGCCAATGGATACAACAACACTGTACGCCCTGATCCGCAGCGGCCTATGCCTGATCGCACTGGTGACATCACTGGCTGCCCATGGGGACATTTTTCAGTGGCGCGATGACAACGGCAAGCTGCACTTTGGTGATCGTCCGCCCGAGCAGGTGGACAGTAAAAAAATCACCCAAAGAACGTCACCGATCATGCAGGAACTGGAAATTACCGTACTGCGGCAGGACTTCACTCTGCCCGACGGAATCCATGACAACACCCTGCAGGCGATCCGCAATATCTACCGGCGCTACCGCAACGATTTCGGTCTCGACCTGCATGGCACCGCCCAGGTCAATCTGTATCTGTTCGAACAGCAGGCGGATTTCCGTCAATGGATGGTCGACCGTATCGGCTCCAGCAACGCCAATTACGCCGGCGTGTTTATCCCTTCCAGCAATGAAGTGGCCGTCTGGCGCTGGGGAGATAATCAGGACGTGGCCCAGACGATTCTCCACGAAAGCAGCCACGTACTCCTTTACCAACTGTCCCCGGCCTCACCGGTGTGGCTGCATGAGGGCCTGGCTCAGTATTTTCAGACTCTGCAAGTGCAACCCGATGGCCGCCTGAAAGTCAGCGCTCTGCCTGACGCCCAGGCACGCATCCGCCAATGGATGGATGAAGGGCGGCTGATCACCCTGCGACAGTATCTGTCCCTGGGTGATACCCAGTGGCGGCGCATGGCCCACGAACTCGATGCCATTCCCTACACCGTTGCCTGGGCGACGACGGCGTTTCTGATGTCCAAACCCGTGGGCCGCAGCACATTGCGCCAACTGCTTCAGGAACTGGAAAAAACCGACCGCCGCCCCACACTGAGAAGGATCGACCAGATCTATCCGGGTGGGCTGACACGGCTGGAGTATGACTTTTTCCGCTGGGCGCAGAGCGACATGGCGCCGCATTGGTATTGAATACAGCGGCAAGCTGCAACGCGAGAAAGGTTCAGTAAAACGATCATCGCCCTGCCCGCGAAAACGGGTTCAAAGCTCCCATAGAACCGGCTAAGAAGCCGCTGTAGGAACGGAGCGTAGCGGAGTAACGCACGTAGTTCCGTGCGGCCCGAAGGGTGAGCGCAGCGAATAACACCCCTTGAGGGACGAATCCGAGCCTGGGCGAGGCAACAGAGATCGAGGTGCCGGCCATTCTTTCTGAAACCTGTCGAGTCCTAGGGTTCCTGATCGCCCTCCGGGCGATTTCCACGCAAGCGTGCCTCGCCATGCAAGCATAGCTCCTACAGCGGCTTTGTAGAGAACAGGGGCGGAGAAATTTTTGGCCATTCCTTATCCCAAAAGCGTAGCTCGTAGCTACGCTTCCAGCTCCACCACCCACAATGCCTGTCCGGCAAAGTCCGTCTCTTCCAGCAATTGCCGGTAGGATTTGCCGATTTCCGGGTGGATGGCATCGGGAGTCAGATCCACCAGTGGCTTGAGAACAAAGGCATGCTTGAGGATTTCGTCACGGGGAAGTTGCACCCCGTCGATATCGCCGGTGAGATCGTTGTAAGTGAGAATATCGATATCCAGGGTCCGGCTGGAAAATTTCTTTTCCCCACGCACCCTGCCATGGTCTTTTTCCATATCGCGCAAGACTGCGGCCAGCTCACCCACGGACAAAGCCGTGTCGATTCCCACTACCAGGTTGTAGAAGGCATCGCCGGAAAAACCCACCGCTTCGCTTTCGTACACCGGGCTGACTGCCAACTCACCGAAGGCGGCAGCCAGTGCCTGCAGACCGGAACGGATATTGTGCTCCCGGTCGATATTGGAGCCCAGGCTAAGGTACACCCGGGCAGATTGATCCATATTACCCATTGGGTTTTTGACCCCTTTCGATGATCACGCCCACATCCCGCGACCCACGCAGAGCGCCGGGCTTGCTGAGGCGCAGTTTCAGCCAAGGCACATTGAATTCACCAATCACCAGCTGCGCCACGTTTTCCGCCAGGGTCTCCACCAGCTGGAATTCGCTGCCCTCGATAAACGCAATCACACGCTTGCCGATGGCCTTGTAGTCCAGAGCGTCGTCGATATGGTCCGACGCAGCACCCTTGCGGATATCCGCCGCCATTTCCAGATCCAGGCTGACAGTCTGACGAATACGCCGCTCCCAGTCGAAAATCCCGATCACGGTATCCACTTTCAAATCATTGATATAAACAATGTCCATACTCGCCCTCTTGGCGCAGATTTCACGGGGAGGCGACTTTCCATCTGCATGAATCCCACTTTGGGCAATCAGATGTTACGCTTGCAACGCAGGCAGGCGTGTCGCCATGTGTACAATTAACGCCTGCCAAGCATGCAGAATTCGCCACCCCGGCGATGTGAAGGGAGATTATAGCCGGTGCAAGCAGGGACATTACAGGATGTGTGGTATTGGTTGCTGCCATTGTGCGTGGCCGGCTATCTGATGGGCTCCATTTCCAGTGCGATTCTGGTGTGCCGACTGTTCGGCTACCCGGATCCGCGCACCGAGGGCTCCAACAACCCCGGCGCCACCAATGTGCTGCGTATCGGCGGCAAGCCAGCCGCAGCGCTGACACTGCTGGGGGACGTACTCAAAGGGGTGATCCCGGTGGTGCTGGCCCACTACCTGGGCATGGGCCCGTTCGTGGCCGCACTGGTGGGTACCTTTGCCTTTCTCGGCCATCTGTTTCCGGTGTTTTTCCATTTCCAGGGCGGCAAGGGTGTGGCCACGGCCTTCGGCCTGTTGTTTGCCCTGCACTGGCCCAGCGGCCTGGTGGCGGGGGTAGTCTGGCTGCTGGTCTTCGCCCTCACCCGCATTTCTTCCCTGGCCTCGTTAAGCGCCTTCGTGGTTGCCCCGGCCTGCATCTTCGCCTGGCTGCCCCAGGCCTTCTGGCCGATGCTGGCACTGTCACTGGTCATGATCCTGCGCCATCGCAGCAACCTGCAAAAACTGCTGCGCGGGGAAGAACTGGGCTTCAGGAAGAAAGACTAGGACTAGCCCCTCACCGTAGGAGCCTCGCTGGCGGCGCGATTCTTGATATCAACAAAGCCGCTGCAGGAACGGAGCGCAGCTGAGTAACGCACGTAGTGCAGTGCGGCCCGAAGGGTGAGCGTAGCGAATACTACCTCTTGAGGGACGAATCCGAGGCTGAGCGAGCAAGCAGGACTTGCAGGTGCCACCAGATTACTCACGCGATACCTGTCAGTCCTGATCGCCCTGCGGGCGATTTCCACGCTGACGCGTGGTTCGCACCTCAAGAGGTGCTCCTACAGAAAGGTGGCTGGCCGTTTAGAGTGAGGCCAATTCCGTCAGCGGCCAGCGCGGACGGACCTTGATGGGTAATTCCGCGCGCTCTCCTGCCTGCAGGCGCAGGGCGCCGGCAAATGCGATCATGGCGCCGTTATCAGTGCAGTACTGTGGCGCGGGATAGAACACCTGCACTCCACGCTTCTTCATCTGCTCGGCCAGCTTGGCCCGCAACGCCCGATTGGCACTGACGCCGCCGGCCATCACCAGCCGCTTGTCGCCAGTCTGCTCCACCGCCCGGCGACACTTGATTACCAGGGTATCCACCGACGCTTCTTCGAACGCCAGAGCAATATCTGCCTTGTCCTGCTCGCTGAGGGCATCCTTGCCGCCCAGATCGTTGATAGTATTGAGGGTGAAGGTCTTCAAGCCGGAAAAACTCATATCCAGGCCAGGGCGGTCCGTCATCGGTCGGGGAAAGCGGAACCGGCCCGGTGTCCCTTGCTCCGCCAGCGCGGCAATGCGCGGCCCGCCGGGGTAACCCAGTCCCATCATCTTGGCCGCCTTGTCAAAGGCCTCACCGGCGGCATCATCCACGGATTCACCGAGAATGGCATAATCACCCAGTGAGCGGGCCTCGAGCAACAGGGTATGACCACCACTGACCAGCAGGGCAACAAAGGGAAAGGCCGGCGCATCGGGCTCCAGCAATGGCGCCAGCAGGTGGCCTTCCATATGGTGCACCTCCACGGCGGGGATTCCCCAGCCAAAGGCCAGTGAACGGGCCACGCCGGCGCCCACCAGCAACGCTCCCGCCAAACCCGGACCCGCAGTATAGGCAATACCATCAAGCTGATCCGCAGTGGTATCGGCGTCCGCCATCACCTGTTTCACCAGGGGCAGTACCCGCTGCACATGGTCGCGGCTGGCCAGCTCCGGCACCACGCCGCCAAAGCGGGCATGCATCTCCACCTGGCTGTACAGGGCTTGTCCCAGCAGACCGGCATCGGTGTCATAAATGGCCACCCCGGTCTCGTCACAGCTTGATTCAATACCCAATACACGCATGATGCTCACCCCTTGAAATACGGGCGCCATGATAGCGCCGGACGACCGGATTTGCATTTATTCCTAACTCAGGTAGAATCCCCGCCCTCGCCGCACCCGGGACCACCTGAGCCCGCGGCGAATCCATATAACCCAAAGACTTTTAGGAAGGTGATTCTTCATGCCTCAGGTGAAGGTGAAAGAAGGCGAACCGTTTGATGTGGCCCTGCGCCGTTTCAAGCGTGGCTGTGAAAAAGCGGGTGTTCTCTCTGAAGTGCGTCGTCGCGAGCAATATGAGAAGCCCACCCAAGAGCGTAAGCGCAAACGTGCCGCAGCCGTCAAGCGTCACCTTAAGAAACTGCAGCGTGAGCAGCTTGCACGCAAACGTCTCTACTAGGTAGACGTCTGAATGAGTGCGCTCAAAGAGCAGCTCACTGCAGCCATGAAAGACGCCATGCGTGCTAAAGAAAAGGCACGTCTTGGCGTTTTTCGTATGGCGCTGTCAGCGATCAAGCAAATCGAAGTAGATGAGCGCATCGAGCCCGATGACGCCCGTGTACTGGCGTTGCTCGACAAGCTGATCAAGCAGCGCAAGGACTCTGCGACTCAATACCGCGATGCGGGCCGTCCGGAACTGGCGGAAACCGAAGAAGCGGAAATCGTAGTACTCCAGGAATTTCTCCCCACCCAACTGAGCGACGCAGAAGTGGACGCTCTGATTGATGATGCCATCTCCCAGACCGGTGCCGCTGGCATGCAGGACATGGGCAAGGTAATGGGCATCCTCAAACCGCAACTGCAAGGCCGTGTCGACATGGGCGCCGCCAGTGGCAAGGTTCGCGCCAAGCTGAACTGATCCCCACGGTCACCCAGCCTGACCGGTTTTATTCGACTCTTTTCCTCTCAATCCATACTGACTTCGTACGGCGAACGGAACTACCGCCAGTTACCGCTTTCTGTTTGAATAGCCTCCCATCTGGCAGAATCTGACCCATGGCACGCATCCCGGAAAATTTCGTACAGGACCTGTTAGCCCGCACCGACCTGGTGGAGCTGATCGACTCCCGCGTGCCCCTGAAAAAAACCGGCCGCAACTACAGCGCCTGCTGCCCCTTCCATCAGGAAAAGACCCCGTCGTTCACGGTCGCCCCGGACAAGCAGTTCTACTACTGCTTTGGCTGCGGCGCTTCCGGCAATGCGGTGGGCTTCCTGATGGAATACGAACATCAGAGCTTCCCGGAAGCAGTGAAACAGCTTGCTGGCCGCGCCGGCATGGAAGTGCCGGAAAGCCGCCCGGAAACCCCCGCCGACCGTCAGAAAAAAGACCGCCTGCAATCCCTTTACGACCTGCTCAGCCGGGCTGAAAAGTTTTATTGCCAGCAACTGCGCCAGGCGCCGGAAAAGCAGAAAGCGGTCACCTATCTGAAGGGGCGGGGACTCAGCGGGGAAATCGCCAAACGCTTCGGGGTCGGCTTTGCGCCACCGGGTTACGACAATCTGATTGGCGGTTTGTCGCTCACCGAAGCCGGTCTGGAGCAGGCCCTGACCGCCGGTTTGCTGGTGCGCCGGGACGACACCGGGCGCACCTATGACAAGTTTCGCGACCGCATTATCTTTCCGATCCGTGACTCCCGTGGGCGCACCATCGGCTTTGGTGGACGGGTACTCGGCGACGGCAAACCCAAATACCTGAACAGCCCGGAAACCCCGGTCTTTCACAAGGGCCAGGAGCTCTACGGTCTGTGGGAATGGCGTCAGAGCCGCGATCGCAGCGACCGGCTCTACGTGGTGGAAGGCTACATGGACGTGATCGCCCTGGCCCAGCACGGAGTGCCCAATGTGGTCGCCACCCTGGGCACTTCCACCAGCGAAGATCACGCCCGCAAGCTGTTCCGCCAGGTCAACGAAGTCGTGCTCTGCTTTGACGGCGACAAGGCCGGGGTCAGTGCCGCCTGGCGCGCCCTGGAATCCCTGCTGCCGGCACTGGACGACGGCAAACAGGTGCGCTTCCTGTTCCTGCCGGACGGCGAGGACCCGGATACTCTGGTCCGACAACAGGGCCCGGAAGCCCTGCGGGCGCTCACGGATAAGGCCGACGCGCTCTCCACCTACCTGTTCCGGCATTTGTCCGAAGGCCTGGATCTGGCCACGGTGGACGGTCGCGCCCGTCTGGCCCGACTGGCCCTGCCCTACCTGGACAAGCCCGCCGGACCGGTCTACCGGGCACTGCTTACCCAGGAACTGTCGCAGCTGACTCGTCTGGACAAGGAGTCGCTGACGCAATTGAAGCCGGCCCCCAAAACGGGGCCTGCTCCAGCCCCGCGCCCAAGGCCCGAGCCGGCACCGCATGACGACTTCATGCCCATGGATGGCGGTGAATCGATGCCGCCACCGGACGACTACTACCCGGCAGATAACCACTACTCGCCACGACCTCCCAGCCGCCCCGCCCGCTACCAGGATGGCAGCCGCAAGGGCCCCATGACCCTGCCGGAACGGCTGGTATTGGTACTGCTGGATTACCCGGAGCTGGTGGAAGCGCACCCTCTTCCCGACGGTGTAGAGCTACTCCCCATGCCCCACATCGACCTGCTGATACAGGTGGCCGGCCTGTGCCGGCAGAATCATGGGCCCGCCGCCCTGCTGGGCGCCCTGATGGCACTGGAACAGGGCGAAACCCTGTCCCGTCTGCTCAAGGCCAGCCTCAAACCGCCCATGCAGAAAGAGATGGCCGCACGACTGTGGCAGGATGCTCTATCCCAGCTGGAAGTCGCCCGCCTGGAAGCCGCCCTTCACGAAATGGAGCAGGCCGGCATCCCCGACACCGCCCAGTGGCAGGAGCTGCACAGAGCCCTGGCCGAAGCTCGCCAGCACGCTCGCCAGCCTCTCAACTAGGAAAAACACATAAATATATGATTTTCTTAGAAAAACAAGCTGACAATAATTCAGCACCATCAGGCCGGTAGTCTTGCAATTACTGGCCGAGATCCCCATATACCGGTATAATACGCCGTTTTCCCACGCCACAATCCGCTAGTCAGCCACGGCAAGCTAGCACGACGTTACGGGCTTTATTGCATGACGACTCAAAAGCAGCAGCAACAATCCCAGCTGAAGCAGTTGATCGCGCTCGGCAAGGAACAGGGTTACCTGACCTACGCCGAAGTGAATGACCACTTGCCGGAGTCCATTACCGACACCGATCAGGTGGAAGACATCATTCAGATGATCAACGACATGGGCATCACCGTGGTGGAAAAAGCCGCCGATGCCGATCAGTTGATGATCGAGGAAAGTGCTGACAGCACCGACGAAGTTGCCGCCGAAGAAGCTGCCGCTGTTCTCGCCTCTGTAGAGAGCGAGCCCGGCCGCACCACCGACCCGGTGCGCATGTACATGCGCGAAATGGGCACGGTGGAACTGCTGACCCGTGAAGGCGAAATTGAAATCGCCAAACGTATTGAGGAAGGCACACGGGAAGTCCTGCACGCCCTGGCTTTCTGGCCCGGCGCTGTGGACATGCTGATTACCGAATATGCCCGCGTGGAAAACGAGGAGCGCAAGCTCACCGACATTATCGCCGGTTACCTTGATCCCAATGATGACGGCGCCGCCGCCACCAATGCCAACAAGGAACCGACTTTCGCAGAAAAAGCCAAGAAAGCCGCTGAAGCGAAAGAGAAAGCCAAAGAGAACGGCGATGACGACGACGCTGACAAAAAAGACAGCGACGACGATGATGACGATGAAGATGAAGGCGGTCTGGATCCGGTACTGGCGGCAGAGCGTTTTGCCGAGCTGAAAAAACTGCACGAGAAAGCCGAACGCGCCCTCAAGCGCAACGGCCGTGATCATGCCAGCTCCGCCAAAGCCCTGGAAGCCCTGGCCGAGCACTTCACCCTGTTCAAGTTGGTCCCGCGCATCTATGACGAAATGCTGGTCGGCGCGCGCAACAACCTGGACCTGGTGCGCAAGTTCGAGCGTCAGATCATGACCTCCGCCATCCGCCGCGGCGGCATGGATCGTCGGGACTTCATCAAACTGTTCCCCGGCAATGAAACCAACATGGGCTGGGTCGATCAGCAACTGAAAACCAAAAAAGGCAAGACCATTGCCGACAAGCTGAGTGTCGTCAAAGAAGACATTCAGCGTGCGCAGCGCAAGATCACCACCGTCGAGGAAATCATTGGCCTGCCGGTAGGTGACATCAAGGAAATCAACCGCCGCATTTCCATCGGTGAAGCCAAGGCTCGCCGTGCCAAGAAGGAAATGGTGGAAGCCAACCTGCGTCTGGTAATTTCCATCGCCAAGAAATACACCAACCGCGGCCTGCAGTTCCTCGACCTGATTCAGGAAGGCAACATCGGCCTGATGAAAGCCGTGGACAAGTTCGAATACCGTCGCGGTTACAAGTTCTCCACCTATGCCACCTGGTGGATTCGCCAGGCCATTACCCGCTCTATCGCCGACCAGGCGCGCACCATCCGGATTCCGGTGCACATGATAGAGACGATCAACAAGATCAACCGGGTACAGCGTCAGATGCTCCAGGAAATGGGCCGCGAACCGACTCCGGAAGAACTGGGCGTGCGCCTGGAAATGCCGGAAGACAAGGTCCGCAAGGTACTGAAGATCGCCAAAGAGCCGATCTCCATGGAAACCCCCATCGGTGACGATGAAGATTCCAGCCTCGGCGACTTTATCGAGGACGGCAACATGGAATCCCCGGTGGATTCCGCCACGTCCCTGGGCCTGGAAGAAGCCACCCGCGACGTGCTGGCCAACCTGACTGCTCGGGAAGCCAAGGTCCTGCGTATGCGTTTCGGTATCGACATGAACACTGACCACACCCTTGAGGAAGTGGGCAAGCAGTTCGATGTCACCCGGGAGCGTATCCGTCAGATAGAGGCCAAGGCGCTGCGCAAATTGCGTCACCCCAGCCGCAGCGAACACCTGCGCAGCTTCCTGGATGGCGACCTTTAACGCTTGAAAAAAATTGCCGGCCCCCGAATAATCGGCGGCCGGCATTTTATTGTCCTTCCGTTTTTTTCGGGCCTATAGCTCAGCTGGTTAGAGCAGTCGACTCATAATCGATTGGTCCCAGGTTCAAGTCCTGGTGGGCCCACCATTCTCATACGCCAAACGCTTTGTTTTTTCCTTTTAAATCAGAAGGATAATTAAGCTGCGGCGACCATTCCCTCTCAGCCATTTAGCTTGGCACCAATCGATTTCTCTCAGAGGTACAATTTCGGTACAGTGGCCGAATGCAGCAGGGATCGATAAGGCTATGGCAACACTCGTCAAAACCCCGTCCGGCACATGGAAAGCCGTCATTCGCAAAACCGGGTTCCCCACGACCTCAAAGACCTTTCGCACCAAACGCGATGCGGAAGATTGGTCGCGTCGGACCGAAGATGAAATGGTGCGCGGCGTCTACATCCAACGCGCCCCGGCAGAACGAATGACCGTGGCGGACGCGCTCAAGCGTTACCTGGCAGAAGTCTCCCCAACCAAGCGCCCCGCTTCTGCAGCCTGTGACCTCCGGCACGCCAAACCACTAATCAAAGGCTTGGGCAAATATTCGCTCGCCGCCCTATCGCCAGAGATCATTGCCAAGTATCGCGATGAACGTCTCGCAGGTTTGGACCGCAAAGACGCCAAAGGCAATCCCGACCCCAAACCTCGCTCACCCAACACGGTAAGGCTCGACCTGGCGTTGCTTGGTCATATGTTCAATACCGCTATCAGGGAATGGGGAATCGGCCTGCCGGCCAACCCCGTGCAAAATATTCGTCGCCCTGCCCCACCACCCGGACGTGAGCGCCGGCTAAGCCAGGCGGAAGAAGAGCGCCTGCTGACTGAAGTCGACAGCCACTCCAACCCCATGCTTGGCTGGATCGTACGGCTGGCCCTGGAAACTGGCATGCGCTCAGCGGAGATCACCACACTGCGGCGCAACCAGATCGACCTGAAACGGCGGATTGTGCGCCTGCTTGAGACCAAGAACACCGTACCGCGAACCGTACCACTCTCAAGCACAGCGACAGCAATACTGCAGGAGTCCCTGGACAACCCCATCCGCCCCATAGATACAGATCTAGTATTCTTTGGTGAACCAGGTAGGGACGGACAACGCAGACCCTATAACTTCAACAAACCCTGGCTAAAGGCGAAGGAAAGCGCCGGATTGAAAGAGCTACACTTCCATGACCTGCGCCATGAAGCAGTAAGCCGGCTAGTAGAAGGCGGGCTCAGCGATCAGCAAGTGGCCGCTATCAGCGGGCACAAGTCCATGCAGATGCTAAAAAGATATACTCACCTGAGAGCGGAAGATCTGGTTGATGAGCTGGATTTCATCGAAAGCCGCAGAAATATTCAGCGGAGCAAAAAGTAGAGATGCTTGCCTCTATCAGGAACCAACACGATGACGCTTAAGCGAAAAGCCGAGATATTAAAGCAAAGTCCAGGCCGCCCTTATAAAGCTGAACCTCGTTCTTCTTTGATCAGCTAGAGCGTAAAAAGAGCCCTGCGCAGACCATCACCGACTTGAATTCTCTGCCCTTCAGCTTTCTCACATTGATAAGCCAACTCTCTTTCATTACTGAAAGAGGGGCAATCACTTTGGCTTCCCCGCTCAGCTGAGTCTCCAACTCGCAAATAGTCTGAAATCCATTTCCTAATAGGTTCGCGCAAACCGAACTGCTCAATAGCAGCTACAGCACCTGGGAAAGCCATAGTACCGTTTAGGAGCAAGTGAAAGATTGATTTGTTCTTAGACGCCATCTCCCCCCATGCCCGGGTTACTCGAATAGCACCGACAAAACATTCAAAATCAGACGCGGATGATCTTTCTTTCCCTAATCGATACATAGCCCTGAAATCAGAAATTTTTGCTAGGTCGCCATCATCAAAGAAAAACTCACTCAACATATCGGACGGCCACCGAGCACCAGGCATAAGCTGATTAGCCAAAGAAATATCTTTTGAGCTAATAGCGCCCCACAAAGCATCCCAAAGTGGGACCTGCAAAGGCCCTACTTCATAAACAGACTTGGCGTAGAAAAACTCCTCGGAACGAGAGTTCAAAAAATCCCTACGGGGCGGGACTTCACCTTTCCGGTACCGATATATTGTTCTCGGATCAACATCACTGAATGGAAGCCAATTGATCATCTCAACAGGCCTACGCCCATTAGCCAAGGCGTGATACCAGGCGATGGTTTTCATTCTATCTGCATCGCTCCTGGAAGGCCGCCCCACCCTCTTCTCTCTTTCAAAATCAATTGACACGTAATCCATATTTTTTGCGTCTTTGTGCATTTCCTCTCCCTGGTTTTAATGGTGCCTAGATAAGCCAAGAGAAATTATCACGTTTTTGGCGAAACAACCAAGGGGCCAAATATGACCACAGAAGAGCAGCTTTTAAAACGTTACGGACCACTGCTATCACTTACCGACTTATCAGATCTGCTAAAGCGAAGCCCTGACGGACTAAGAATTTCGTTACGCAGTCAATCAGAATTTGCCAACAAATGGAACTCCGCAAAAAGGAAGGTTGGTCGCCGCGTTTACTTTAAAGCTAGCGATGTTGCAGAGCTTATTGACGAATCATGAACACAGGGAAAAACCAGTCAAAGCCCAAAAAAAGTGGGGGAAAGAGATACGACATACAAAGGGAAATTCAGCAGCTAGTATCCATCCAAGAGAAAAGCGCTCAGGAGGCTGGTGAGTTGTGCTTCACCTCCAGGCTGCTTATCCAAGCCACAATCCCTCATAGCGAACCTAAGTCGAACGAATGGGTACGCACCAATGGAAACCTAACTCTCACCATGCTTGCCCCGTCATCGGTAGGCCTGCCCTTTGGATGGTATGCCCGCTTGATCTTGATCTGGATTACCACTCAGGCATCCAGGAACAAATCTCGGCTGGATAGGGGGTATATCAGCGAAGAGGAGGCCCGTACGCTTGATCTAGGCCCTTCCTTGCGCCGATTCATGTTAAGTCTGGGGCTGAAAGTATCAGGAGGTGAAAACGGGTCGATAAACCCTTTTCGTGAACAGATGAATCGGTTGTTCAAAACCACCATCAGCGTAACTTACATAGAGTGCAGCGAAGACACCGAGTATATGGTAGAGAGAGATACAGGGGGGCGAGTATCCAACGAATCATGTATTTGGTGGAGCATGAAAAATAAGCCAGAGCATGACCTGTCATTTAATTCATGGGTCGAATTGTCGCCCAAGTTCTTTGATATGGTTACAAAAAAACCGGTGCCACTTGATATGCGGCTTATTCGCTTTATTAAACGCTCTCCTATGGGGCTAGATATATATTTCTGGGCCACCCATCGGGTTAGTTACCTGAAACGGGAAACCTGCATTCACTGGCCCGATTTGAAGGCCCAGTTTGGAACAGGCTACCCAGACACAACCCGAGGCCTGCAAGATTTTAAAAGTAACTTTCGGGAAGGGTTAACCAAAGTTAAGACCATCTGGCCGGGACTGGACGCCACACCAACAAAAAAGGGATTGCTGTTGAAACCCTGCGCCCCGCAGGTGAGCCGCAAGCAGCTATCTCTCCGGGGATAAGAAGCGCGCGTGTAGATAACCCTGTGGACACGAAAAGTTATACACGCATGTTTACTCTCATTTTTGGGCGGACAGCTGCGCATGTTTACTCTCATCATGCGCATATTCACTCTCATTTATGCGCATGTTCACTCTCACCCATCCCCCCTGAGTCCAGTAACTGTGCAGGTTTCAGCGGTTGCCCTGTACTTGCCTGTACGTCTTTCCTATATAAAAAGATCTTACCTGTAGTGGTACGGCTGAAAATGTGGACAACCCGTCAACGCATAAATCAAAACGAGCCTCCACACCAGCTTCTGCCATTCGCACGTAAGTGCTTTCCGGAAGACTAGTAATCACAAAAGCTGCCAGGGTGACTAACGTTCAGCGTGCTTGAAAGACAGCCAAGGGAATCCCGAAAATGCTCCAATCTTGGCGTCAGACTGTCAGCGCAGCTGACACATTCCCATCTTTAGCGGCTAAAATGAGTGCTCCCAAGTACCACTGTAGCGGAGGGAAAAATGAGCGACAGACCACCACTCCACTCTGATCTTGGGCCAAGGCGGCTCACCGAGCAGGAAATCGAAGCACGTCGAGAAGAAACAAAACACGACCTCAAAAGGATGCAAGAAAGGCTGCGGCTTCGGAAAGCCAAAAAAGACAAATAGCCCTTCTAACATAAATACAGAGCGATACTGATCGCACGAGGATCCTTTAGCGGCTAAAGGTTTTTTGAACACTGGACGAAAGGAACAAGACATGACGTCAAATTCAGCATCAGGATCAGATCAAGGCCCCAGAAAACTGACACAAGAAGAAATTAAAGATCTGCGACGAGAGATGCAAAGGGACGGGCTTTGGGCCAAGAACAAGCTGCGAAAACAGCGTGAAAGAAGAGCCAAACTCAAATAATCCTACAAGGATGACCTCGCCAGAAACGCTGCCACAACGCTTTTACTCTGCTTCCAGACCACTATTTTTACTCCTCCAAATGCTTTTATAGCGATTTTCAGCATCATTAATTACGCCCACTTTCGCCAAATTACTAAGACAATAAAAAATCTCTTATTTTGGCTTTAAAAAAGCAAATAAAAAGCGATACGATCGCACTGCAAATCGTTTTAAAAGTGTTTTTTATTAGGGCAGGACAGGTGAAGTAGGCCCACCGGGACAAGCCCGGCGAACCACTTCACAATCCTTATTCGCACAAGTGCTCAACGGGTCCTGCTCTGCGAGGCAAAGGCTACCGCCGAAAGAGATAATGATGACTGGATCGCCAACTCGAAAAGGCACCACACCCATTAAGGTATGGGTGTTGCCTGATGAAAAAGGTGACATTGTGAATAAAGCAAAGTCCGCGGGCCTTAGCGCTTCCGCCTATTTACGAAATGTCGGAATGGGTGCGCCAGTAACAGGCATAGCTGACAAGGAAGCAGTAATGGAGCTGGTGAAGATCAATGCCGATTTAGGCCGAATTGGCGGCTTGCTGAAAATGTGGCTCACCAATGACGAGAAGCTGGAACTTGAGGGGCACAGCTCAGCCAGACTCGAAAGCGTCATTCTGGCTGCTCTTAGGGATACGAAAGCCATTCAGGCCCTGCTCTACCAAAAAGCCTCCGCGCTAAAATTTTAGCGGCTAAAGTTCTCATGATCAGCAAACGGGTCACCATGAACCACGGCGGCAAGAGCAGCTTCAGCAGGCTGACCAACTATTTGCTCAATTCCCAGGGCAAGGAATTCAGGGTCGGTTCCATCTCGATCACTAACTGCCGCTCAGAAACCCCGGAGTGGGCTGCCCTGGAGATTGAGACCACTCAGAGCCTCAACCAAAGAGCTACAGGCGATAAAACCTACCACCTGATTATTTCTTTTCCCGAGGGAGAGACACCAAAAACAGAGACCTTGAAGAGCATAGAAACCGATATGTGTAACGCACTGGGCTATGGCGAGCACCAGCGAATAAGCGTCGCCCACCAAGACACAGATAACTTCCATATCCACCTTGCGATCAACAAAATTCATCCTGTACGCCTGACCATGCATGAGCCATATCGCGACTACAGGATTCGGGATAACGTCTGCTTAGCGCTAGAGAAAAAGCATAGCCTGCAGCCAGATAATCACAAAAAGAAGCGCTCGCTGGCTGAGGGCCAGGCACAAGATATGGAGAACATGAGCGGTCGGGAAAGCCTGTTGAGCTGGGTTCGCAAGCACTGTGCGGAAGCGGTGAAGGAAGCAGAAACCTGGCAGCAGCTCCATGAAGCCATAGCGAAATACGATATAAAGCTAGTACCGCAAGGGGCAGGCCTGGTATTTAAATCGGGATCAGGGATAGCTCTGAAAGCCAGCACCGTCAGTCGTGATTTCTCAAAAGCAAAGCTTGAGAAAAGGCTTGGCGGCTACCGCGCCATTGAAGGACAAGCCCCGAAACCAGTGTTTGAGTATCGAGGCGAGCCGGTCCAGAGAGGCTCATATTCAGCAGAATTGTTCGCTGAATACAGTAAATCCAAATCGGAAGGGCGAGCCTTACAAAGCCAAGCCATCAAAGGAGCGATCAACAAAAGAGAAAAGTTAATTGCCACTGCCAGGCGTTCTGCCAACCTGAAGCGCCAGGCACTTAGAACTTTGGCCAGTGGGCGAACCGCAAAACGCCTAGTGTATATGAGGATCAACCGCTCACTTCAAAACGAGATCAACCGCATCCGTGAGGAATACGCTAGAGAGCGGAATAAAATCAAGAGTCGACACCTTCTTCCAAGCTGGAACGATTGGCTAAGAAATCAGGCAAAACAGGGTAACGATGAGGCACTGCAAGTGCTGAGATCACAGCGATCCAAGCCATCTCAGGGGAATAGTATCGGCCAACCTCAGCACAAAAAAGGCAACCAGACGTCAGGAATCCGAGCCGATGGGGTCACCAGGAAGGGCACCATTATTTACCAGATCCATGGGCAAGCTGTACGTGACGATGGCGAGAAATTGATATTACCGCCGCAGCCGAAGGAGGAGACGCTTATTGCGACGCTTTCTCTAGCCAAGACCAAGTATGGGAAGAACCTCGAGTTATCGGGTGACCCTGTATTCCGTTCTCTAATAGCAAAAATAGCAGGCAAAAATTCTATGGATGTAAATTTCACCGGCATACATTCACGAAAGGCCATGCTGAATTCCGATCCGAATAAGCGTCATAAAGCTAAACAAAAGCGAATAATCCTACGTTAAATTTTAGCGGCTAAAATTAACCCTTTCGCAATAACTCTAATATCGTGCATAACCTCAAAGAAATATCACCACTATCTCTGATAGCATCCCGGCATCCTGATTAAAATCGGTGCAACCATGAATAAAACTTTTATTGCATCTCTTCTCATATTGCTCTCATTCAATTCTGCCAATGCTGGAATCGCCACCATCGACGTGACCAACATCATCCAGACCACGTTGTCCTCGATTGAAAATATGTCCCAGACGGCAAAGCAGATCGAGGAGTACCGGACTCAGTTGCTGCAGCTTGAGGATCAGATCAAGAACACCACGGGTGTGAATGACTATCTGTGGGATCAGACCGATTCCACGATCAACCAGCTTATCAATGCCACTGACGCCATTAAGGTGTATTCCCAGCAGGCCGGCAGCCTCGATGCCTGGCTGGACAAATTCGGTGGCGACCTGGGCGAGTACCGCAACATCAACTGCTTCGAGGAAGACGGTTGCCGGGGCACCTATGACGATCTGTACGCCGCCGGCACCAGCACCCAGAAAGCGGCCAACGATAAGGCCCTGGTGGGCGTTCAGATGCAGCAGGATCAGCTAGAGCAGGATGCCCAGCAGCTGCGTCAGCTACAGAACCAGGCGCAAAATCCGGCGGGCCGTTTGGCAGCCCTGGAATACGCCAATCAGTTTGCCAGTCAGCAGTCAGCCCAGCTTCTGCAGATTCGCTCCCTGATGGCGCAACAGAATCAAGCCCTGGTGGCCCGTATGCAGGCAAAAAACAGCCGGGAAGCACTGCAGAAAGCGAGTTCAGAAAACCTCAGAAAAGGCGAGTTCAAAGAAAGTAGCGGTGAAGGATTCACCGTCAAATGAAGCCGTAAGAAAAAACAACATGAAGGAGCAACAATGAAATCAGTCAAAATCCCACCTCTTGTGGCAACAGCCTCTTTGGCCATCTTTCTTTCTGGATGTTTCGAGGAAAAGATGCCCGAAGTGAACGACACCAACTGCAAGCTGGAAAACATCAAGAAGCTGGAAAGCAGATCAATGCAACAAGAGTTTTCTAGCAAATGCCTGCGCCGGGGCACCTTTAAGAAAAGCTCCGGCGAGGGATTCACCGTTAAGTAAGCAGCAACAGGAATAAGGCGACCATGAGCATTTGGGAAAAGATTAACAGTTGGCAGTTGAAGATCATGACTTCAGCCATGCTTCTCATAGCCAGCAGCGGGGCTCAAGCAGCTATCGATAACTCTGATGTGTCGGAGCAAATAATGAGGGCTTTCCGTGACAACGCCGGCACCTGGGCCTCCGTTATCACGGATCGGGCAAGCTGGCTGTTCTGGTGCCTGGTCGCCATCTCCATGATCTTCACCTTCGGCTTTATGGCCTTACGCCAGGCAGACATCGGGGAATTCTTCGCCGAATTTATCCGGTTCACTGTCTATGTTGGCTTCTACTACTGGTTACTTCTCAACGGCCCGGATATGGCGGGTGATATTATCCTCAGCCTTCAAAAAGTGGGAGGCACTGCTAGCGGATTAGGCCCTGAATTCAGGCCAGGAAACGTAATGGATATCGGCTTTGAGATATTCTTTCGGATTATAGACGACAGTAGCATCTGGAGTATGGGGGAAACCCTCTGCGCACTTATCCTGGGCCTGGTGATCCTTGCGATGATGTGCCTTATTGCGGCCAACATGATTATCTTGCTCTGCAGCTCATGGATTCTCTTGTATGCCGGCGTCTTCTTCCTGGGCTTTGGAGGCTCACGGTGGACAAGCGACATTGCCATCAACTACTTCAAAACTGTTCTAGGTGTCGCAGCCAGCATCATGACCATGGTGCTAATCATTGGTATAGGAAACAGCATCCTAAATGATTACTACCAAAACCTTTCTGACGGAATTCATTTAAAGGAGCTTACTGTCGTTGCCGTCGTTTCAGCCATCTTGATGCTATTGGTCAGCAAGGTTCCCCAGATGGTAGCCGGCATCATCAACGGTTCCAGCATCAGCGGGCCGGGAGGCTTCGGTGCCGGCGCTGCCATGGGCGCCGTGGCACTTGGTGGGGCTGCCGTTGCAACAGGCGGCGCGGCAGCAATGGCCGGTGCAAAACAGGCCTTTGACGGTGCTTCAGCTCTGAATGCGGCCTTCAAACAAGCAAATGCCAACATGTCATCAGGGCAAGGAGCTTTCAAAAGCGCCTCAGTTGGCGCAGGAAGTGGCGGCAACAAGACATCGAGCTTTGCTGCGGCTATGAACACTGGGGCCAACTATATGAGCGATGTTGCGGCCAACCTGGGCAAAGGCACAGCGAAAGCCGCGAAAGAAGGGATTAGCAACCGCATGGAAAGTGCGCGTGAATCCCTGTCCAACACCGCAGGCGGCAAGATCGCCTCGGCTATCCGGGAACAAGAGGCCTCACAGAACGCCAGTGAAGCCCAGACCGATACCGGCAACAGTCATGCCGGCTCGGACGTTCCTGATTCTAAGCACGACGAAGTAAATAACTTTGTTAATAAAGTTTGATCGCACCATGGAGATTCGCCTGCTCTCCGATCAGCAGAGGGGAAGTCCATGTTATTTGCTTGCTAACGTCCCCACGAAGCCTGGAACCAAGGAAAAATGGACTCAGAGGCAAGCTACAGGAGCTACGGAGCTAGACATACATTGCCCCACTGGCCAATGTCTCTTTGAACTGATCATGTCTTCCTTCTCGTTGCAGCGTTCTCACCTGCCATAGAAAGAAAGAACGCACCTTCCCGCTCATCCCAAGCGGTTTCTCACGGTAAATAGTGCCTCGCGAAGTAAGAGCTGTACCGCAGTTGCCGCTGAACTGCATTGGACGCACGGCTCCCCAGCCCGCATTCCAATAGCAAAGGTCCGCAATAACGCGAGTGTCAACTTTGACTTCCAGACCCCCGTCACGAGGCAAAAGCTCAGCCATACAAGAGGCCGGTTGCGTAGGCAGAAAGAGCCGTCCCGGATACAGATCGTGTTGAAGATAGCCCAAGCGCTCAAGACCAAGCGGGACTGCAAGTGGCCAAGCCTTGCACTTCATATCTATTAATCCGTCAAGGTTAGGTAATGCCAAGAGGCTCGTCGTGCTTAGTGACCCTGGAGTTGAACTGGGAAGCATTCGCCCAGAAGTCCAAAAATCATCCAGGTGTGCAGACACCTCAGAATCGGCAATGTGGCTGTCAGCTGATTGCAACCATCGAACAACGGAAACCTCTACACAACGCTCCATCGACATTACAATTGGCGAACTAAACGCAATCAACTCTTCCCCCGAACCAGCTGATCGAACACGATCAACCAAGGACCGCAAAGATTCTTCAAACTCCTCAGTATCGCCATCAAAGTCCGTCCTCCTTGGAAACCACGCAGGACGACGGGGTCGAAGGAAAGCCAAGCTCGGATGCACAGGCAGTGCCAAAAGCGACCATTTTTCAGCCATTTTTGTGGGAATATCCCAAAGTTCCTCGGCAACTACGAGCGTGCGTAAGTAAGCCGAAATAGCTCGCAGAGCTGCCCGAGAGGAAAGTTGTCCGATAAAGCCATCCCCCAAAGGCCGCAAGAAATACCAGGGGTCACCCTGAAACGGAGCATCTGGGTTGGAATCTCGGTTCGCGCCCCACTCAAAGGCCATTTGCCGAACGAAGGGCAGCCGAGTTTGCTTTTCTAGTTTGCCCATGGAAGTCCGGAATATCCTGGGTAAGTCTGAGCCTTGTACGCCGTTAAAATCCTGAGGTATCTCGAACCCATCCGGCACCTCCTCCAGCCCTCCGGCGTCCCTTTCTGGTAGAAAACCTATGCTTTTCAGAATCATTTCCGAAAGTATGGATGTCCTTGGGATATTCTCAGGCAGATTGAGTGCGGGCGAGTAACCATGTGCTTGTGTCGCCATCCAGAATATACACAGGATCTCGACAACTTCGGCTTCCAGTTTGCAAGAACTTAGCAGCTGCAGAAGCGCGGTCTCGACCCTCGAGTCCGGCTCACCTAATCGAGCAGCCAGCTCCTGCATGGCCCACCACCTTGCAGAAATCGACGGCCACCCAAGGCGAGCAATAAGAATGCGAAGCTCATCCATCAAACCTCCGATTCAGTAGAAGACACTAACTCCTCAGCCCAACGAGGCCTGTCTAGTGGCAAGGTGCGGGTGTCCTCGATGACACAGTTGACCATCGTTTGGGCGAAATTAATGGCCTCCGCGATTCGATTTTGTCGCGCGTAGAAGTAGACCATCAACCCCGTAGGCGCTATACGTGGCAGATCGGCATCACCGAACATATCGTAAGTTGTTTCAGCCACGAAATCGTCGCAACGGCCCGGATAATACTTAACTATCAAATCGAGTCTGTTCATGGCCCTCTCTTCTCTCTCCGCAAATCCCGTCCAACCACCATTTCGGATTTGCGCTTGCACAAGGTACTTCCATGCCGCGTTCAAGCCACTTAACTTACGCCTTGTCTGGAAAGCTAGATCAGATAGCACCAAAACACCTTTACGCCGCCCTTCTTCTGACAGAAGTAGTCCATCGAGCGCCTCTAGCAGGCGCTTCCTCTCACCAGCCTCATCCCAGTGCTGATACCAATCTCGAAGTAGACTCTCTTGCTCGTTGTAACTGGCCGACAGGCTAGCAAGTAGCTCGCTGATTTGCTCCGGAGGAAAGCTCGTGATATCCCCTACGTAAGGCTTGCTCAAGCTATAGCTACCCGGATTCACTGGCTCTCGTATCAGACCGATGTCCCAACCAACGTGCTCCTGAAGAACCTGAAGCCGCGCTGCGGCGCTTGAGCTGCCTTGCTTTGCAAGCTGCTTTAACACGTCATAGATTTCAGGGTGCAGTCCAGTTCGCATCAGCGAGTCTAGGGGCCAACCTTCCTTGATGGCTTGTTCGACATATTCCCGAAGACAGTCTTCCGCATACGACCAATCTCCTGCGTGCGTGTGCTCCTCATACTTAGTAACCAACGCTGATGGTTTCAACCTCGCCAGCAGCCGATCAGCTGCTGCCAGAACGTGTCTAGTTCCCTTCCCGTCGGTATAGTCAAGGACATGGTGGATCTGCGCCCCGATGAGGCCGAGCAACCGACGAGCGTCATTCGGTGCGACCTCAACCAAGTGACCGATAGCGTCAACCGTATTGTTTAGCGTTGGATCTTTGCGATGTGAATAGCCGGTTGTTAATTCCCAGGTCTGCTTACACAACTCGCGACCTTGGTTTTTCAACCCATGTTTTAGCGCAATGGCACAAAGTTGAAGTGGTACCTGAAGGTGTACACTAGTTTCATCGCGGATTTCTGCATCAAGCAGGATGCGCTGAGTCTTGACGAAGGCTGCCGCCCCATCGTCGGTCATCCTTACCAGTAATCCGGCAGCGTACTGTGTTCGGAAAGATGCGCTGTCAAACCAAGCGCACTGTGCCGCCGCCTCCATGACATCTTCGGTCAGGGTTGCATCGACGACTGAGTGATCAAGATTCAGCAGGGTGCTACATAGGTGAATGTCACAAGCAATCCGATGCAAGGCACTCTTGAAATCTTCAGTCGCAGAGCTTTCTTCATAGCTTTGCCTGAAATACCTTAACTCCACCGTCTCAAGCATCTCAAAAAGCTCATGGAAGTCCAGGTGCTTCCCTCTCCACCAACGGTTTGCAACGTGGGCCGCGATTTCAGAAAGTGCATTGAGGAATTTTGTGATGTTCCTCCTGCCTTCATAGATGGGAGCCCGCACGAACTCAAATGCGGTTTGATCTTCAGCTGCCATGCTCAAACTCAGCTGAACTGCACTGAAAAACCAGTGGTGCGCCAGTATCGCTAGGTCCTCCTTACGTTCGTAGTAATCCCCCTTGAGCCAGTCAAGGGGGATAGGTTTGACCAGCGGTTTGGAAGTTCTAGTGTAAGCAGCTTCTATTGCCGCGACTAAAGGGGTTTGATCAAGTGCAGAAAAATCTTCTCGCTCTACGATGCAAACTCCGGCGTGAGCCGCTGCGCGCACACACGCATCACTGACGATGCTCTTGCTCGTACCAGGAGCAAGCGAACCGACAGTGGCCATTAAATCATCTAAATTTCCTTCCTCAACCAGCATCTGGACTCGCGCTCCCCAAACGACCGGCACGTTTTCGCTAACCAGTCGCGCCAAGGCCTGTGAGGTCTGACCGATAGCACCAAGTTGCGAAAATGCTTCTACCAGAAAATGAAACTCACCACCATCGGCGTTTGTCAGATACCTGCTAGAGAACCGACTCAAGCCTCTGAAGCGACGAAGGGACTCTTCACCGCACATTTCAGCCTGAATCTTGTCGCCCCGTGCATTTAGGGCTAACCCGAGCGCTGCAAGACGCAGGATGTCAACCTCATGCCTGGAAGCCACAGCCTCACGAACAACACCTTCCTCAGGAGTCAGCGCCAACGTGAAAGAGATCAGCCTGGCCATGTCGTCGCTCTGCATCTGGAACTCACTGCCACCGACCATCCTCGCCTTAAGATGCTCTAGTCGATAAGCCTCAGAAAATTCGTTGGTTTCTAGCGCTACAACCAGTGCATCGGTTAACAGCGTATCGAAAAGCGACTCTGGATATCCCTCTTCAAGGCGGAGCATGATCCAGTCACGGGTGAGGCCGGTGATGAGGTTATTAGGGGCACCTAGCCTCGCTTGGACTGTCCATAGCCAGTTCACACGCAGCGATGTGGGCGCACAGTACTCCAGCCAGCTTGCTACTGCCGGCATCAGTTCATTGATACGGTCAGAGTAACCTGGGATTGAACGGACGAAGACAGCCAAACTCTCATGGAAAATCCTCAGACCAGCCGCTGAAGAGTGAAGTAGATGCTCCACTTTCGCGACGTCCGGCTCCGCCACACCGACTTTGGCGGCAATCTCTCCGAATGCAGCCCTAGGCCAGAAGAACGAGAAGGCACAAACGAGTCGCAGCGTGTCCTTTAGGCTTGGAGGAAGGCCTTCCCACAGCGATGCATAATATAACTTTGCATCTTTTCCCAACTCTCCCTTCAATTGCTCAACACCCCACCGCGACAAGTTGTGACCGGCATGCTCAAGCTCAGCGGCCGCATAGATTACGTGTAGAGGGTGTCCATTCGTCTTCGCACGAAGTGAGGCTGCAGTCTCCTTCAACTGCCTTTCTGCCCCCTGCTCATCATCGAAGCCAGTCGAAAGTCTGCCTTCCTGAAACGCCTTTCGCAAATAGGACAGGACTGCATTCTCAGACATCGCAGGTAGCGTTCGCCACCCGGCTTTAGGCGCTGAAACGAGTAGATCCGTAGGCAATTGCTCATCATCAACCAGCTGAGTGCCAACGAGCAGCAACATGTTATCCGGGCATGGGATGATCTGGGAGAACACATCGTCCAGTGGCCTTTTGTCCTTCGCGTTAATACGCCAAACGTGATCCAAGCCATCCAGAACAAGAATAAATGGCTTGGCCAGTTTCTTATAGTGGGAGGCACATGCCTCAAGGAGCGAGCGTAAGCCACCTGTAGGAGCCTGGACATCAGGATGGAACCGCTTAATTTGAGCTTCAATAGATTGCTCGACCACGTAACTGTTTACCCGGTCGCGCCCCCGCTCCGTTGTCGAAAGGAAATAGTGATGTCTAACCGTGGGGAGCCCTTTCTCGGCAAGGGCGTCACATAACGCACTCAAATATGTGCTTTTCCCTCGCCCTGGAGGACCTGTGAGGACAATAACGCTCTCGGCAGAATCAACGGCATCCCGTACAAATTCTCGATGAAAAACCTCATCGGGCACCTCATAGCCCACAGGCACGACAAAGTCCTCAGGCAAAGGGGCAGGCGGTATCGAGCGCAACACGGTACGAACATGTTCAAGCGTGATCCAACCGTCAGGAGGTGGGAGATTCTTCCTCGTCGCCCAATTCAACGCTATATTTTTAAGGGTGGCAGAGCCCTCGGGAGTCCCATGTTTTCGAAGTCGTGCATCGACTTCATGCTCTAGTGTGTCGAACCCCTTGTCACTGTGAAAAATATGCAGTTGACTGAAGAATTCCACACAGTCTTGTTCGCCACCAAGTTCGGCGATAACCTCAGAACGTCTAGGCTCGGTTAGCCTAGCGAAAGAAACCTTTCCAGCATCTAAACAAGCCTCCATGGCGACATCAGGCTGCCGGTTCGTCGTAAGTGATATTTCGCCGATGCGATTCGGATCGAGATCATTAAAAGCGTCAAACCACTTGCGAAGCATCGACCGAGAACGGGCAGTCTTTCCAGACCTCTCGAGTACCCATTCCCACGATAGCAAATGCACGTCCGGATTAGGGGTAAACTTGACCTGTTTAAGATCAACGAGACCATCGCTTCGCTCGATGACTATATCGTCAAGCCCTTGCGGCGCTTCGCTTTCATCATCACACTCGAACTTTACGCGCCTATAACGAGCCGGTGCATCGAGCCAATCGCAAAGAACCTTTAGACCATGACGATTTTGATAAATGTACCCGGCTGCTGGAATTGCAGTATTTTTGATGCCCTCAGACATGACTGCGCAACATGATTAGTTCATTTTTTATCCAGGCATCCAGTACGTCAACTTGCACAAACTTGGTCGATACTGGATAAGGGGGATGTATCATCCAATAGAAAACGTCACGGCACACATAGAGTTCCATATTAGCGGTAGGTTTAGATTCCGGTTCTGGCCACTCTAGCAACTCAAGCACTCTTGAGCGGTTCTTCTCTAGAAATTTCCGTCTACGCAAAATCCTACTGAACTGCCCTGCCCTATCGCTCTCTGCCTTGCCAAATATTTTATCACGGAGCCGTCGAGCATCTTTCATAGTGAAGGCAGGCAGGTTGTATTTGCACTCTACCGCCACCAACAGGTTATCTGCCGGCCAGTACGCGAGCACATCGAAGTCACCTACGTCCTCAAACCCTTCACTGCGAAACTTTCTGAAAAAGTCGATACCTCGCTTTACGAACGGAGTGTAGCGAGAAAATATTTCCTCCGTACGAAGCTCGAGCCGCTTCTCTATCCCCTTCTTAACCGTACCAACAACCGGTTCAATGTTAGGCCAGCTGAAGTCCGCCGGGAGACACCCGTCTCGCACTGCCGCCGCCCAGATATTCATAGCTCGGCTGGCCGCCTCTGCTCCCCAACGCAAATCAGTCCCATCGATCACCAACGGTCTTATGGCGTATCGGTGGATTCTCTTGTTACGCTCCCAGTATGGAACATCATTTTCATCTACATCCCGCCCCGATAGCCTTCGAATGCCAGACTCCGAAAGCGTGAGAAATGACACAATTTTCTTTGCTTCGGAAATATCAAGTCCATCAATACTGTCAGCAATCCCTTGTGTGACAAGACTGGGAGAAGCAGAATATGATAGTGAAAGCTCATTGCCGAAGCCGTGTCGATGAGCTTGGGATAATACGGCAAGAGCTGTAAGCATGCTCTGCAGATCAAATCCCAAATCGGTTATGAAGGCATTTCTCAGCTTCTCTGATGACAGCAATTCTTCCGACTCTCCCTCCACTAAATCTTCGCGATTCGACCCAACTTCTAGCCGCGACTTCGCATACTCGCGCGCGAATTCTGCCTCACGGTCGCCATAGCCTTCTGAGTAGAAAACTTCTGGAATATACGAATCGTCTATTTCAACACCACCAACATCTATCCCGTTGTGAAGAACATCGCTCGCCCCGGCCAACACCATGAACCAATCAACGAGGCCAACCAGCTCTCGTAGCACCTCGTCATTTACTTCCCCCTTTGCGGGCGACGCAGAACTAACGGTCTTTTCCAGAAGATACCGGTAGTGACGAGCTGCAGCACCGTAATCTTTTCGAGCCTGCTCGACAGCATCCAGCCTGTCAAAATCCACATCATGAGCAAGGCTCTGCTGTACCCGTTGAATCTTCATTCTCTCCGCTACGAGACACGCATCGTGTTGCTCAACAAACGATTTTATAAGCTGGCAACGGTCGAGCGAGGCAAGCCGACTCTCGATATGGAGGCGCAATCGGTCACTAGCAGGATCTATATTGGCCTTAGCTTCGGACAGCTCATACCGTCCGGGCGAAAGACTTAGAGTCTTTATTTCTTTAGCCAATTGCTTACGCGCAAGTTTGTAATCAGTCGGCGAAGGGATCACTGGTTGTACGTAATCAGGGACATCCACATTTCTAAGCATGATTCTTAAATGGTACCGAGCGGGTTCCGATGCCTTGCCCAAAAACCGCTCAGAGAACCCTTGAGGGAGATCCAATCCGCATATGCCGTGACACCTTTCTATGGCCTCCATTAAGCATCGAATTTCAAATGATCCGTCATTGGCTGAATTTAATCCTGCAAGCACTGCACGAGTGTCAACCTGCAAATAAAATATCCCTTTTTTATTGCTGTCCTCTTCTGCTGAAGTCACTACATGAGTGAATTCGTTTATAGACGGGCTATCCCCCTTATCATCAACAGAACTGCCTGGTTCTGGAACGCAAATAAACAGTATATCCGACCGCTTAAACAATTGAACATCCGACATCAGTTCGCGACAACGATAGGCACTGTCCGCAAGAAGCTGGATGAAGAGATCTATCATTTGACCATCGTCTAACTTGAGGCCTTCAGAGATCTCCAAAAGAGTCTGAACGGTGCAGTCACCAACAGACGTCGAATATGCGAGAGCCTTGTGATGACGAGATTGGAGATTAACTACCCCTTCGGTTCCCTCGGTCAACAACCACCCCGCAGACCCATCAGGAAATACTCTTGGCGCAAGCGACCAGAAGTCAGCAAGCGCTTTAAAACGCCAGGAAGTACCCCAGTGAGGATCCAACCCGATAAAGGTTGGAGAAATGGCCCCTTCGACCAGTACGCCATACGTGTCTTTAAAAGATGCATAAAGGTCTGAGGGCCCGCTGAACGGGGTCAAAGAATGCTTCTGAGAGTCGACGAATTTCCAGTAACTTTCTAACTCCTCAAGATCATTCAAGCTATCGAATATAGTGACAAAGTCAGCCAGCGGTAATAGGCGTGCTGGTCTCTCAGGCAACCTTATGGATCCAAATGAAGTACTCGCTTGCGTAACCACAATAAGGATGTGAAGCTCGTCGGGCTTTGGTCCAGAGGATCCGTCCTTGGATAATATGATTTCTCGTCCATCTGAGATACGGAAATGAAGTCGCGCACCACTCCTAACCTTGGCGTATATTTCCTTTGCTGCGTTTGACAGTCGCTCAGTAGATGCGTGGTCGCATAAACAAATAAGGTAGACAGCGCTATCGGATGTAATGACGCAACTAATCGGGATGTCTTGACAAACCGCGTCATCGACACAAGGTGACAGGGGGCCTATAACTGTCCTGGGGAAACGTTCCGCAACGAACCGAGCGAGCCTACGATGTGTATGTACGTTGACCGTTGTGTCAACTGACTCCTTGTTCGCCCAGTGATCAATGACTACGGCCGGAGCACTACGAACTGACATCGGCACCCAAGTTCCGCCGATTTCCACTGCCAAAAAAGGAAGAGCTTCGCCCTGCATTATCGCGTCACCGAAGGTGCTAGAGGTTAGAGCTGCGCTGGAAACACCAAAGTGAGCATCGAGCGCCCGCTCCGTCTTATCTCGCCACTCAGCAATATCATCGCCGACCCGCATAAGCACTGCACAACAACTAAGCCAGAAGTCTTCCGAGGGCGCTTCGATATAAGCTGCTTGCGCCTCCTTTGCCATGGAATTTCCCAAGTCGGGTATCGAATCAATGATTCGAGATTGCAGCGCAATGGCGAGGTCCATATAAGCCTGGGCCTCAGGTACATGAGCGTAAGTAATGCGGAATGCTTCTATGAAGTCAGGTGTACGTTCAATGCAGCTACCGTAAAAAACTGGGACGAAACTCTGGCCAAGACGAACCTTAGTTTGCCCCCAGTCCGCCTCAGGTGAGAAGTCCTCAAGCATCGGGAATTCGGGCAATACCGCATACAGAGCTTCAGAAAAAGCCTTGAAATCTGCATAGCTAGTGATCAGCATTCCGCCTTGCTCACCGTAAGGAAGGTCTAGCAGAACACACCAAGCAAAAATGTGTTTTATCCCGCTTCCAGCGTTGGCAGGCCATAGCTCGGAGACACTCAAAGCAATAGCTGCATCAAGCACCTCATACTTTAAAAGTAGCTCTCGTGTTGCCTCCAGGCTCTTTTGAAATGAATCCTCCTTACCTCTCTCTTCAGCGGCCTGTCCGGAAAGCTCAATCATCTTACGTAAGCGAGCCCCATAGTCGGCTTCCTCTCGCGCAAGCCGACGTTCCCGCTTCTTCCTTGATTTTTTCCCCACGTCCCTGCTCCCAAAAGAACTGTTGTAGAAAATCTCTGGCAAACAGCAGAGATTAACTGCTAACTCAGCAGCTACCATCCAACTTGACTAGGCCAATGATACGAGCACAAATTCCTCAAACCGTACACACATCAATTTCGTTCACCCCCCACTAACACCCGTTGTCAAAATATTTTTAATTACTCAGCATGACGATCAATCCTACCGAACAGCTGTGCCTTTACCAAACGATGGCTTTTACTCCTGTTTTTCGGCTTTCTGGGCTTTGCGCTGGCGAAGCTGCTCTAATCCCCACTCTATGTCCTGCTGCATCTCTTGCCGCAGTGATTCGATCTCTGATTGCGTCAACGGATTGAGCTGCTTTGAGGTGTCCTGCTTCACCTTGGGTGAGCTGATCGATTCCATAGCCAAACTCCTGTTTCCGGGAAATTCTTTCCATATATAACAAACAGTTGCAGCCAATGACGACACTTTAGGGGGGGGGTATGACGACAAAATCCGGGTATGCCAGGAGTTCTTGCCTGCCAACGGGAAAATGCGGCCTCTAGCCGCTTATACAGTCCCTTTGGGGGCTTTGGCTGTTCAAAATCTGAGCGCAACGATGACACTTTAAGGGTATGGCCTGAACCTCACCGGTTCACATTGACCGATATGACGACACTTTAAGCGGGGAGATGACGACAAAAATCGGGTCAGCGCCTGATCCCTGCAGCACGCTGCATCGCTGCCAGGCTCTGCCGGTCGAGCTGGCCGATCCGGCCTTTCAGCAAGCATTCCACCAGGAACAGGTTTACCTGCAGCTCTGCTGCTGCAGTTTCAGCATCCCAGCCCTTGGCCGCAATATGTGCTTTCAGCCGTATAATGGCATCACTACGGGCCTTGAGGTCTTCCCGCTCTGCAGGGTCGTCCTCGATGGCATCCCAAACGCTGGTGAATGTTGATTGGTTCATTCCGCTCTCCATAGCCTGAGTATATCCCTTGCCACCGTTATTACCCCGATCCGAGAATGACAGCAACCGCCAGGGCCGCTACCACAGCACGAATTCCAGAGGCACTGTACTGCATGAAAAAAGGTACAGTACAGGTACACTCACACGTTTGGGATGCTTTCGGATAATTACGCTAATTTACTGTTATTAAAGTACTTTCCATTACGGCCAGCTACGCCACCCTACTATCGATTTTGCTGGCTTTGCGGTATACCTTGCCAACTCATAATCGATTGGTCCCAGGTTCAAGTCCTGGTGGGCCCACCAATTCCCTTGTTATCTCGCACATTTGTGGCGTAAAGCATAAGTTGCCCGAAACTGGCGACTTGTACTTCGCAGGCCACATAAAGTGACCGCCACACCTTTATTTTTAACAGGTTATCGCCGCCCTTTAGAAAAAAGCGGCCCCATCTGAACCGCTTGCATACCACTGATTACCTTATCGGCTGGAAGCGCATCAGGTCATCAATACTGGGCGGTGTCCGGAACTCGGAGAACAGGGGAACGGGTGAAAACAGTTCGGGCCAGTTTTCTTCGCTGGGCGCAAACTCCATGACAATACGCGTCTGCAGAAAATGGCCATCATTCGGGTCGTCTTCACGCCTCTGCACGGTGATCTTCGTCGGCGCGCCCTGTCGGTAGGAGACCAGCGTTCGCTCCCAGGGGACGTTGGAGTCACTAGCAACACGGTCAACCTTCTTCAATTTCCCATCGTTGTAGTAACTGTACCTGCGCATTATCGAGCCGAAGTAGCCGACTTCAGAGAGCCTGCCGTTGCTGTCATAGTGATAACTCTCACGCGTTTCATGCCGGTCGTCTTCTGTGTCCCAAATCCCGTCTTTACTGTAGGAACTCCGCACCATGGACGTCACTTGCTCTGACGCATTGAAGAGATAAGAATCGTAATAGTGTCCCGACTCAGGACCGGCATCGGCGGTGCCGGGATGGACGATCACGCGATCGGCCAGGCGAGTGGCGGTGTAGTTGTACAAGTCTGCGGTCGTTGAGCCGTTGTAGCGTTGAACATCCTGTTCGACGCTATCGCCCAGATAGCGATAGGACCGTGTTTGGCGAGCGGAAGAGCATCCCCTCAGCAGCTTGAGGGAGACGGCAATGGGAGCCACCTCCATGCAGTACTCATCCAACAAAGCCGTCCAGGTGCTATCGGCAGCGAGGTCAATGCTCAAAGGGCGCTGCTCGGCATCGAAGATGACGGTATTAGTTTGCGTATGGTCGACGATGGCTGGCAGATCAGGCTCATCCACAGTCGCAAGGTCGATATCAGAGGTAAATTCTGACAACGCCAATATCTCCGCAACCGTCGTGTCCAGGCCGACAAATTCGTAGTCGATCACCTCCGTTGCGGTCCCGCCAAAATGCTCAAGGTCGGCATTGATGGAGTAACTGAAAATAAAGTCCGAGCTAGGCGTGAACAGGCCGGTGACGTATCCGGACTCTTGCTGTAGCCGTCGTCCGCTACGCACCGGGCACTTCATCGGGCCATTATTCGAAAGACCTAGTACCGCCAGTGCTGTAGCGCCCGTAGCCGAACCTGACATACCGAGAAAATACAGATCCGGATAGCGCAGCAACGGGGTCGGCGCCGACATGTACTGGCACTGAAGATAGGGATGAGACGTATCATCCCCGGTAGCCCAGGCCATATCTGGCCCGACAGATTGCAGCTGCACGTTAATCGTCAGTTCGTCGGGGTATTGGAACTGCATACGCGCCACCTGCTCGCCGTCAGCGTCATAAAAATAGGCGCGGCTTGGTGCGCTGCTTGTGGTTTCCGTGACGGCGCCGCCACTGGATGAAGAGCCTCCTCCACAGCCGGTCGCCATCAGGGCGACCAGGCATGCCAGGCTGTAGCGCAGTGTTGTTGTCATAATGCTGTCCGAGAGATGTCAGGCTGAATAGCAGCCTACTGATGGTGATGGCCGCGAGCAGCGATGTCACTTTTAATGGCAGCGCCGCCTTATCAATCCGGTGACGCGCATCTTCGTTTATTTTTCCCCAGGTGCATAATAATCCACTTTCCCGAAACGATCATGCTCACACCCAACAGAGTCTGACGGGGCATGTAAACGCACGAACACGCTCAGCGCTCGCAATCATTTGATACTCAACGCTTTGACAGCTTATTTATCGAGGAGCTTGCTGATTCCGGAAACCGCCATCAGCACGATAGTTCCTGCCAGTACGCCGCCCACCAGGTTGATCAGCAACGGCACCAGCCATGACACGGCTCCCGCCATTTCCTGCAAAGCGTGAATCCAGTCATGGGAGCCGGGGATACCGTGCACCAGAATCCCGCCACCCACCAGGAACATGGCGGCGGTACCAACCACGGACAGGGTCTTCATCAGCCACGGCGCCACCGTCAGAATGGCTTGCCCGAAGGCAATACGGGCCCCTGCAGCGGTCCTGTCCGCGGGCGTCTGCATCAGATGCTGGCCGGCATCGTCCAGCTTCACGATGCCCGCTACCAGCGAGTACACGCCCACCGTCATCAATACTGCAATGGCGCAGATAGCCGCCACCTGTACGCCAAAAGTGGCGCTTTGCACTGCCCCCAGAGAAATCACGATGATTTCCGCCGAGAGAATAAAGTCTGTGCGGATTGCCCCCTTGATCTTGGACTTCTCGAAGGCCACCAGATCCACGCTTTCATCGCTCAGCGCCTGCAGGCGCTGCTGATGCTCTGCCTCTTTCTCATCTCGACCATGCAGAAACTTGTGGAGCAGTTTTTCACAGCCCTCATAACAGAGGTAAGCGCCCCCCACCATGAGCAGCGGTGTAATCAGCCAGGGTAGGAACACACTGATCAGCAACGCGGCCGGCACCAGAATCAGTTTGTTGACGAAAGATCCCTTGGCCACCGCCCAAACCACAGGCAGTTCCCGGTCTGCTTTCACACCGGACACCTGCTGCGCATTCAGCGCCAGATCATCCCCCAGCACACCGGCGGTTTTCTTTGCTGCCACCTTGGTCATTACCGATACGTCATCGAGAATGGTGGCAATATCATCAAGCAATGCCAGCAAGCTGGTTCCGGCCATGAGACTCTCCTTTCAATAATCAGTACGTCTGTGCGCAGATACCGCACCGAGTCTACCGGCACTTACTTCTCAACGCACCGCGCCCCCTCTTTACGCCGCGAGTTTGCTATAGTGCAGCAAAGCCATCGACAGCCCATAAATCATGCCGGAATATCAGCGCCCACAATGCCTATCCAATATTCATCGCGAGGAAATTGCCGATGGACTGGTCCGTGTTGGCTGCCACTATGAAATCGAAAAATTGCGTGATGACAGCTTCCTGCGGACGGATATTCCTTTACCGGCCTCGCTGACATCTTCGGTCGACAAGCGCAAAACCGAATACCTGGCCGGGCGCTGGTGCGCCCGGGAGGCGCTTCGGATTCTGGGCTTCGAGGGGATTCCGGGCATGGGCGCCGATAGAGCCCCCGTCTGGCCTGGCGGTACCGTAGGCAGTATTACCCACAGCAAGGGCACGGCCGAGGTCATGGTGGCAGATGCCCGGCACTGGCTGGCAGTGGGAGTGGATACCGAGCAATGGCTAACTGCAGAACGCGCAGACCGCCTGTGCCGTGAATTGCTGACCAGCGAGGAAAGGGACAACCTGAAAGGGCTCACCCCGATACAACGGGCGAACCGGATCACCCTGATCTTTTCCGCCAAGGAATGTCTGTTCAAGGCGCTCTACCCCCTGACCGGTAAACGCTTTTACTTCCATGACGCCGCCCGCCGCAACCCGCGCTCACTCACCCTGCTGACAACGCTGACATCGCAATGGAAGCACGGTACCGAGGTGCCCTTTCGCTGGCGAGAACGTCAACAGGGCGTACTCAGCTGGATTGCCTTGCCACGTTAGCCATTCAGCCACTCTTTACCGCGAGCCTTGCGGGATCGATATCACCGACATCACCTTAGCGGCTGCCGACACTCAGCCAAGGCCGGCAAAGCACAATAGACAGGGTTTATTGCTAACACACCGCATGCTCAGTACCATTTCTCAAAATTAACTCTTCGGCCTTTTAATGCAGCAGCAGCCCCTTAGCCAACGCGGCCAGAAACGCCGAGAAGCTATTCTTGAAGCCGCCACCGATGCTTTTCTTCAGCACGGGTATGACGGCACCACTCTGGATATGATCATCACCAAGGCCGGCGGCTCCCGGCGCAGTCTCTATGACTATTTTGGTGACAAGCAAGGACTATTCGGCGCGGTGATTCGTTATCACGCCGACAAGTTGGTCGAAGAAATCCGCTCTATCGATGTCTCTGGCATGTCTGCCCGCGAGGGGCTGACGATGCTGGCAAATAACTTTGTGTTCGCCCTGCTGGAGCCGCTCAATCTGGAGTTATACCGCCTACTGATCACCCAGGCCCCGACCTTTCCGGATCTCGGACGCACGGTCTACCAGGCCGGGCCGGAATTACTACTGAGTGAGCTGGAACAATATTTGAAACACCTGCAGCGAGAGGGACAACTGCCTGCCAAGCTGCCTACCCCACACACCGCCCGTCAGTTCCTGGGCATGGTCAAGGCGGAGTTCCAACTATGCGCCCTGCTGGCCCCGGAGCAACTACCACCAAAGAGTGCGATCAGCGCACATGTTCAGGACTGCGTAACATTCTTGTTAGACAACCGTTAGTCCTGCCATTGGCACCTTTCATCACCCCGGTATACATTATAATTAGATGTCACTCTGGCTTTGGGGGCTAAGATGGCAAGAGCAGACATGTGACGGGGCTCACAATATGAATAAGTTTTCACTGGTGCTGCTGGCATTCTTCTTGCCTGTAGCTACCAGCTTTGGCGACACACCTGAGAAGATGTTTCTCGAGCAGGTATACGCCAACGGCGGCAAAACGCTGTATTGCCAGGAAGCGTTCCAGGCCGATGATCGGGTTTCTTTAGAACACATCTATGACGAGCGCCGGCTTGCGCAACATTTCGGCTGCCGAACCAGCCGGTTGTGCCAGAGCAGTCACCAGTTTGTCGAGGTCTCACGGGACCGCCACAGCCTATTTCCGGTAACTCGACATGCAGAGCTTGACCGTCGCCGAACCCTCTTGGGCGATCTGCCAGCCACCACAGCCACGGATCCGCAGTGTGGTTACAAGCAAGCCTTTCAGGTATTCGAGCCACCAAAGTCCGCCAAGGGAGATGTGGCCAGGGCCATGCTGTATCTGTATGACAGATATGACATCCCCTTGCTTGGCACCCTGGAGATGTACCAACGCTGGCACCGGGATGACCCGGTGGACGACGAGGAACGTCGCCGCAACAACGTGATCGAGCAGGTGCAGGGTAACCGTAACCCTTTCATAGATGATCCGAATCGGGCGGATTCACTACAGGGCAGTTCGCCGCTGAATATGCAGTTTCCGTAAGGGCAGCTACGAGCAGCTAGCTTCTAGCTTCAGGAAAGCATCCAGCTAACGATCAGCCTTTTGGCCCCGCGCCACCCCAAAAAAAACCGCGCCCGTGAGGGTGCGGTTTTTTGTAGCTCGTAGCTCGTAGCTATTTAGAACAACTCGCCGTCCAGACCCATCATGGTATCCGCGCCACTCTTGATCTGAGCATACAAGGCATGGGCCTTGGGCAGAATGCGCTGGAAGTAGTACTGGCAAGTGATGCGCTTGGCCTTGGCGAAGTCATCATCACGACCATCGGTGGCCGCCAGCATCTGCGCCCACAGCCAGGCGTAGAGCACATAGCCGAACAGGTCCAGATACTCCACTGCGGCAGCGCTGATCGCGTCCGGGTTGTTGCCTGCCTGGGACAGCAGTTCGTCGGTGGCGTCCTTAAGCAGGGTCAGTGCCGCCTGCAGCTCGCTGCTGATGGCAGCCAGTTGGCCATTACCGCTGTTTTCTTCAACCCAGGCCTGGGCATCGGCCAGGAACGCATCCACGGATTTACCGCCGTTACGGGCGACTTTACGGCCCGCCAGGTCCAGCGCCTGAATACCGTTGGTGCCTTCATAGATCTGGGAAATCCGGCAATCGCGCACGAACTGCTCCATGCCCCACTCACGAATATAACCGTGGCCACCGAAGACCTGCTGCCCGGTGATAGTGGTATCCAGACCGCGATCGGTGAAGAAGGCCTTGGCTACCGGTGTCAGCAGGGCCACCCGGTCTTCCGCCTTTTTCTTGGCGTCCGCGTCTTCGCTGAACTTGGCAGTGTCCAGCTGCATGCCCACGTAGGCAGCCAGCGCACGGCCACCCTCATTGATGGCACGCATGTTCATCAGCATGCGCCGTACGTCACCGTGAACAATGATCGGGTCCGCCGGGCCATTGGGATTTTTTGCGCCGGTGGCGCTGCGGCCCTGCAGGCGCTCGCGGGCATAGTCCACCGCGCTCTGGTAGCTCACTTCACCCAGTCCCAGACCCTGCAGGCCGATGGAAAGGCGCTCGTAGTTCATCATGGTGAACATGCAGGCCAACCCCTGGTTCGGTTCGCCGATGATCCAGCCCTTGGCGTCGTCGAAGTTCATCACGCAGGTAGCCGAGCCCTTGATGCCCATCTTGTGTTCGATGGAGCCACAGGTCGCACCGTTGCCCTCACCCGCGTTGTTGTCCGCGTCGGGCAGGAATTTGGGTACCAGGAACAGGGAAATTCCCTTGGAGCCAGCCGGCGCATCCGGCAGCTTCGCCAGCACCAGGTGAATGTGGTTGCTGGTCATGTCGTGCTCACCACCGGTGATGAAGATCTTGGTGCCGGTGATGTTGAAGGAACCGTCGTCGTTGGGCTCGGCCTTGGTGCGCAGAATACCCAGATCGGTACCGGAGTGAGGCTCAGTCAGGCACATGGTGCCGCTCCACTCACCACTGTAGAGCTTGGGCAGGTACTGCTCTTTCAGTTCCTGGCTGGCGTGGGCATCGATGGCCAGGCAAGCGCCGCTGGTGAGCGCTGGGTAGAGGGCGAAGGAGGAACAGGCGCTGTGCATCATTTCCTCGAACAGCACCGCCAGGGACTTGGGCATGCCCTGGCCACCGAATTCCGGATTACCGGAAAACGCGCTCCAGCCATTTTCCGCAAAGGTCTTGAAGGCATCCTTGAAACCGTCCGGGGTGGTCACTTCACCGTCGTTCCAGGTGCAGCCCTGCTCGTCACCGTTACGGTTCAGCGGGAACAGCAGGCCTTCGGTCATCTTGCCCGCTTCTTCCAGAATGGCGTCGGACAGGTCGCGGGTAACCTCGGCGGTGGCAGGCATGGAGGCCCACAGCTGATCCGCTTTGAACACATCGTTGAGAACAAAACGCATGTCCTCGAGGGGCGCTTTATAGGTCGCCATTTGCACATCTCCCGAAAGTTGGCAGGGCGCAAATTCTAGGCAGGCAGGGCCTCAGGTAACAGGGTTATTTGTGACCCGCCGTTCATGGGCGCCGCCGCTAACGCAAGAATCACGCTTTGTGGGTGAAATTGGGAACATTGAGGGCTGTTTACGCACTTTTGCCTTCATTTGCGCCGTATTCAAATAAAGCCTTATGCCTATTCCAGCGGCTCCGGTCGGCGCCACATCCACAGCAATACCGCGCAGAGAAACAGCGGCACAGCGATTTTCACGTAATCCGGCGCCGTAGACAGGCTGATCAGGCCGATACTGATTAACATCATGGTGGAGGCGGCGCACTTGGCGCGGCGGGGAATGGCACGCTGTTCGCGCCACTGACGGATGTGGCCACCGTGGCGGGGATGGTGCAACAACCAGTGTTCAAGCTGTGGCCAGCCATGGCTGCCCGCCCAGGCGGCCAGCAACAGAAAGACCACGGTCGGCATACCCGGGACCACCACACCGATCATGCCCAGCAGAACGAACAGGATCGCCGTTGAGCGCCAACAAAGCACCCTGACTGTTTCCATGTCTCCCCTCCTTAGAACAGGCAATCGCCCCGCGAGAGAGTCATTACAGCATGCCCGATTTTCGGGGAATAAAAAAACCCGCCAAACGGCGGGTTTTGCGGATCAATCGACTTGGTAAGCCAACGGATCGTCCAGGGCCGTCTCCGCTTCAGCCGCCTCCGGAGTGCCAGCAGGCCCGGAAACCGCTTTCATGCGCTCCTGCAGCTCTTCAGCGCTCACTAGCTGACCATTGAGGCTCAGGGCGCCGCCATTGGCGCTGATCACACTGCTCCAGCGCTCGCCCTGCCTTTCCACCACGCCCTGCTCGGCCAGGGCTGTCAGCCTGGCGACGTAGGACGCCGGCACCAGTGACTCGTGCATATCCACGCGCACCTGCACATCCAGCATCTGCTGAATCTGCGCCTCACTGAGTGCCATCAGCTCGTCAGCCGGCAGGTTGTTGCCATCCAGCCCCAGGTAACGGGCCTTGCTGTCGACGGTGAGCTGTCGCTCGCCCTGGTGGTCCACCAGCATCTGCAGTGACAACTCACTGTCACCCGGATGCAGCAGTTGTTCCGCAGCCACCTGGGTCATTTCTGCCAGCAAGGTCTGGATACGAGCCATCTGCTGTTCCATATCCTGCTCGCCATTGCCGGTCAGGGCGCCCATCAGTGCCCGGGTCTGGATTTCATCCATCTCCCGGTTGAGTGCGTGCACCTTGACCAGTGCCTGCCGGTCCAGACCGGCGTAGTCCATGCCCAGGTAAGCGCTGTCCATGGGCAGCGGCACCATTGGCCCGCTGATATTCTCCAACCATAAGCGGCTGTCGCCACTAAGCGTATCACCGTGATCCTTACTGTTGCCCTGCAGGGTCAGATCAAACGCCAGCATCGGCTGCTCCCCCTGGGACCAGCGCAACTGCTTGCCGGCCAGGTTAATATCCGCCAGCGGTAATTCACCGCCCAGCATGGCAACGATATCCACGGCGCCAGTGAGTGAATCCACCGCGAAACCCATTTTCGGGGAGGACACATCCAGCCCCTGCAGGGACAGGTAAGTGTTGACCGGATAGGTATCAGCGGTTGGCCGCAACACGTCCAGCTGCAACTCTTCGAGCACCACCTTGCCCATGGGTGCCTCCAGATTTACCGGCGACACCGCCACCTTCATGGTCAGGCTGCCATCAAAGCCATAGCGGCTGTAACCAGTCACCGGCGGCTTGCCCTGAAAGATCTCATTGACCATGGCCGCCATTTCCGGGGGCAGCTCACTCAGATCCAGGACTTCCTCACTGGCGGCAACCCCCACAAACAGGCCCTCATCGGTCCAGGCGAAGGGACCGTGGTGAATGGTGCTCAGGGAGCAGATTTGCCCGGACAACATCGCCATGTTCGGATTGGATGCCAGCTCGCCCTGGGCGATCAGGCAGGTCACCGCCTCGGACCGAAACAGCCCGCGATCATAACGAAGCACGTCAAAGACAATATCGCTCTGCCCCGGAATCACTTCCAGGCCGGCCACTTCGTCGCGAACCAGCGTCTCGGCGCGCATGCCCACATAAAACGTGGCCCCCAGCCACGCCACAACCAGCACCACAATCAGTGCAACAACCTTCTTCATGGATATATCCCCCTCATCCCTGTGACGTCTTTTTTGTGTCGACACTATAACGAAAAACCACCGTTTACGTAGCCTGGGCGGTTTTCAGGCAAAAAAAAGCCCGCCGAACAAGGGCGGGCTTTTTTTCTGGCACTGACGCCGGATCAGAACGCGAAGTGTTCTGCGTCCAGTTCCATCAGGCAGTCCAGGCCGCCTTCGATGGCGCCCTTGTGACCGGCCGCACGCGGCAGGATGCGCTTGAAGTAGAACTTGGCCGTGCTGATCTTGGCCTTGTAGAAGTCCTCATCACCAGCACCGGATTCCAGCGCAGCGTGTGCCACGGCTGCCATGCGGGCCCACAGGTAGGCCAGGGTCACGTAGCCGGAATACATCAGGTAATCCACGGAAGCGGCACCCACATAATCCGGATTCTGCATGGCCTGCATGCCGATGGCCTGGGTCAGCTCGCCCCATTCCTTGTTGTAAGCGGCCAGCGGCTCCAGCAGTTCCTTCAGGTCCGCATTGTCCGCGTTGGTTTCGCCGAACTTGTGCACGACCTTGGTGAAGTTACGCAGGGCCTGACCCTGGGTCATCATGACTTTACGACCCAGCAGATCCAGCGCCTGAATGCCGGTGGTGCCTTCGTACAGGGTGGAGATACGCGCATCACGCACGTTCTGTTCCATGCCCCATTCACGGATAAAGCCGTGGCCACCGTAGATCTGCACACCGTGGTTGGCCGCTTCCAGACCGGCTTCGGTCACGAACGCCTTGGCGATTGGCGTCAACAGGGCCATCAGATCGTCGGCTTCCTTGCGGGCCGCCTCATCTTTCTCCAGCTTCACCTTGTCACCCAGCTGGGCGCACAGGTACACCAGTGCACGACCACCTTCGGCGAACGCCTTGGAAGTCAGCAGCATACGACGCACGTCCGGGTGAACGATGATCGGGTCGGCGGGGCCTTCCGGGTTTTTCGGGCCGGACAGGCTGCGCATGGCCAGACGATCCTTGGCGTAGGTCAGGCCACCCTGGAAACCCAGCTCGGCATGGGCAACACCCTGAATGGCGGTACCCAGACGGGCAAAGTTCATAAAGGTGAACATGCAGTTCAGGCCTTTGTTTTCCGGGCCGATCAGGTAACCGGTGGCGCCGTCGAAGTTCATTACGCAGGTGGCGGATGCCTTGATGCCCATCTTGTGTTCGATGGAACCACAGGTCACAGCATTGCGCTCGCCCACACCGCCGTTGCCGTCGGTGAGAAACTTGGGAACGATGAACAGGGAAATACCCTTGGTGCCTTTGGGCGCATCAGGCAGGCGAGCCAGTACGATATGGACGATGTTCTCGGCCATGTCATGCTCACCAGCAGAGATAAAGATCTTGGTGCCGGTGATGCTGTAGGAGCCGTCTGCGTTGGGCTCGGCCTTGGATTTCAGAATACCCAGGTCAGAACCACAGTGGGGTTCGGTCAGGCACATGGTGCCGGTCCACTCACCGCTGGTCAGCTTCGGCAGGTAGCCATTTTTCTGCTCGTCGGTACCGTGCTCTTCAATGGTCGCCACCGCACCGTGGGACAGGCCCGGGTACATGCTCCAGGACCAGTTGGCGGTACCGGTCATTTCAGAGATAGCGATGCCAGCGGAGCCGGGCAGGCCCTGACCGCCGAATTCCGGATCGCCGCCCATGGCCGGCCAACCACCTTCCACATACTTGGCGTAGGCTTCCTTGAAACCTTTCGGCGTGGTTACCACACCGTTGTCGAAACCACAGCCTTCCTCATCACCGGAACGGTTCAGGGGAGCCAGCTCGTTTTCGGAAAACTTGGCGCCTTCTTCCAGAAAGGCATTCAGCAGTTCGCTGTTGATCTCTTCCAGACCCAGACCCTGGTAGTGGCCGTCCATGTCCAGGACTTCATTCAGTACAAAGCGCATATCGCGCAGGGGAGCCTTGTAATCCGGCATCTCAAATCTCCCTAAAGAAACGGTGACAATGAGGCGGGCCATGGGCCCGCCATAATTTGGGACGCTAATCTTAGGTCAGGGCTCCTGCACCGCTCTACCCCTATTTGTGACCCGTGAGTCAAACAAGCGTTTGAAACTACCGTTTGCCTCTCTAGTTAACTGTTTTAACAGGTTTTTCGTAAAAAAAGGCCGGAGTTGCGGCGGTATCCTCTCCCCTGCCGTGGACATTGGGTATACTCGCCAAAGACTGCTGAATGACTGCTTAGGAACCCGCCAATGATTGATACCAACCTGCTAGACATCCTGGTTTGCCCGGTCAGCAAGGCACCCCTGATCTATGACGACAAGGCCGGCGAACTCAAGTGCAAGGCCAGTGGTCTGGCCTATCCGGTGCGTGACGGTATTCCCGTCATGCTGGAGGATCAGGCTCGCTCAATGAGCAACGAGGAAGTCAGCAACCTGTAACCGGATGCTGGCCGTGCCAGACGGAAATATCGGCAACGTAAAGGATCACTGCATGTACAAGTCCCTGGTGCTGGCCCTGACATTGATCAGCGCCTCTCTCTGTGTCGCCACCCTCCATGCCGAAGAAAGCCCGCAAGCATCCGAACGTGAGAAAGAGGAAAATGCCCAGGCATCAGACAGTGATAGTGCCCCGGTGCCGGATGAATCAACGGAGGCCATGAGCAAAACCCAGCAGCAGAACGATTGCCTGTTGCGAAGTGCTCAGACTGCCAATGAGCAGGTCACCCTGAAAGAGCTGCGCGGCTGGTGCCAGAACGGCGAAGAACTGCCCGGGGATCGCACCAACGAGGATGCCCTGCGCGCCCGCCTGGCGCTGGAAAACACCACCCGAGGCAACCCCTTTGTGATTACCCCGCACCGCCGCAATTACCTGCTGCCGTACAGCTACTGGTCCAACCGCCAGTGGAATGACCCCGACAAGGATGACCGGGACCTGCAGCCCAACGAGGTGAAGTTCCAGCTCTCACTCAAGGCGCCCCTGAAGGAAAACATCGTCGACGATGTGACCTTGTGGATGGCGTTCACCGGTACCTTCTTCTGGCAGGCCTACAACAGCGAGATCTCCGCGCCGTTTCGGGAAACCAATTACGAGCCGGAAATCTTTATTTCCAAGCCTATCGACTGGCAGATTGGCCCACTGGATTCCGAACTGCTGGTGGCCGGCTTCAACCACCAATCCAATGGCCGCGATGTGCCGGTGTCGAGAAGCTGGAACCGGGTGTTCATGAATTACGTCTTCAAGACCGGCGACTACTACTGGTCCGTGAAACCCTGGTACCGGATTCCCGAAGAAGAGAAAGACGACCCCCTGGAGACCTCCGGTGACGATAACCCGGACATCGAAAAGTTCATGGGCAATTTCGAGCTGGAAGTAGCCTACCCGTTCCGCAACCACGTACTGGAACTGATGGTGCGTAACAACTTGCGCTCCGACAACAAGGGCGCCGGCCGCATCAACTATTCTTTCCCGCTCAGCAAGCGTTTCAAGGGGCTGGTTCAGGTGTTCAGTGGCTATGGGGATTCGCTGATCAACTACGACGATTACGAAAACCGTTTCAGCTTCGGGATTTTGCTGACCGACTCGTTGTAAGAGACAACGCCGGAAAAATTTTGCAGGAGCGCCGCTCGCGGCGCGATTCAGGCGAAAGAACCGGGCTTCGCTGTAGGAGCCATGCTTGCATGGCGAACCGAGCGTAGCGAGGCGGCAGAGATCAACCTAGCCGCCATTCTTTTCTGAAACCTGTCGAGCTCTGAAACTCCTGATCTCCCTCCGGCCGATTTCCGGGCAAGCGCGGTTCGCCATGCAAGCATGGGCTCCTACCGCGGCTTCGTAGAAATACCGAGGTCCGAGGAACTTTCCATCCTTTCCCTATCCAACCAGCGTAGCTCGTAGCTAATACCACAACGTAAACAGCAGTCGGGTTACCGTGGCATCAAAGCTGTACAGCGGTTCGGTGCCCGGGGTGGAAGCGACGCGAATGTCGCGGAAATTCTCGTAGTCAAAGCTGAAGCGATCCACCCACAGATTCAGCCCCGCCCGGTCGAAGGTGTCCCAGTTTGATTTGCTGAATTCGAAGCCAATCCCCACCCCCACCACGGTAGAGCTGAATTCGCTGAGTTCCTTGTCTCTGGCAAGAAAATTCTGGGCATTCTGGAATGGAAATAGATCCGCATAAAAATCCGCCTGGCCTTGCTGGTAGGCCCGGTAACGCCCTTCCAGAGTCCACTTTCCTCCCAGCGGCTGTATCAGCTTCAATTGCCAGCTATTGGCATCAATACCCCAGGAATCGTTATACAGCCGGTACTCGCCATGCAGGCCGGCCCGCCAGGGCAAGTAGTAGGACAGCCGTAACGAGGTAGCTTCACTGGTACGGGTTTCTGGATAGCGCTCCGGCTCAAAGCTGTAATTGCCACCACCCGTCAAATAACGCACGGAGCGGTAGGGATTGTTCAGGTAGCCTTCATCGGTGATCAGCTCATGGCCCAGGCTAGCCCTCAGATTGCGGGTCAGAATCTGCGATATATTGATCCGAAAATGCTGCCGATCGGCTTCTTCAGCGAAGGTATTATCATCACTTCGAAACACTTCATCCCAGCCTTTCGAATAGCCAAAGCTCAGGGTTGTCAGATCGCCAAAGAAATCCTGGCTCATGTCAAAGTGTACCGAGTTCGCCTCGAAATCATTTTCTTCGCTGTTGGCGTAACTTAACGAATAGATGGCCTTGCCATGCAGGTAATCCACGCCAACACTTTTCTCGGTGCGCTCTTCTGAGTAAGGACTGGCACTGACCAGCACATCAATGGAAGCAGCGGAGACTTCATCCACATAATAATTGGCATGCACCGCTACCTTGTCGGCCACCGACTTTCTTACCAGCACCGACGGGCCATTGATTTTCATACCGCCCCCCTCGTACTGGTGGTACAGCACATCAAGCCGATCCTCCGGCAATACCGAGGCTTGCAACAACGCGCTTGAACAGATCAGCACTCCCACCAGCAACGTACGCATCAGTTGCATCCGCAGCCTCCACCGGCACTGCCTTCCGCCCCACGCATGCTTTCCCGCGCCTGATGCACATGGCCCATGTAGCTTTCCGCCACCGGGTGGGCAGACACGTTCATCACCGGGTCCGCCAGGCGGGCACGCTCGTAGGGCTTTAGCCAGGGTTTTACGGCACAGCCGCTGGCGGTGAACGCCAGCAATAGCACAAGACCGGAGAGACGCATCATTCCCACTCCATTCATTCCAGCACCAGCGCCTTCACCTGGTCTTCGTATTTATCCATATAGCCGTCCTTGTAACCACGATGGTGATGACGGACCACACCATTACGGTCAATCAGTACGGTGGTGGGCATGGCATCCACGCCATAGGTTTCACTGGTACTGTTCTGCGGATCAAACAACACCGGGAAGGTCACCGGAATCTTGTCCAAAAGACGATCCGCCTGGTCACGATTCTCATCCAGGTTAACGCCCAGCACGGTGAAGCCGTAGTCGCGATACTCCTGATAAAGATCGTCCAGCAACGGCATTTCGGTACGGCAGGGTCCGCACCAGGAGGCCCAGAAATTCAGCAGAATCACGGTTCCCCGCTGCTCGCTTAGCTTCAGGTTGCTGCCATCCAGGGTCTTGAGCGTAAAGTCCGGTGCTGGCGCACCTTCCTCTGCGGCAAGCGCATTGCTGGAAAAAATCAGCGCCAAAGCGCCTATCACTAGCATCAGTGTCTTTTTCATTATTGCTCCCCCCATTTCTTATTTTCAGAAAAACAGACTGACACCCGCGGTCAGCTCCAGATTGTGCGTGGTCTTATCCTCGCCAAGCACATCCAGATTAAAGATATGGTCTTTCATATCCACCCGCACGGCGATCAAATCATTGACCAGCAGGCGGTAACCCACACCGACCCCCAGGGTGAAATGCTCTTCGCCGGCGAAATCGGTAATCCCGGCTCCACCAAGCAGATAAAGGGCGTTATTGAACGTTCGTCCGCCAGACAGAAAGGCCTCGCCGGGTAGCAGGTTGTACCCCACCGACGCCTGGTAATAAGTGAACTCACGCTCATCATCATTCAGCAGACGCACCCCCGCATTAAGGGTTTCGAAACTGGTTTCTCCAGCCTCGGCGCGGCCCAGCACTGCCTCGAAGAACACATCCTCGGACAAGTGATAGTCCAGCCGCACGCCCACCACTGGCTGAGCACCAAAATCTTCAATCGAGAGAATGCCTGCGTACACACCCGCCTCGAAGTTTTCGCTATCGATATCCGCTTCCTTGATACGACGCCGCTCGATTTGCGGATCCAGTACCGATTCCGGGTCTGCGTCGCGCACAGCGGATATATCGTCTGCCGTTTCAGCTATTGCTCCTGCCGGGAGTAATAGAGGCAGGATCAGAAAAGCAGGGAGAAACCGAGTTTCCATTCTTCCAGATTCCGGTTGTCGTTTTCTTCGGTGAACAGCACATAACTTCGGTATTCACCCCGTAATACAAAACCGCGAGCCAGGTAGGCCTTCAGCCCGGCGCCGGCAAAAGCCAGCGTTTCGTCACGATTTTCCGGGCGCACCAATGTCGCCCGGGGTTCAATACTGGCGCGGCCGGTTCCCAGCATCGTATAGGGAGAGATTCTCCAGCGCGGAAACAGCTGATGCTGAAGGTTGAAATCAATCAGCTTGGTATTGGAAAAATTCCCACTGGCCTGGGTAAACATCGCCTCGGCAGTGAGGTTTTCTGTGAACCGGTAGCCAAGCCCCACCGCCAGCGAGGTGACACCTTCAAGTTCTCCCGCCAGCACCGATGCCTGCCAGTGCCCACCAGTAAAATCCTCGTGACCCAGATTCTGCAGTTCCGGTGTCTCACCGCTGCCGTCCAGGGTAGACAGTAACGCCTTGCGAGGCACCCAGCCGATGCGGCCACGGGCGGTTTCAACCTTGATCCAGCCGGCGCGCTGGAACAGCAGGGTCAGCGGCGCATGGCGCTCTACCACATGGAAAACCGGGTAACCGCGACCGGGCCCGGTATGGATATCCACATAGGGCTCCGCAACCTTGACTTGCAAGGGAGGTGACGGTTCGGATGAAACCGCTTTTACCGGTAACAGCACCAGCATGGATAACAACACAACTACAAGGCGCAACGGGTGCGTCTCCCCTTTCAATCGGACATCAAATAAGCCCGGCATGTCGATTCCGGGCTTGTTTTCATGGCAAGACTTTTACGCCATTCGCCTTGCGAACAAGGCTCCAACGGCACCAGTCAGGTTATCCAGACTTGGCGCTTTATCAGTTTTCGGGCACCCGGAACGGGTCGTTATAGAGCTGCGCCCCAAGATCGGCCCATTCCGCCAGCAACCGCAATTCTTCCACCTTCAGCCAGTCGTCATGGGCACCGCCCTGTACAAAGATATCAAAGAATGCGTCGGAATTGCGCGCCTGGCCAGCCCGAATGAGTGCCGAGACCGGCACGGTTTCCGTCACCGGAACAGGATTACCCATGTTATCCAGAATCAGCTCGCCGTCTTCATCAGTTTGGTAAACCACATTGCCTTCACCGTCAGTGACGATCTCCAGCCGGTCGACCAGGGCGCCGTCTTCCAGCACCAGCTCGTTGTCATTGAACAGCAGTTCCCGGTAGCTGGTGGGCTGTAACGGCTGATCTGCAGACGCCTCACCAGTGAGCTCCAGCTGCGCCGGCGGCACCTGCAACGCATTCATGGCATCCCGGCGATTATGGCAAGAAGAACAGGTAACATCCTGCAGGCTGCCACCCACGTCCGCCTGGCGTGGCAGATCCCAAAGCGGCTGAATGTGGTCCTGATAATGAATCACCGTGCGGCATTCCGCCTGCCATTGCTGCTGACAGGGCACCGGGGCAGGCGCCAGTGTCTGCAGGTCCGCATAGGCCAGCAACAGGTCTTCAGCCGGAGCCGGATCGCTCCAGGCATCAAAGCCGCGCATATCAATGGCCGGGATTTCCCGTTCCGGATAGAGCCGGGTGAGCGCCTGAGCCATGGTTTCGCCGGCATCGGCAAACCCGACCACATCGGTGCGGGTATTTGGGAAGGGCTGCCCGGTCAGGGGAGCACCCGCATTGATCGAAGGTGCCATGCCATCAGTACGGCCATGGGGCAACGGCGAATTGTTGGCGTGGCAGCCCTGGCATTGCAGGGTTTCGCCCGGGCGCAGATTGATCCATGCACCATGACGGCTGTACACCGCCTTGCCCGTGGCATCGACCAATTGCAGGCCCAGCGGCGCGTCAGCGGGTACCCGCGCTCGCACCGAGCCGTCCGGCTCTACCGGCACATAGCCGACAATTTCGCGCATGCCGAAATTAGCCGCCCGCCCGAACTGGGCTCCGGCGATATCCCGGACATCCTCGTCGGGGATCAACACGCCCTTGGTAATCCGCAGAAAACGCACCTGCCGCTCTTCCGGGGCCACCAGGGAAGGATCCCGGAACTGCTCGAGCGTGGAAATACCGGGAAGCCGAGGGTTATTGAAACTGACAAACCGGCTATCCATGTCGTAGACACTGCGAATATCCAGTCGCGCCAGGTTGTCTTCAGCGAGGGCATCGTCCCGCTCATTGGCCACGGCCTGCGTTGGCAGGGTTCGCGACGTTGCCACAGCCAGTTCTGTGACCCAGAGATTCGCCTGCGGGGTGACCACTGGCCGCTGAGTTCCCTCGGCCGGGTCCAGAATCCATAGACCGAAGGCAGGCGGTGCTTCCGGCAGTCCCTGATTTAGATACTCGGCGGTACAGGGCCGCAGGGTTTGCCCCTCCCGCAAGCGACAGGGAGACCAGGCGATCAAAAAACGACCGGAGCCATCATCCATGCTCACCAAATCCGCCAGTCGCCCTTCCACCGCCACGGCATCACCCAAAGAGCTGGCCGGGCCCGGCAACGCCTGCTCTGCCTGACTACCAACCCGACCAAACAACGGGCCCTCACGATTCACGAAGTTGCCAATATGGATGGCCAGCGGCTGCATCTGCCCGGCTCCGGCCTCGCGCAAACGTGCAGCGGTGAGCAGACGACCATCGCCCATGAGCGAGAGGGGCAGGAATTCCCGAGTGCGATTATTACCGGCGTCATGGCTATCGGCACCGTATAGGGGGGTAAGCCCGGTTCCGTCCGGGTTAACCCGGTACAGATCAAAGCGGTTTTCATTATCCTTGTTATCCCAGCGCAGGAAGATCACCCGCCCATCGCGGCCCACCAGGGGCGCCACATCATGGCTCATATTGAAGGTGATCTGCTCAATCTCCACGCCGTCCGCACTCATCACGTGCAGGGCGAAGGCATAAGTATCACGGCCTTCTTCCAGCGGGGTGAACTGGGGCTTGCCCTCATCCAGCAACCTGGCCCGGGCCTGGCGCTGGCGGGTTGAGGCAAACACGATACGGCCATCGGGCAAATAGGCCGGATAGCGATCCTGGCCTTCTTCTGCGCGCAGGTCGCTGCTGATCAGCCGTCGCGCGACGCCCGTTTGAAAATCATATTCCCACAGGTTCCAGGTAGGCTGCTCATCCTCATCTGCATCGACAATTTCCGGCGCCCGAGCGGAAAATAGCAGACGACTGCCGTCGTAGCTCATGGTGAGATCACGGACGTCGTGGCCGGAACCGAAGATCGTCGTGGAGACATCACGAGTCACAGCACGGGAGGAAGCGCTGTCACGCACCATCAGCCTGGCCCCGGCCTGGAACGCTGCCGGTTCTTCCAGGGACTCAACCACAATCTCACCGTCGTCATCCCTGGGCAGCGAACGCTGCACATACGCCACCGGGATATCGGTTACCGTGGGGTCCTTCTGCTGATCCCCCCCGTCCATGCCTCCGCAGCCGCTTATCCCCACAAGCAGGCCCAGCAGGACAGGTACCCTCATTATTTTCACCGTTCGTCCGTTTTTTTCTGGTTTGTGTCAGTATCGCGAATCTGTTGTTGATTTTCTGGGCCCCAATTCACAGAGCCTGATGCAGAATGTCATGGACAATGATTGCGGGAAACGGGAAATCTGTTAAACGGTCGATCTGTACTGCCAATCAATGACAGACGGACGACACCGTATCAAAGAAAAAGGATACAGCCATGAAAGGCTATCGGGGGATATTTCTGGTGACGCTGGCTCTCAGCTTGCCTGTGACAGGCATGGCCAACAGTCGCGACCAGGCACAACGCATTCACAATCGTCTGGCGGGTGTGCCGGCGGATGCTGCCACGCTCACTACCATGGCCAACCTGATCCAGGGCAACCCTACCAGCGGCCCCCGTGACGCGGCGGAACTGGCCATGGACCACCCGGCGTTCTATAACGTCACTGTCAAGCAGTTCGCCACACCGTGGACCAATGAGGCCCAGGATGTGTTCGCGCCATTGAATGACTATACCGCCACGGTAATCGGTGCCATTCGCGATGATCTGGACTTTCGGCGAATCCTCTACGATGACCTGCTTTACGTGGGCAACGTCACCCCAGCGGCGTCTGCGGACAGCAATGCCCATTACCGCAACCTGGAGAGTCAGCACGCCAATCTGGCCGATGTGCTTTCCGCCAGCAGCCAGGCCAGCCAGTACGGCACGCCGTCACAGGCCGTTGCCGGGGTGCTGACCACCCGTGCCGCTGCCAACGCCTTTTTCTATGCCGGCACCAACCGGGCCATGCTGCGCTTCACCCTGATGAACCATCTCTGTCGTGACCTGGAACAGGTGCAGGACACCACTCGCCCCTCCGACCGCATCCGTCAGGATGTCAGCCGCAGCCCCGGCGGCGACAGCCGTATTTTCCGCAACAACTGCATCAGCTGTCACAGCGGCATGGACCCGCTGGCCCAGGGCTTTGCCTACTACGACTGGGAAGGCCCGCAGGAAGGCGATGGTGGCCGCATGGTCTACAACACCAGCGCCGATCTGGATACCGGCACCCGGGTGCAGGGCAAATATCTGATCAACAGCAACAACTTCCCCTGGGGGTACATCACCCCGGACGACAACTGGGACAACTACTGGCGAAAAGGCCCCAATGCCAACCTGGGCTGGGACCCGAATCTGAACGGCAGTGGCAGCGGCGCCGCCAGCCTGGGCCGGGAACTGGCCCACAGCGATGTTTTCGCCACTTGCCAGGCGGAGAAGGTTTTTCAGGCGGTGTGCCTGCGCAAACCCGCAGACAGTGCCGACACCTCTCAGCTTGAGAACATGACGAGCCAGTTCAAAAACGATAACTACCGCATGAAGACGCTGTTTGCCGATGCGGCCACCTACTGCATGGGGGACTGAGGCGATGCGATACTTACCACTTGTCAGTGCTCTCCTGGCCGCGTTGATCAGCGGCTGTGGCGGCAGCAGCAGCGGCTCCGACACCACCCCGAACGTTAACAATGGGGGCGGCAACAACAACGTCAACTACGACGGCCCTGCACCACGCAATGCTGACGTCTCCGCTTTCAAGATCTATATCTGGAACAATATGGTCAGCGAGCAGCGCTGCGGCGCCTGTCACCGCGATCAGCAGCCTGCCTTCCTGCAGACCGGCGATATCAACCAGGCCTATGCAGCAGCCAACCCGCTGATCAACCTTAACCAGCCAGCGTCCTCGCAGATGGTGCAGAAAGTCGCCGGTGGGCATAACTGCTGGGAATCTGATTCGCAATTCTGCGCCGATCAGATCAGTACCTGGATCAGCGCCTGGGCTGGCGAAAGTCTGGGGCTGGGGGGCGGCACCACGGAACTGGAAGAACCGCCGATCAAGGACCCGGGCAACAGCAAGAATTTCCCCCAGGACCCGAGCCTGTTCCAGACCCATGTCTATCCGTTGCTGGACGACCATTGCAGCGACTGTCACCAGAGTGATGCCAACACCCCCCAGGGCCCCTATCTGGCTGCAGATGATGTGAACGAGGCATACACGGCCGTGCGCAGCAAGATCGACCTGAACAGCCCGGAATTGAGCCGTCTGGTAGAGCGTCTCGGTGAAGACAGCCATAACTGCTGGAGCGATAACTGCGACAGTGATGCCCTGGCCATGGAAAATGCCATTCGCGCCATGGCGAACGCCATTGTCCCTACCGCCCCCGATAACGATCTGGTGCTGAGCAAATCACTCAATGTGGACGATGGCACCCTGGCCGCCGGCGGCGGCCGTTACGAGAGCAACATCATCGCCCGCTATGAATTCAAGACCGGGGAAGGCCTCACCGCCTTCGACAGCTCCGGAGTAGACCCGTCCATCCACCTGCAATTCAATGGCGACGTCACCTGGGAAGGCGGCTGGGGCATTCGTCTCAACAACGGCAAAGCCCAGGGCAGCACCGCCACCAGCAAGAAGCTCAGTGACATGATCCGCACCACCGGCGAACTGACCCTGGAAGCCTGGCTGGTGCCCGCCAGCACCGGCCAGGATGATGCCCATATCATCAGTTACTCCGCCGGCCCGGATGCCCGCAACCTGACACTGGCGCAAAGCGGCAGCAATTATCAGCTGTTCCAGCGTATCGGCGAAGCCACTGACGGCAACGGCGAACCGGTGCTGGAAACGGCTGACGATCCGCTGCAGGCCAGCCTGCAGCACGTGGCGGTGACCTTCGACCCGGTAAACGGCCGACAGATCTATATCAATGGTGCCCGCAACGGCGCCACCGATCCGGTCATCCCCGCCCTGCTCAACACCTGGGATGACACCTTCGCTTTAGTCCTGGGCAACGAAGCCTCCAGTGACCGCCCCTGGGAAGGGGTAATCCGTTTCGCCGCCATCCATAACCGGGCACTCACTGAAGAACAGATTCGCACCAACTTCGACGCCGGCGTCGGCGAGCGTTATTTCCTGCCCTTCTACATCGGTCATCTGATCGACCAGCCCGGCGCCTATGTGGTGTTCGAAGTGTCCCGCTTCGATAACTTCAGCTACCTGTTCGCCGCGCCCTACTTCATCAACCTGGAGCAGGACATCGTCAGCGAAGAAGTCCCCCTGGCCGGCCTACGTCTGGGCATCAATGGACAGGTACCGGATGTGGCACAAGCCTTCGCCACCCTGGACACAGAGATCGGCGGCGACGGCTACAGCGAACAGGGAGAAACCCTGTCCCGCCTGGGCACCTTGCTGCCGGTGGAGCAGGGCCAGGACAACGATGAATTCTTCCTGACCTTCGAGCGGCTGGGTAGCCATACCCATGTGCACACTGAACCGCAGCCCTTGCCGTTGACCCCTAACGAATACGGCGAACAACCACTGGCAGGGCTACGCAACTTTGCCGAAATCAACGCCACCATGAGTGTGCTTACCGGAGTACCAGAGGGTTATGGAGACGTGCCGGACACCTATCAGCGCCTGCGCACCCAGCTTCCCAGCGAGGAAAACATTGAAGCCTTCCTCACTGCTCATCAGGTCGGCGTGGCGCAGCTGTCGATCGAGTACTGCAACGCCCTGGTGGAAGCCGAGCGCACCAATGATGGCAGCATCACACCCCTGTTCTCAGGGCTGAACTACAACGTTGGTGCCGACACCATTACCCAGCAACAATGGCGGGACTGGGTCATTTCACCATTGTTTGAACGCATGGTCGGCAACGGCCAGGCGGATCAGCCAGCCCGGGCCGATGTGGAGGGGGAACTGGAAAGCCTGCTGTTCAACACCAATCTGACACAGTGCAGCAGTGACTGCGTGGAACGCACCGCCACCGCGGCAAAGGCGGCCTGTGCCGCCATGCTGGGCAGTGCCACCATGCTGATGCAATAAGGGGAAAATCATGAAACGTAACTTTCTAAAAAAACGTACCCAGCCCCTGCATCCGGATGCACCCTTGTTGAATCTGGGCCACGGCAAACCGGTCAGCCGCCGGGACATGCTGGGCCGCGGCTTGCTCACCGGCGCAGCGTTCGGCAGCGTCGGCATGTTTGGTTTGTTCAGTAATCCTCGCGACGCCATGGCGGCACTGTCCGGTGATCTGGAAGGCATGAAAACCGACTGCGGCATCGCCGCCGCCGGGGCCGGCAAGATCCCCTTCATCTGTTTTGATCTCGCCGGTGGCGCTAACATTGCCGGCTCCAACGTGCTGGTTGGTGGCGAGGGAGGACAACAGGATCTTCTCAGCAGTGCGGGTTATTCCAAGCTTGGGCTACCGGGCAACCTGGCACCCAATAATGACCCGGGCACCATCAATACCGAGCTGGGGCTGGCATTCCATAGTGACTCCCCTTTTCTGCTTGGCATTCTCGACAAGGCACCAAACGCCACCGCCAATGTGAATGGCTGCGTGATCCCGGCACGCTCGGAAAACGATACCGCCAATAATCCCCACAACCCCATGTACGGTATTTTCAATGCCGGTGCGGACGGCGAACTACTGTCGTTGATAGGCTCTCGCAGCTCCATATCCGGTGGCAACTCCATGTCCCCGGATGCATCCATCATCGCCTCAGCCCGTCCCACCAAGGTAGACCGGCGCTCCGATGTGACCGGCCTGGTAGACACCGGCAAACTGGTCGGCCTGCTCGACCAGGCCGATGCCGTGTCGGTAATGGAATCCATCGCCCGCATCAGCCACAAACGCATCGACCGCATCGACAGTGGTCTTACCAATACCAACCGCCGCGACAACCTGCGCAACCTGCTGCGTTGTGGTTATGTGGAAGCGGCAGATATCACCGACCGCTACGGCGACCCTTCCACCCTGGATATCCGCCAGGACATGGACATTCTCGGCATCTTCTCGGACGCCGAGTTGAACGATCGGGAGTTTGAGAAAACGGCCTCGGTGATGAAGCTGGTGGTCAACGGCTACGCCGGTGCCGGTTGTATCAGCATGGGTGGTTTCGACTATCACACCGGCGAACGGGGAACCGGTGAAATCCGCGACCGCCGTGCCGGGCGGTGCATGGGAGCCTGCCTGGAGTACGCTCGCCGCAAGGGAGTGCCACTGATGATTTATGTGTTCAGTGATGGCTCCGTGGCCAGCAACGGGCGCATCGATGACTCTGCCGAAGGACGTGGCAAGGGCGAATGGACTGGCGATAATTCATCGACCGCGGCGTCCTTCTTTCTGGTTTACGACCCCAATGGCCGCCCCACCCTCAATACGGCGGGCAGCACGGCGGAACAACATCAGCAGCTGGGCTGGATGCGCCCGGATGCCTCGGTGGAAACCGCTGGCACCCCGGCCGCCAACAACGTCAACCTGTTGGCGGAAACCGTGTGGCTGAACTACATGGCGCTTCATGGTGAGCAGGGCTTGTTCTCGGAGAAGTTCCCCAATCACAGTCTGGGCAACAGCGACTCCATGGACCGGCTTACCGCCTTCGAGCCCATCGTTAGTGGTACCATTACCTGACGGCAACCGTTGGAGCTTTGCGAGCAAAGCTCCAATATCTACACACTGGATCTACACACTGGTCCCGGATACACCGATGCATCGCCCTCGCCCGCTTCGCTCCCTGCTTGCCAGCCTGCTACTGCTGCTGGCGCTCCCCGTGCACGCCGACTGGCAACAACACGACTGGGATGTGATGGGCACCCGCGCCAGTGTTTCCCTGTGGTCAGAGAGCAATGCCGCTCCCCTTTTCCAGCAACTGGAAGCGGAAATGGAGCGGCTCAACCAGTTACTGTCGCCCTGGATAGACGACAGCGAGCTGGCCCGACTCAACCGGCAAGGCCACGAAGCACCGCAAGCCATCAGCCCCGAGTTCTATCGGTTACTGGAACGGTCCCTGCATTTCTATCAGCTCACCGACGGCGCCTTCGACATTACCTTTGCCAGTGCCGGCCATCTCTATGACTACCGGGAAGGTAAGGCGCCAAACGCTTCCCAGCTAGCCGATGCGGCCGAGCACATCGGCGCCGACCGCATTGAGTTACTGCCGAATCACCGGGTGCGCTATCGCACACCCGGCACCCGCATCGATCTGGGCGGCATCGCCAAGGGCTATGCCATCGACCGGGGTATCGCGCTGTTGAAAGAGGCGGGTATTAAGCATGCCTGGCTGTCCCTGGGCGGTGACAGCTATGTGCTCGGTGACCACCGGGGTCGCCCCTGGGAAGTGGGCATCCAGCACCCTCGTAACCAGGAGAAGGTGGCCATGCGCCTGCCCATCAGCGACCTGGCCATGTCCACCTCCGGCGATTACCAGCGCTACTTCATCCGTGATGGCCGCCGCATCCACCACATCCTGTCACCGCAGACCGGCAAGAGTATCGATGGTCTGGCCAGCGTTACCGTGCTCGCGGACAACAGCCTGGATGCGGATGCTCTCTCCACCAGTGTCTTTGTGCTGGGAGTAGAAAAAGGCCTGGCGCTGATCAACCGGCTAGCGGATACCTCGGCCATCATCATCGACCGCAATGGCAATGTTTTTTATTCCGACGATTTAACGACACCGGAGTAACGGTGGATGACGCCTAGGGCTAATCCACCCTACGGGCCTACGGGCGAGTCACCAGCCAGGTGCCGGCGCCGATCATGGTGCCGCCAGCGACGATGCTCAGAGGTTGTTGCAAACCGGGATTGCGGTGGAGGGTAATCCGTTGGGCCAGTAATGCATAGACAGCCTTAACGCCGCCCACGCTGAAAACCGTAATCAGCAGCACCGCGACAAGATCCATCGCATCCGGCGAGTGCATATCCACAAACAGGGGAAACAGGCTGGCATAGAAAACGATGGCCTTGATGTCGCCCAGGGTCACCGCCAGGCCGGCGAGAAAACTGACGGTCCTGCTACCACCGGCAAACGGTTCGACTTGCAATGCAGCCCCACGATGCCGGATCAGGTTGATGCCGAACCACACCAGCCAGAGCCCGGCGGCAATACGGACCAAGGAAAACAAGCCACCCAGTTGCTGGGCCAGCTCGCTCATTCCCCACAGGGCAAGCGCAGCGAACAACAGATCCGCCACCACAATACCCGCGGCCACCCACAGGCCCTGCGACAATCCCAGCCGGGCAGAACGCACCACTACCAGGGCCACACTGGTGCTGGGCAGTGCCGCCAGCACCATCATCACCGGCATCAGTAACAGTAACCCGTATCCATCCATGGCCATTCCCTGCGATAAAACCCGTTGCCTTGCGAACAAGACCCCCACTAAATCGTTGGTCTCGACACAAACAACACCGTTGGCGCCTTGCTGGCAAGGCGAAGAGGCCGATTCCCTCTTACTCTATGGGCGCCTCGGAACCACCAGCCGGCGGCTCACGCCGGGTCCGCAACGCCTTGTTGTACAGATCGGCCAGTCCTTCATGGGCTGCCGCACTGAAACGCTTCAACCGCTTGCGGGTCACTGTGACCTGCTCAAACGCGGACGCCTGCAGGGAATATTGCTGACGCCGCATCAGCCGCTCACCGCGCTTTTGCAAGCTGGCCAGCTCCTGCTCCAGAGCGGGCAGTTCCTGGCGGAAAAAATCCAGCCGCTGGACCCGGTTACTCGCCACCATGACCCGGCTACGCAATTCACGGGTCTGGTCGAGCATGGCGCTGATGTCGTTCAGTTCCTGCTGGCGCTGCCACTGGCGAGGCACGATATCCTGCTGCATTTCCCACAAAAGAACCCCCTTGTAGAAATCCAGCTTGGCGGTCATATCCGGCCGTTTACGCTTGCCCCAACTCCGGGTTTTGCGTTCGGCCTCCTGCTGAGCCTGCCAAAGACGCTGCTCATCGTCAGTGGCAAAAGGCAGCGGCTCCTGATCCGATACAGCGGCCCGATAATCACCCTGCAGGCGGGTAAGGCGACCCTGAAAATCTTGCTGTGACAATTCCCGCAGCAGGGCCTGAGCCTGGGGCCTGACTTCCTGATGCTTGCGCTCATGGGCGTCGAGCATGGTCTGCATGGCGGGCAAGGTATTCTGCCATTGAGTCAGCAGATTCCGTTGGCGCATCAGCTCATGGTAGTTGTGCCAGCCATGCTGGAACTCCCTGGTGGCAAACCATTCGTAGAAAGTCGGAAAACTCTTCACCCGCTTTGGTAAAAACGGCGGCACCGGGTCCATGGCGGTGGACCAGCGTGGCTCACCGACCATTTCCGTAAACCAGTCACCATTGGCAATCCGCGCCTCCACTTCCAGCAGGTACTCTTCCAGCCCGTCGAAGCGTTCCAGCGCAGTCTGGAAAGCCTGACGAGCAGAACGCTGATCGCCCATCTGTTCGTACAGATAGGGGATCGCCAGCTGCGCTTCCTGCACGGTGGAACGCTGGATCGATTTACGGTCCAGTTTCTGCAGCACCGGCAACGCCCTGGCCGGCTGATTCTCGATCAACAGGGCACGGGCGTAGAGCAGCAGGGAGACATCAGCGAACGGCCCTTCCAGGCGGGCATCGCGCAGCAGCTGCAAAGCACGGTCCTCCTGATCGCTGCGCAGCATGTAAATCGCCAGCGCCAGCATGGCCTTGTCCTTGATCGCGTTTACCTCCGGCGCACCGGGCGGCAGGTTGGCTAGTTCCCACAACCATTCCTGGCCCAGACCAGGGTGCTTGCCGTTGATCCAGCTGATCGCCAGGTTATAGCGCAGGTAGGCATTGAGCGGGTGATTAGCGGCAAAGGCATCCAGGGATTCCGCCGCCTCTTCATAGCGGCCCAGACGCATCAGCACCCGCGCCCGCAGGCTGTGGTAAACCTCTTGCAGGTCCTCAGGCGGCGTACCGGCCTGCTGCTCAAGAGTTTCCAAAGCGCGAGCGTATTTCTGTTGTCGGTAGTAAAGCCCGGCCAGATGAATCCAGGCCCGCTGGGCCACCTCGCCACTGACCTGCTGGTCCAGCAACGCACTGAACACCCGCTCGGCATCCTCCGGCATACCGTAGGCGCTGTACATGGCGCCCAGCAGCACTTCCAGATCTGCCCGGTGCACATCCACCTCGCCGCGCTCAAGGGCCATCTGTGCCCGCGTCAGGGCAGCGAAGTAATCCCCCTGCAGATAGAGATATGCCACCTCCCCATAGGCCAACTCCTGCACCTGATGCGGTTTGTCCAGCCGCCCCCAGGCCAGTGAGCTGATCAGCAACAACACCACGCCAGACCACTTCAGCATGTTCGCCTCAGCGCCAGTCACGGAACAGGAGACGAGGCTGCTGTTTGGCCTTGTCATCCTCAATATGCAGCTGAACGAAATGGCGGCCATGGCGCTTTTCAAACTGCCCGGTGACACCCCGTCGAATTTCCCTGTCCTCTGGCCCCATGCCGGTCACAAAGGCGGTGATTTCGTGCTCGCCGTTTTTCACGTTGGCCAGCGCCAGTCGCTGCACCGCACCATTTTTCAGGGCCCGGATTTCCCGCTCGGTGTACAGATGGCTGGCCAGGACTTCGCCATCCAGCTCCAGAGTAATGCTGTCCGGCTGGAAGTAATGGCCCACATCCAGGGACACATAGATGCCCACCTGGGTATCGGCAGGAAACAGCAGTTCCTCCTCCAGCAATAGCAGACGCTTATTGACTTCCAGTACGTCGCGCTTGAAGTCCGCCAGCTCCTGATCCAGCTCGGCCCCCTGAATCTGGCTGGCAACCAGCATCAATAGCAACACTACTACTTGGCGCATTGCGCTCCCCCAATCCCGATGGTTTTTTGGCAATCTACCATAGCCATGCGACTTTGACTGTTGCGATCGTCACACCTGATCGGTTCTTCACGTTAACTTGTCCGATCAACGGCGATTCTTCGCCCATGACATCCCCATCGCTTCCCTATCCAGTACTGATTACCGGTGCCAGCTCTGGCATCGGTCTGGCACTCACTCGCCTTCATCTGGCGCGAGGAGATCAGGTTATCGCCAGCAGCCGCGACCCTGACAGCTCGCCGCTGGCGGCACTGACCGCCCGGCATGACACGTTGACGCTGGTGGCGGCGGATCTGACCGACCCACAGGGGCCTGCAGGGCTCGCCGAGGAAGTCAAAACACACACAGAGCATCTGTCGCGAGTGATTCATTGTGCCGGGGTGCTACACGATACCCGCCGGAATCTGTCACCGGAAAAGCGACTGGAAGATCTGTCGCTAGAGAGCCTGGAATACAGTTTCCGACTGAACGCCTGGGCCCCGATGCTGCTGGCCCGCAGCCTGCTGCCACAGCTACGCCGCCAGCCGGCAACCTTCGCCGCCATCTCTGCCCGGGTCGGCAGTATTACCGACAACCATCTCGGCGGCTGGTACAGCTATCGCAGCAGCAAGGCAGCGCTGAACCAACTGATCCGCACCTTTGCCGTGGAGGCTCGACGCCGGGCTCCTCAGCTCACCCTGCTGGCATTGCATCCTGGCACCACTGACACCCCACTATCCGCTCCCTTTCAGTCCCGGGTCCCGGAAGAAAAGCTGTTTTCTGCAGACTGGGTGGCAGAGCAATTGACAGTTCAGCTGGACCAGGCAACACCGGAACAGAGCGGCAGTTTTATTAACTGGCGGGGCGATCCGCTACCCTGGTAGCAGATACAAATTTTCCACACTTGTCGCTTGCCATACCCTGCCTGCTCGCGCCACTATCAACGGGCTGATACACAATGTGTATCGGCACTCATGCCGGCGGCCCGGTCAGGATGCCGCGCCATGCGCGCCCCATCAGGGGCGCGGTGGCGTGGCGGGAGATCGGGCCGTTCGGCATGCACCTATCCCGCTTCACCCCCGCGACGAATCATCTGCCCTTCATTGATGCAACTTTCCCGCTATGCTTGCCTCTAACAGAGCCAATGCCAAGGAGTTCGGGAATGAAAAAAGTACTTTCGCTATGGCTGATCACGGCCACCATCGTGCTGGCGGGCTGTCAACGACTGGGGTCGCTGGAGGCGCCGGAAGTCAGCGTATCCGGCATTGCCCTCAACAGTATCAGCCTGTTTGAACAGGAATGGGGGCTCACTTTGCGTGCCCGCAATCCCAATGACCGGGAACTGACGCTGAAGAGCCTGGACTATGAGATCTTTATCAACGGCGAAAAGTTTGCCCGCGGCCTCACCGGCGACAGCGTCACCCTGCCCGCCATGGGCGATGCCCAAGTGACCACCACGATTACCACCAGCCTGCTGAGCAGCCTCAAACAGTTGCAGAAAATCCAGCAGCAACAGGACAAGCCGCTGCAGTATCGCCTGGTCGGCAAAGCCAGAGTCGCCGGGGTACCCTTGCCCCTGTCCTTCGACAAGGAAGGCGAAATGAAACTGCCGGCGATGCCTTGACCCTTCTTTGAAAAGCATTTTTTTACCACAGAGGGCACAGAGCACACCGAGATAGAACAGTGGTGTTACCTGTGCCCTTAGTGGTTAACCAGACAGCTTCTCGTTTGCTTGATAGCTCCCAACCCAAACCGATTTTTCCCTCAGTGTCCTCTGTGCCCTCTGTGGTAAAAAATCACTTCCCCTGACGCTCGCGTCGAAACCGGGCCGGAGTCTGCCCGGTCCAGCGGCGGAAAGCGTGATTGAAGTTGGACAGTTCGGAGAAACCCAGTCGATCGCTGATCTCTTCCATGCCCAGCCCGCCCAGAATCAACCACTGCTCCGCCAGCATCCGTCGCACTTCATCGAGCAACTCCCGGTAACCGGTGCCCTCAGTGCGCAGCTGCCGACGCAGTGTGCGACTGGTCACACCCAACTCTGATGCCATGGCTTCCATATCCGGAAAGCGGCCCGGCTGGCTAAGCAGGCGGCGGCGCACCCGTAACGCCACCCCACCCTGTCGATAGCGCTGCACCAGCAGTTGCTGGCATTGCTCCTCGCAGAGCCGGGCGGTAACCGGGTTGGCCTGAGGCAAGGGCATATCCAGAAGACCAGCGACAAACCGGGCCTGACTGTGAGACTGATCGAAACAGGGCGGCAACCCGAAAATAGCGGTAAACGGCGCAGGATCCTGCTCAGGCAATCGCAGGGCCAGGGAGGACAGCGGAATACGGCTGGCGAACAATTCTTCCTGGACCATCATCACCGCGCTGGCATCCCGTGCCAGCAGGTAGGGGCGAATGGTTTCCGGTAACCCGCTGTCATCCAGGATCAACACCGCCTCCCCCTGCTCCTCCTCAAGGCGGATATCCAGGAAGGCAAAGGTCAGATCCAGATAGCGCACCCCCAGCTCCACCGCCTGCCGAAAGGTAGGGCTACTGAGCAGGGCAAAGCCCCACACCCCGTAACTGCTCAGGTGATAACGCTGCCCCATAGCCAGGCCATGTCTGACCGGATCATCCAGCTGCGCACAAAGGTTCTCCACCACCCGGCGCTCCTGGGCCCGCTCGATGGTCGCCTCCGGCCGATGCAGCATTGCCGGGTCAATATCGCTGCCTGCCAGACAGGCCTGCGCGTCCAGCCCCTGTTCGGCGGCGTAGGCCATTTGCAGGCGCACACTGGTGATGGCACGACGTACATCCATGAAATGTCCGTTTCCCACAATTTTCTGTCCCAGAATGCCATAAACAAGACGTATCCGTCCCGTTAGAGTAACCATCAATAAAAGACTATTGGGATGTTTACCATGCAAGTGACCCACAACGTGGTGATTATCGGTGCCGGCTTCGGCGGACTCGGCATGGCCATTCGCCTGAAAGCCCAGGGCGAAGAGAATATTTTGATGATCGAGAAAGGCCACGACGTGGGTGGCTGCTGGCGCGACAACACCTACCCTGGCGCCGCCTGCGATGTGCCTTCCCATCTGTATTCGTTTTCCTTCGAGCGCCATTACCCGTGGAGCCGCCGCTTCGCGCCGCAACAGGAAATCTTTTCCTACCAGCAATACTGTGCGCGCAAGTACGACCTGTACCGGCATATCCGCTTCAACACGGAAGTCGCCGACGCCCGCTACCAGGATGAAGACGGCATCTGGGAATTGACCCTGACCAACGGTGACACCCTCACTACCCGGGTACTGATCACCGCCACCGGCCAGCTCAACCAGCCCGCCTACCCGCCGCTGTCCGGTATCGAGGATTTCGCTGGTGCGCATTTCCACAGCGCCCGCTGGGACCACGACGTGGACCTGACCGGCAAAACCGTGGCCGTGGTGGGCACTGGCGCCAGCGCCATCCAGTTCGTGCCGGAAGTGGCCAAGGTGGCCGGCAAAGTAAAACTGTTCCAGCGCTCCGCTGCCCATGTGATTGCCAAACCGGATCGCGCCTACAGCAAACTGGAACACCAGGTACTGAGCAAGGCACCCATTACCCAGACCCTGGACCGGCTACGCATTTATGCCACCAACGAATCACGGGCCCTGGGCTTTACCACTTTCCAGAAGGCCATGAAGGTGTACGAGTGGCTGTTCAGTCGGCACCTGAAGCAGCAGATCAAGGATCCCGCCCTGCGCGAGAAACTGACCCCGGATTACCCCATGGGCTGCAAGCGCATTCTGATGTCCAACGATTACTACCCGGCCCTGGCACAGGACCATGTGGAGGTGATCAACCACGGCATCAGTTCGGTGGACCAGCGCGGCCTCACCGACAGCACCGGCACACATCACGACGCCGATGTGATCATCTACGGCACCGGCTTCAAAGCCACCGACTTTCTCACCCCCATGACCATTACCGGCCGTGACGGGGCAGACCTGAACGCGGTGTGGAAAGATGGCGCCGAAGCCTACCTGGGTATCACCGTGCGCGGCTTTCCCAACCTGTTCATGCTCTATGGCCCCAACACCAATCTAGGCCACAACTCCATCATCTACATGCTGGAAAGCCAGATTCACTACATCCTGCAATGTGTAGCGGAGATGGACGAACAGGGCATCAAGGCACTGGAAGTCCGCGACCGGGTTCAGGAAGACTTCAACAAGACGGTGCAGGACAAAATCAGCAATACCGTCTGGGACAAGGGTTGTCATAGCTGGTACAAAACCGAAAGCGGCAAGAACACCAACAACTGGCCCGGCTTCACCTTCGACTACCGCCGCCAGACACGGACCCTGGATTTGAATGACTATGAGCTCCTTCGTTGAACGAATCAGCCGGGCCCAGTCCGGCACCCAGCAATTGCTGGCCGGCGCCCTGCGCCAGTCCCTGGCAATGCTGTTCAAACCGGTGGCCAACCCCCGCTTCAGCGTCAAGACACAGCGGCGCTGGCTGGACATCATGGCCAAAACCACGCTGGTCGCCCGGGATGTACCCTGCCATGAGGCTCCCCTGGGGGACGTACCCTGCCGGCACTATGCGCCGCTGAATGCCCAAGGCACCGTGCTTTATCTGCACGGTGGTGGTTATGTGGCTGGCAGCCCGGAAAGCCACCGCTCGGTTACCTCGCACCTGGCAAAATTCGCCAATGCCCGCGTGGTCGTACCGGACTACCGGCTGGCGCCGGAGCATGCCTGCCCCGCCGCCATCGAGGATGCCGTGGCTGTGTATCAAGCCCTGCTGGCAGAGGGCGTGGACCCGGCTACCCTGACCATCGCCGGCGATTCCGCTGGCGGCGGTCTTGCCCTGGCCGCCCTGCAAGCCCTGAAAGCGGAAAAGATCGCCTTGCCCAGCAGCACCATCCTGATTTCTCCCTGGGTGGACCTGAGCCTCAACGACCTGTTCGACACTGACCGGGACATCATGCTCAGCCACGCCTGGCTGGCCAGTGCCGCTGGCGCCTATGGCGGTGATGATCCGACTCGCCCGGCCTGCTCCCCGCTCAATGGCGACCTGACGGGCCTGCCTCCGGTATTGATCCAGTCCGGTAGCGACGAGATCCTGCTCAACGACAGCCACCGCCTGTGCGCCGCCCTGAACGACGCCGGCACCCCGGCCCGTCTGCAGGTACACCCGCAACGCTGGCATGATTTCCAGCTCCACGCCGGTGTACTGGCCGATGCGGATCAGGCGCTGATGACCTGCGCCCGCTTTATCCACCAACACTGGAACCCCGCCGCATGAAACGCATCCTGATCACCGGCGCCGCCAGTGGCATCGGCCTGACCACCGCCAAACACTTCCACGAGAAAGGCTGGCGAGTGGGCCTGACCGACGTCAACGACACCGCCCTGGTGCGGCTGGCGAAGGAACTGGACAACAGCTGGTATCGGCCCCTGGACGTGACCGACAGCATTGCCTGTCAGCATGCCTGCAGAGACTTTGCTGAAGACGGCGGTATCGACGTGCTGTTCAACTGTGCCGGTATTCTGCGCATGGGACCCTTTGAGTCCATCAGCGCGGAACAACACAAGCAGATCATCGACATCAACGTGACCGGCCTGATCAACATGAGCCTGGCTGCCCACCCCTTCCTGCAAGATAGCAAGGCCGCCGCGGTGATCAACATGAGTTCCGCCTCGGCCCTGTACGGGGTGCCGCATCTAGCCTCCTATTCCGCCAGCAAGTTCGCGGTGCGTTCGCTCACCGAATCGCTGAATATCGAATGGGGTCGGCAGGGCATCCGCGTGGTCGATATCATGCCGCCGTTCGTGAAGACCCCCATGGTGGAAAAGGCCAGCTTCCGGGCACCGGTGGTGGACCGCATGGGCGTCAACCTGAGCGCCGACGATGTGGCCAAAAAGGTCTGGCAGGCCGCCAATGAAAAAGTCCCGGTACACAACCCGGTGGGCCTCACCTTCAAACTGATCAAGCTCCTCGACAAAGCCCTGCCCAGCGCCTCGACACGGTTGTTCATGAGCTTTCTGAGTCGGGACTGACCCTCCCACCTCTGTAGGAGCGGCGCTCTCTGTGCCCCGCGGGTATGAGCCGCGAATGGGGCGTGGCGGCCCCCTTCCGGGTTATCGGTGCTCTACTCGGAGAAACCTGCCGAGCCCTGCAATCCCTGATCGCCCATGGCCGATTCCCTCGCAAGCGAGGGTTCGCGGCTCGAGCGCCGCTCCTACGACGGAGGTGATAGCAAGCTACTCCCCGGCCTGAGGAGCCTGAAAAGTAATCTTCACCTTCCTCCGCCCCCATTCCCGGGCCGCCTGCACATCCTCGCCCATGTAGATATCGATCTTCTTTTTCCAGCGCCAGTGCATCTTGTCCTTCACCACCCAGGTACCGGGCAGGCCTTCGATCTGCAGCTGCGCGTTATGACCCAGCCCCATGGGAATCAGATCCCGCGACACCGCAATGGACTTCATTCCTGGTTTGAGGCGATCCCCCCAGGCAGCCAGGGCATGGTCCGCTCCCGCCCCCTGGCCGTGCAGGGAATTGTAGGCCGTGGCAGTGACCATCATGGTCACCGTGTTCGGTGCGGGCTCGGCAGGCTTGCGCTGATCCGCTTCGCACCGCGCCACCAGCCAGGTCAGTGCCACCAGCACCAGGGTAAAATCGGCGGCATTCACTCGCCGTTGCGGGCTGACTGCTAGGCTCATGGCATGATTCTCCGTCTGGTCACTCTTATTATGCTTCACGGTCTGCTGTCGGCCTGCAACCTGGTTTCCGACAAGAGGGCGGAGGACACGGCTGCGCCCGCAGCCCTCACCGACACCCTGCGCCACTGGCAACCCGCCGACAATCCCGATGCGGTGATCCTTGGCCTGCACAGCTTTGGCGATTACGGCGCTGCCTTCGACGCGCTGGGCCCCTACTTTGCCGACAACGGACACCTGCTGGTCAGTTATGACCAGGCCGGGTTCGGCGAACGCGCCCAGCAAGGGCAGTGGGCCGGGGAAGACCAGCTGGTGTCAGAAGCGGTCTATCAGATCGAGCAACTCTATGAACGCTATCAGCGCCCGGTGTTCCTGGTGGGTGAAAGTCTGGGAGGCGCCGTGGCGATGCTGGCAGCGCTGGAGGTGCCTGACAAAGTGGCCGGAATAGTGCTCGCCGGGCCTGCTGTGCGCGAGGGCATCCGCCTGCGCTACGGCTGGAATGCCGCCATCGCCAGCGCCGCCTTTCTGGCTCCCGGATACCAGCTGACGGTAAACCGCGACCCCGATGACCCCAACCTGGCGGCTGACAGCGCCCAACGTCTGGCAAACGACCCTCGGGTGATCCGCGAAGTCCGCATGGATGCCTACTGGGGGCTGATCCAGCTGGCCGACAGTGCCAGCGACCAGGCGCCATCATTACAGGTGCCCTCGCTGCTGCTCTATGGCGGCAAGGATAACTCCGTGCCGGCAGCCGGCATCAACCATCTGCACGACCACCTTGCCGACCGAGGCGAGTACCGCTTCTACCCCCAGGGCCCGCACCTGCTGCTGCAGGGGCCACAGTGGCAAAACGTCGCCGACCATATTCTCGACTGGGTCGCCCGCACTTCCCCCTGAGATTGGCCTCACAGGACACAGCCATGCTGTTAAGCTGGCGCAAACCCTAGCGGAGCAAACCATGAGCAAGCGTGTTCTGATTACCGGCGGCAATTCCGGCATCGGCTACTGTACCGCCGAACAACTGGCCGGCCACGGCGCGGAAGTGTCCCTGGCCTGTCGCGACCAGACCAAGGGCCAGGCCGCCATCGCTCGCATCAAGAACCGCCATCCGGACGCCAAAGTGCGACTGTTTCCGCTGGACCTTTCCGATCTGGAAAATGTGCGCGACAACGCGGCTCTGATCTACCGCGAACTCGGTGAACTGGACGTGCTGATCAACAACGCCGGCGTGGTGCCGACCCAGCAGGAATTCACCCGCGACGGCTACGAAATGCAGTTCGGCGTCAATTACCTGGCCCCGGTGCTGTTCACCCACCTGATGTTGCCGTTGCTGAAGAAAGGCAACCAGCCGCGCATTCTGCACGTGGCGTCCGTAGCCCACTGGCTCGGGCGCATCAACAAGAAAACCTGGCGTGGGCGCAAGCCCTACCTGGTAATGGATGCCTACGGCCAATCGAAACTGGGCAACATCCTGTTCAGCAATGTGCTCGCCGAGCACCTGCAGGAGCTCGGCATCACCAGCAACGCCCTGCACCCGGGAGGCGTGGACACACCGATATTCCGCCATGTCCCCAAGGCCGCCATGGCCCTGATCCGCCCGACCCTCACCACCCCGGAAAAAGCCGCCACCCTGCCCGTCAGCCTGGCCCTGGATCCGCAGTACGACGGGGTAACCGGTGAATACTTCGCCAACCACAAACCGGCCCTGCGCTCACCCCGGGCACGCAATGCAAAGCTGGCGGAAGAGCTGTATTACGACACCATGGCGGAGCTGGATCTGCCCACGCTGTGAAAAACCCACCACAGTGGTAACAGCGACAACGCTTTTCCCGTAGGAGCTATGCTTGCATGGCGAAAAGGGCCCTCTGCTTGCAAGGCAACCTGAAACCTTTTTCGCCATGCAGGCATAGCTCCTACAAAGAATGCTATTCCTCCACCCGTGCGGCTTTTACCACGCCCTGAAGCTCGGGATAGAAATCCAGAAACCCCCGCTCCAGCTCCTGATAGCGGGGCTCGATTTCCTCGACGATGCCGGCAAAATCATTGGCAAAACGAATACGCCCGGCGATCACATCCAGCGCCTGCCCCACCCGCTCCAGCTCACGGTACTGATTGAGCAGGTCGTGCTCAATCAGCCGTTCCACTCTTGCCCGCATGGGCGCATGCATCAGCCCCAGGCCGGACTGTAGATGCTGGTAGTGGCGGGTAATGGCCGCCTCGCGGTCATGGTCATAAAACGCCGACCAGTGCTGCCACAGAAAATGGTCAAACAGCACGTCCAGGGCCACACCGGCAAAGCGGCGCCGTGTTGACGAGAAGCTGCGCCGCTGAGCCTGCACCCAGGGGTGGTTATCGGTGAAACGGTCCACCAGACGGTGATTGTCCAGGCCCCGCCGCACCGGCTCACTGAGCCGGGATCGTTCCACCCCATGCATGAAATCCCCCAGCACATTGCCGACCTTGGATGGCACAGACGGCCGAGCCAGGGAGAGGTGTGCCAGATAATTCATGGTCGCTCCTGGAGGCGGCGCACAATCAGCGCCAGGCCTTGACCACCTTCAGCCCGGCGGCCAGCTGAACGGGCGGCCACCCAGAACGTGTACATGCAGGTGGAAAACGGTCTGGCTGGCGCCGGCGCCGTTGTTCACGTTAAGGCGGAAATCTTCCAGCCCTTCCTGTTCGGCAACACGGCTTGCCACCAGCAGCAGGTGCCCAAGCAGGGCCTGATCCGCCTCTTCGGCATCAGACAACTTGGGAATGGGCTTCTTGGGGATCACCAGGAAGTGGGTGGGCGCCTGGGGGTTGATATCCCGGAAGGCCAAGCACTGGTCGTCTTCGAAGATGATATCGGCGGGAATCTCGCGGTCGATGATCTTGGAAAAAAGGGTTTCAGCCATGGTTCGAATCGCTCCGGATAGGCAAGGGCGAGCAGTTTTCAGGGCCGAAGGGTGTGCCCCGGTTCACAGCTCGCACGGTAACTGCGCGTAAAATGTTCGCTGTGTGTGGCGCACACCTTAGCGGCAGCCCAGAATAATGGCATTATAGCACCTGAATCCATGACTTCAGCGTGGATGCATGGCGCGAGAATTTGTTGTCACAGGAGGTTTTCTGAGGAAGTGTCGTATCAGGGAATACGATCGACCGAAGAAAACCTACTGTGGCAGCAAAGGCTTGCGTCAGGCGCCGCGATGAAGTCATGGATTCAGGTGAAAGTCTGTCGAAACCCAACCTTATTCCACCGGAACCGCATGGCCACTCTTTTTGTCGAAAATTTAACCGTCGCCGATTTCTCCTACCTGCACCCCAAGCGCGGCATGGTCGGCGAGTCATGGCTGGTCGATCTGGAATTGACCGGCGACCTGGATCATCAGGGCATGGTGTTCGACTTCGGCCATATCAAGAAGCGCATCAAGCAGATCATCGATGACAATGTGGACCACAGGCTGCTGGTGCCGGTGGACAGCGAGCACGCCACGGTGAGCGAGCGGGACAACAACACCAGCCTGGAATGGCTCTACCGGGGCGGCACCATCCGCATGGTAGCGCCCAGCGAAAGCCTGCTGCTGATGAGCGGCCCGGAAGTCTCCAAGGCCAATCTGACCCTGTTCCTGATGGACCTGGTACAACAGGTGGTGCCGGACAATGTGGCCGAGGTGCGCATCGTGCTGCGCGAGGAAGATACTGGGACCGCGCCTTTCTATCATTATTCCCATGGTCTGAAGAAACACGACGGCAATTGCCAGCGCATTGCCCACGGCCACCGCTCCGGCATCCATATCTTCGAGAATGGCCGGCGCAGCCGCTACTGGGAAAAGCTCTGGGCGGACCGCTGGGAAGATATCTACCTGGGTACCGAAGAAGACCTGGAAGGGACCTACTACATCGAGGAAATCCCCCACCACCGCTTCCGCTACGATGCCCCCCAGGGGCACTTCGAACTGGTGATCCCGGAAGATCATTGCTACCTGGTCGACACAGACACCACCGTGGAGCAACTGGCCGGGCACATCGCCGAGCAACTGGCCACCGAAGCCCCCGGCAAGCACTTCCGCGTGCGTGCCTTTGAAGGCATCGGCAAGGGCGCCATCGCCGAAGCCGGCGAAAACATGCCCGGCAAGACCCACAGCGGCTGGCTCAGCGGCGCGACGGTGATTTGAGAAGTAGCGGCTACCTAAGAGCTGTAACGCGGGAAGGACTGCACCCCATTAACAGGGCCGTACCCGCGACCCAAAGGCTGTAGGAGCGGCACTGGCGGCGCTATTAAATGTAGGAGCACCTCTTGCAGGTGCGAACCGAGCGTAGCGAGGCAACAGAGGGTTATCTGTCCGCGGTTCTTTCTGAAACCTGTCGAGCTCTGAGATTCCTGATCGCCCTGCGGGCGATTTCCGCGCAAGCGCGGTTCGCCGTGCAAGCATAGCTCCTACAAGCGGTTTCGTAGAAATGCCGAGGTCTGAGGGACTTTCCACCCTTTCCCTATCCAACCAGCGTAGCTCGTAGCTACTCCTCCGCCAGAATGCTTTCCGCCTCTTCCTGAATCAGTCTTCTCAACCAGCGATGGGCCACGTTGTGGTGTAGTAACGACGACCAGGCCATTTTCAGTTCGAACTGGGGAATGTCGAAGGGCGGCTCCTTGATCAGCAAACGTTCGTTCTGTGCCTGCATGCGCGCCACGCGGCTGGGCAGGGTGGCGACCAGGTCGTTGTTCATGGCGAGCAACGCGGGCATCTGGTAGTGACGGGTAAAGATACTGATCTTGCGGCTCTTGCCCAACTGCTCCAGGGCATGATCAATCCAGCCCAGCCCGCCGAGTTTTTCCGGATTCATGCCGAAGCCCACCCCGAAACCGGTTTTCGATACCCAGATATGCTGTGCCGACAGGTAGCTGTCCAGGTTGAAATCGCTGGCAATGGGGTTATCCCGATTTAACAGACAGGAAAAGGAGTCCTTCCACAGGCTCACCTGATGAAAGGAGCCGGGAATCTCGTTGAAGCGGTTCACCGCCATGTCCACCCGGCCCTGCTCCATGTCCTGGTAACTGACATCCGACGGCGTCAGAAAATCCAGCACCACGTTGGGGGCTTCGGCACGCAGGCGGCGCACGATATGAGGCACCAGGGTGGCTTCCGCATAGTCGCTGGTCATGATGCGAAACACCCTACGACTATCCGAGGGCTTGAATACATCTTCCGGGGTAAACAACTGCTCCGCCTGAGACAGAATCTGGCGAACCAGCGGGCGTAATTCCTGAGCACGCTCGGTTGCGGTCATGCCGTCACTGGTGCGAATCAGCAGCGGATCGCCAAACAGTTCGCGCAGTCGCTTGAGTGAATTGCTCATGGCAGGCTGGGTGATGCCCAGTTGCTCCGCCGCCCGGGTCACATTCTGCTCGCGCAACAGCACGTCCAGGTACTTGAGCAGGTTCAGGTCAGCCGCGCCAATATTCATGGTGTGAATCATCACTCAAGGAAGCATCATTGAAATGGATTCTAGCGCCCGACAGCGAGACTGTCACATGAGAACAGCACATGTTTTATGCATCACGCAACATTCGACATCCCATCCAGCAGCATCCGTGGCGCATGTCGCATGGAGCGTTATTCAATGTAAAAGCAATTTTTACCGTTTTCAGTGTTAACCGGGTCGCTGTTTGAGGCTTAATGGCAAGCTGCCAGTATCGCCTAAAGGCAAAAAAATGCGTAAGGTCTGAAGCATTGTTAACACTACACCCTGTCGTGTTGTCTAAGCCGGCACTCTGCCATCAGAGTGCTGAATATTGTTCGCGGGTGTGATTCAGACCTGAATCTGTGACTTCAGCGTGGATGCATGGCGCAAGAGTTAGTTGTCACAGGGCCTTTTCTGAAGAAGCACCATATCAGGGGATACGGTCGACTGAAGAAAATGTTCTGTGGCGGCAAAGGCTTACGTCAGGCGCCGCGGTGAAGTCACGGATTCAGGTCAGAGGTTACTATGACAAGCAGCGCAACCACGCGAGCCGAGAAGTTCGTGGTTCGATTTCCCAATGGCATGCGTGGCGAAGTGGCGCAAGCCGCCGGCCTGAGCCATCGCAGCATGAATGCGGAGATCATTGCCCGCTTGCAGCACAGTCTCAGCAATTGGCCAGCTACTTTGCCCCATGGCGAAACAGCAATTCCTGACGGCAACGAGGAAGCGTACCTGCTGGAACGCTTCCGGCGCCTGCCAGCGGGGAAACAACAGGCACTTCTGGCCCTGCTGGACTGAGCACTAACGACCTTCTGTCCATACAATATGCCGTTGGCGGCCTGTGATTTTTTTCAATAACGGGCATACTCTATGATGAAACATGGCCGCCATCGACTCACGGACAGAAAGGAGCCTTACCGGCCGTGACAGCTCCCCAGAACCAAAATCCACTTCCCACTGGCAATGACATCAGCTTGCCGTGGCATCTGCGTCTGCCCAAGCCGCTGGAAAAAGATTTTCGCCTGTATTTTCTGGCCAGCGTGTCGAAGGTGGCACCCTGGGCGCTGGGACTGGTCTCCATTCTGATCGCCACCGCCATGCTGATCGAATCCTGGATCGGCACGGATGTGATCACCAATTCCTGGCGTCCCCGGCTGTTCACCCTGATGCTGGCCGGCGGCTGCGTTATCCTCGCCCGCACACTCCAGTGGCGGGAGTGGCTTCACCCGGCCACGCTGGCACTGGCCTTCGCCATCGCCCTGACCGGCAATTATCTGGGCGTGCATGTTGAACACCCGCTCTCCTATACCTTTTTCCTGCACACCCCGATGTCGATCATCATGATCTGCATTCTGGTTCGTGTGCCGTTCTATTCCGCACTGCTCAGCTCCACGGTGATGATCGGCGCCATGGTCGCCACGCTGATCGCCAACCCGGAACGAACCCCCTTCGAGGCCACCACCCTGACCATGGTGACTCTGGCCTTTGCCAGCATGAGCCTGTTTGGCCAGTACGTGTATGAGCGGTTGTTGCGCCAGCACTTCCTTTCCGAGCACGTGCTTTACCAACACCGCAACGAGCTGCACTCCGCCAACCTGGTGCTGGAAAACCAGGCCACCGTGGATGGCCTCACCGGCTGCATCAACCGGCGCGGCATGGAGTCCCGGCTCAATCACCTGTTCCATCTGCACAAGCAGGGAAACCCGGATGCACCGGAACGTATCAGCCTGCTGCTGTTCGATATCGATTTTTTCAAACAGTACAACGATACCTACGGCCACCCGGCCGGGGATGAATGCCTCAAGAAAATATCCAACGTCCCCCTTTCCATGGTGCAGGCGGACACCGATTTTGTGGCGCGCTATGGCGGCGAGGAATTTGTCATCGTTCTCACTGACTCCAGCTTCAACGATGCCCTGGTGTTTGCCGAACGGATGCGTAACCGGGTAGAGCAACTGGGTCTGCCCCACAGCGGCTCCCGGGTCAGCCAGGTGGTCACCATCAGCGTCGGCGTCTCCTGCTCCGACCACGGCGCCAGCAACAGTGCCGAATTGCTCAAACAGGCCGACGAAGCCCTCTATCAGGCCAAGGGTGCCGGGCGTAATCGGGTGGCGCTGATGAACAGTCAGGGGTTGGTGGAGATGTTGAGTTAGTTGATAATTGAGAATGGATAATTGATAACTGCGCGATCGGTGTTACTGCAATTTTAAACGCAAGAGGCCGCGCC